>JAYTVV010000146.1:0-4861 GCA_043743795.1 Geobacteraceae bacterium
CGGACTACACCAAAGCCCGCAACTACTGGAAGTGGCTGAAAAAGAAGCTGGCTGCCGAAGGGAGCCAGTTGGTGAGCGACACTCACCAACTGAAAATGGGAGCCGCTGATGGTCCGGTGTGAAACAGGGGAAGGAATACGCCGATCTGACCGACCTGATGAGCCTGAATTAATGCCTGATGAATATTGATAACCAGCAAACTTTCAGATATCTCCCCACGGGAATAAGTCGCTTTATACAGCGGCTTGAAAGGCGGTAGTAAATGAGCTTTGATCAACCAAAACCGGATTCCAAAAAATACGCTGACCTGATAAACGAGATTCAGAAAGGCATTATCAAGATTCCGAAATTCCAGCGAGACTTTGTCTGGACGATTGATAAAACAGCCAAACTTCTCGACAGCATTCTCAAAGGCTACCCCATTGGTACTTTTATCCTCTGGCAGACCGATGAGCGCATCAACGACATCAAGAATGTCGGCAATCTTGAGATTCCTGACACCCCCGACGGTGTCAAAGTCCAATATGTGCTGGATGGCCAACAGCGCATCACCTCGCTGTTTGCGGCCTATCTGGGCGCACATATCCAGAAGGTCGGTGAGAAGAAGATCACCGATTACGGCAATATTGTGGTCAACCTAGATGTGGATATCAATGACAACGATGAACAGGTCATCACCGAAGAGCCAGTAAATGAGGTTCCTCACACAAATCTGTGCAAAGTAGTTGGCATTATTAGATCGGCCATGCAGTGATACAGGTTGAGAATATAGTTCTTTGCAGTTCTGAATCCATAGGCTCGGTGACTGATTACCTTTGCCTTGTTGTTGAGTCCTTCAACGATTCCGTTTGAGATCGGCAGATCGAAGTAGGTGAGGATATTTTCCTCATGTCGTTTAAGTAGCTTGGCGACTTCTTGCATCGGCTTTATCTCTGATTCAGCGACCAACGAGTACCACTGATTCAGCACCTTGGTTGCAACTTCTCTTGTTGCTGACTGCCAGAAGTCCCTGAAGAACTCTTTGAGCAGATAAGCGCGATGTATGGTCAGGTTCAACGTCTCCAGGGTTTCAAGTGAAACCTTTTGTTTGTCCGTGAGATTCCAGGGATTCTTGAGCCAGATATATCTGCTGCCGGCAACCAGTTTCTTGTGTTCATCGCCCTTTTCACTGATCTCCTGGCGGCGTACCGTATCAACCGCTTCAGTGAGTTTCTTAACGATGTGGAACTTGTCGAAGACCAAGGTGGCCTGAGGGGCCTTGGTTTTGACTGCCTTGATGAAGGCTGGCCACATGTCACAACAGATGCCTATAAGTCTTTCAGTCCGCTCCTGACCAAAGAAACTAAAGAAACTGTCAAGACTATCTGTTGAGCGACCTTCGGTACTCCAGATAAGAGTTCCGGTTTTCAGGTCATACACGTTGGTAAGATACACATGACCTTTTTGGCGTGAAATCTCATCAATGCCGATGTGGGTCACTCCAGAGAGCTCACGGCGAGCAAGCCCAAAGGCAACAACGTAAGCGACGGCTGCAGCAACTGTACCCCAGGAACAACCAAACTGCCTGGCTACCTGTTGCCATGTTAGCTGTCTGGCCCAGGTGGCAATTGTTACTGCAAGAGCCTTGGTGAAGCGTTTCTTCCCGGCAGCCCATGGCATCTGCTCAACATGGATTCCGCTACACTTTGAACAACTAACCCGGCACGGGGAGTAAGTCAGATTTACATTGATGCCCCAGATCGGTACATGGCGGAAATAGCGCTTTTGCAAGGTATCACGATAATCACCGGGAGTACCGCAAACCCCGCAGATTGGGTGATAGCGAAGATCAGGTTCAATGCTGACAAGTAGTTCGGAATCCTTCTTTTCAACGGATTCGATGCGAAATCCTTGCAACTCAAGTGTCTCGCGGATAAGCTGTTCGACAAGCATGGGTTCCTCCTCTAAATAGCTATGTTGGTTGGCGCTTACATAACTATCTGAAGGGACTCATGCTTTTCAATTGTTAAAGAACAAAGTCACGCATTGATTACTGTGACGAACCCCAAAAACAAGTATTTTCTGCTGGAATTCCTGCGGTATGCTTGCGCATGCCCGGAGGTTTCTGCACATGCTGCATCAGGCCAAATTTTTCATCGTGTCTCTTGCGTTGCACCTGACAGTTGCCGCAGTTCTGTTCGTCACGGCGTCACGCAATTTGCAACAGGCACCGAAAGCAATTCTGGTGATTCTCGATAATCTCGATTCGTCCGACACACTTCGGCGCAAGGTTGTCTCATCACCGGTAAAGGCTGCGGTGCGCCCGATAATTCAGAGTCCACCCGCCATGTCGAAAGCGAACGAGCTGGGACCTGAACAGGCGCAGCGTCTACCGAGTACAGAAGGTGTGCCCAACATCATGGACAAGATGCTGCCTGAGCACCAGCAGACGAGGGAAGTTCCGAATGCAGCGTCTCAGCAGATTACCGCTGGTACCGAGCGTTCAACAACATACAATACTGAACCACAACTTGTTCAGCAGGGTGCAGACAATCGGCAACCGTCAGTGCATAAGGTGCAGCAACGTTATTTGAAAGAGCACTTTACATATATTAGTGACTTGATAACACAACAGCTCGTGTACCCGCCGATGGCCCGCAAAATGAACTGGAGCGGAAAAGTGGTAGTGGCATTTACCATTGTAGAAAACGGTTCTGTAGAAGCAATCCGGATAACCGAAACTTCGGGATATTCGATTCTGGATAAAAGCGCCATGGATACGGTCAGGAAAGTGGCCCCCTTTCCCATGCCGCCGGTCAGGGCAGAGATTGTGGTGCCGATCAATTTCATAATGAAACGTTAATATTACCACTATATTTCAAGGAGTTATTCAGCCATGAAAATAATAAATCCACTCATTTTGGCAGTTGTTCTCGGACTGGTTCCGATCAGTCAGGGTGCGTTCGCAGAGAACCAGATGCTGGACGAAATTACCATCCGAGGCGAGAAAGAATCATCGAAAGAAGAAAGCCTGTCGATCCGCGAGGTGCGGGAAAGTCCGGCCAGGGACATGGGCGAAGCCCTCAAACAGGTTGAAGGCATAAGCTATGTGCACAAAGGTGCTATTGCCAACGACATTGTGCTGCGCGGATTCCAGAAAGACAACATCAATGTCCTGGTTGATGGCGTACGGCTGCACGGCGCCTGTCCGTCCCGAATGGATCCACCGGCCTTCCATTATGACTTTGCCGAAATCGAACAGGTCAAAATAATCAAAGGCCCCTATGACTTGTCCAACCCGGGCGGTCTGGGAGGAATAGTTGACGCCCAGACCAGGACCCCTGGTAAAGGGTTCGGTGGTGATGTCAATCTGGGTTATGGAAGCTGGAACAGTACAAATATTTCCGCCACATCTTCCTATGGCACAGATGCCTTCGATGGTCTGCTGGGGTACGCCTACAAGTATTCCGATATTCCCAGATCTGGCGATGGCAAACTCTTGACCGAAATTTACCCGGCAACCAGCAGGAACCGTTACAAGCCTGCTGCCATTGATTCCAAAGCATACGAGATTAACACTGGTTGGGGTAAGCTGGGAGTCAACCCCACATCAAACTCGCGCAGTGAAATCAGCTATACCTATCAGGACGCCGATCATGTGCTCTATCCATACCTGAAGATGGATGCTGATTATGACAAGACCCATCGACTGAACTGGAGTTACAGGATTCAAAAAATTTCAACGCTGCTACAGGATTTGAAATTACAGGTCTACTGGGACAAAGTGAGCCACCTGATGGACGACCGTCTGCGTGATAGTTCAAACCCGCCACCGGCAGCGGTGAACCGATTCTATTCCATGCAAACCGATGCCAAGACCCAAGTGTACGGCGCCAAACTAACTGCCTCCATGGCTGTCGCACCGGGCACCCTGAAAACCGGTATCGACTACTACAACCGCAACTGGGATGCCGTTAACCAACGGGCCGGATACTTCGCCTACCGCGACTTGGCCATGATCCCTGATGCATCCATCGACAACCTGGGCATGTTCGCGGAGTATGAACTTCCCTTGGGCAGCCAGCTGGTGTTGAAAGGCGGGCTGCGCGGCGATCTGACCTGGGCCGAAGCCAGTAAAACAAATACTCTGGTGACCGCTGGAACAAGTAGAAATTTTGCTGACTTCAGCGCAAACCTGCAACTGACCTATACCCCGGCCACGGGCCTGGACATTTTTACCGGCATAGCTCGTGGTACCCGAACTCCGGATCAGCAGGAGCTGTTCATTGACGTGCCAACTCCTGCAGTTCCTACAGCAGCGTCACCCTATTCCCACGGTAACAAGAACCTGGAATCCACGGTCAACCATCAGGTTGATCTCGGTATCAAGTATTCCACACCCCGTTTCTACGTGAATACGTCTATCTTCTACAGCGATTTGCAGGATTATATAAATTTTTACCAAGTTCCGACAACCTTTGAAAAGAGCTACCAGAATATTCATGCCACCATGTGGGGTGCTGAAATGGGTAGTCAGGTTTCACTGGATTACGACCTGTTTCTGAGAGGTTCTCTTTCCTATGTTGAAGGCCGCAACGAGTCCGGCAATCGACCGTTATCCGAGATTCCGCCGCTCAGGGGATCGGTTTCCATCCGCTATGACAACGGCGCATTCTTCCTTGAAACCATGGAAAATCTGGCCCGTGAGCAGGATCGGGTCGATTCGGGGCTGCAGGAAACTCCGACAGCCGGCTGGGCAACCACCGATATCAAGGGCGGCGTTAACTATCATGGTGTCACCGCGATAATCGGCATCAACAACGTGCTAGATCAGCACTACTACAGCCATCTTTCTTATGCCCGCGACCCTTTTCAAAGTGGC
>JAYTVV010000147.1:0-5667 GCA_043743795.1 Geobacteraceae bacterium
AAAAGCGACTGCAAATTTATCCTTTGCCAGCATGGTTCCGATCGGTGCCCCGCCGGCCAATGCTTTCGCCAGAGTCATAATATCAGGGGTCACTCCAAAGTGTTCGTAGGCAAAGAGCTTCCCGGTACGTCCCATCCCGACCTGAACCTCGTCGAAAATCAACAGCAGGCCGTGACGATCGCACAGATCCCGCACCGCTTCAAAATAACCGGCCGACGGCATATTAATCCCGCCTTCTCCCTGAATCGGCTCCAGCATGATAGCGCAGGTAGTCGCGGTCACTGCCGCTTCCAACGCAGCGATATCATTGAATGGAACATGCTTGAAGCCATGCAGAAGCGGGTCAAAGAAGCGCTGTACTTTTTCCTGCCCGGTAGCTGAAACGGTCGCCATAGTGCGGCCATGGAAAGAATCGGCAGCGGTGATAATTTCGTAACGCTCCGGGCCGAACGTGTCGCGGCTGTATTTACGCGCCAGTTTGATGGCCGCTTCGTTGGCCTCGGCACCGCTGTTGCAGAAAAATGCTTTATCAGCAAAGGAGTGATTACAGAGCAGTTCCGCGAGTTCTATCTGTTGAGGAATCTGATAATAATTAGAGCAGTGGATCAACTCCGCGGCCTGCTTCTGAAGGGCAGCAACAACTTTTGGATGGCAGTGTCCCAGGTTGTTGACGGCTACCCCGCCGAGGAAATCCAGATACTCTTTACCGTCAGCATCCCACAGCCTGCACCCTGCACCCCGGACAGGTACAATCGGATAGCGGCCATAGGTTTTCATGATGTATTTATCTGATTTTTCAATCCATTGCTGTGCGTTCATTTGACTATCTCCGTCCCGATACCAACATCGGTAAATATCTCCAGTAACACGGCATGCTCCATGCGACCATCAATGATATGAGCTTTTTTAACCCCTTCCTTGAGTGCATCAGCGCAGCAGATCACCTTGGGAATCATGCCGCCGGTGATGGCTTCCTCCTCAATCAGGCGATGCAAATCAGCGACTGAAATACTCTCCAGCAAAGTACCACTGCTGTCCTTTACTCCGTTGATATCAGTCAGAAGAATCAGCTTTTCAGCATTTAGAGCAGCAGCGACCCTGCCAGCCACCAGATCAGCATTGATATTGTAACTTTCGCCATCAAGCCCAACTCCGATCGGTGCGATAACCGGTATATATTTTCCCTGTTCCAGCGTGCTGATCAGATCCGTGTTTACCTTGACCACATCACCGACATAGCCGATATCAACCATGCTAATGGTGTCGTCATCATTTCTGACCTCCTGCAGCAGTTTCTTTGCCAGAAGCAGCGTACCGTCCTTGCCGGAAAGCCCCACTGCACGACCGCCATGCTGATTGAGATACCCCACGACCTCTTTGTTAACCTGGCCTGCCAGCACCATCTCAACCACCTGCATGGTTTCGGAATCAGTCACGCGCATGCCGCGCACAAATTCGGAAACGATGCCATACCGTTTCAAGGTATCATTGATCTGCGGGCCGCCGCCATGAACGATAACGGTGTTGATCCCCAGCGACTTGAGCAGAACGACGTCAAGCGCAAACGACTCCTTGAGCTTTTCGTCCGCCATGGCATGACCGCCATATTTTATGACAAATGTCTTACCGGAAAAACGCTGAATGTAGGGCAGTGCTTCCATTAACGTATTTGCTTTTTCGATTAGTTGTTTCATTCATTTATCCTTAACATCTCAATTCTCTTCACTTTTCAACGGCAGACTTATCGTTACGGTCGTCCCCAAACCCGCAACACTATCGAGACTGATACTGCCTCCATGCTGCATGACAAAATCCCGCGCGTAGAACAACCCCAATCCGAAGCCACGTATCTGACCGGTGTGGTCCGGGTCTATCTGATAAAATTTTTCAAACACCTTGGGTATTTCAGACTCCGGAATCCCGATTCCTGTGTCAGAAACAACAATAAAAACCGAGTCGCCATGGCTTCCAAGCTTGAGGGTAACCTGCCCCTGGCCGCCGGAAAACTTCAAAGCATTATCAACCACCTGGTGCAATGCAAAATGAATTTTGGAAGCATCAAGCGGCACAAGCGGCAACGCATCCGAGGCAGTTTCAAGCTCAACATCAAAATTACCATGCTCCTCCCGGCACTTGATCAGTACATCCGCAACTATTTCATTCAAATCGCAGAGCCGTTTGTTGACGCCCGTATTATTCATCATCACCTGGCTGAATGCCAGCAGGTCCGCAACCAGTTGACCGAGATAACGTGCTTCTTCGCTGGCCATCGTAATACTTTGCTGAAAAAACGGATCCTCCGGATTAAAAACACCCGTCTGCATATTCTGCAGAAAAAGGGAAATACCGGTAATCGGGGTACGCAGCTTATGTGACACCAACGAGAGAAATGTGTTTTTAAGCTCATTAGAACGCTTGATGTTTGCCAACTCTTCCTTAAGCGCTTTTTTTACCAGTACTTTTTCGATAGACGTTTTCAGCTGCAGAAGATTGAGAGGCTTGTTGATAAAGTCATCGGCGCCTTCTTTAAGTGCATTCAGCACCGTTTCTTTATCTGAAAATCCGGTCATGATAATAACAGTCGCATTCGGATCAAGCGCTTTGACCTGTACGAGCAGGTCAAGACCCGATTCACCCGGCATCATGATATCGGAAAGGACCAGGTCGACATGTTCCTTTTCGTACAACCTGAGAGCCTCCTCACAGGTAGCGGCCTGGATTACCCGGTAATTCCGAAGCGCCTGCATGCACAATTCGCGAATAATTTTTTCATCATCAACAATCAGAATAGTCGCATTTGATGGGGGTAAATGGCACCCTTTACTATGTGAGAATAAATCCGGCATATGGAACCCCAGGCTGTTCTCTGTTTCTATCGTGAAAGAATCGTAGTAACCGCTGCCAACGCTTCATCCAGCTTATCGGGCTGACTTCCACCCGCTTGAGCCAGGTCCGGCTTACCGCCGCCGCTGCCGCCGACGATCGGTGCAATCTGCTTGATAATGTCACCGGCTTTGATTGAGCGACTCAGCTCTTTGGTAACGGCGACCAGCAGATTTGCCTTGCCGCCGATAGCTGCACCAAGCGCAATGACGCCCTCCCCGATACGATCTCGCAACGTATCCGAAAGATCGCGCAGTGCCTTGATATCCTCCACCTGCACCTGCACAGCCAACAGTTTGACGCCCTGGACATCAGTTGCCCGGGACAGCAAATCACCGGAAGCAGCGGCATTCAATTTAGCCTGCAGCGCTTCGATCTCGCGCTGGTATTCCCTCTGGCGAACGAGGAGCTTTTCCAGCCGGTCACGGGAATTTCCCGCTTCCGCCTTGAGAAGTGCGGCGATTGCCCGCTGGTCATCCTCCATCTCCCTGACAAATCCAAGCGCTCCCAGGCCGGTCAATGCCTCAATACGACGCACTCCGGCTGCAATCCCCGCTTCAGAAACAATTTTGAAGAGGCCGATATCTCCCGCTGCACGGACGTGAGTGCCGCCACACAGCTCCATGCTGACGTCTCCGATTTTTACGACACGAACCGAATCCCCATATTTTTCATCAAAAAGCGCCGTAGCACCTGCCTCAACCGCTTCAGTAACATTCATTTCACGGGTCACCACCTGATCGTTGGCCATGACGAACCTGTTCACGATCGTTTCAATCCGACGCAGCTCTTCATCCGTCACCGCGGAAAAGTGGGTAAAATCGAAGCGCAAACGGTCAAGTGACACCAGGGAACCGGCCTGCTTGACATGATCACCCAGCACCTCTCGCAGAGCACTCTGTAACAGGTGTGTTGCGGTGTGGTTGCGGCAGGTAGCATCGCGCTCATTTCGTGACACCTTCAAATCCGCAGCATCACCGACGCTTAAAACACCTTCCGTGACGACACCGTGATGAACAATCATGTCGACAAAGGGACGGCTGGCAGTAACAACATTCACGTGGGCGTTGCCGGTTGAAAGCGTCCCGCAGTCTCCTTTCTGTCCGCCCGAATCGCCATAAAACGGCGTCCGGTCCGTAATGACAGCAACAGTATCTCCTGCGAGAGCGGATTCAACAAGAACCCCATCCCGGATAATGGCCTGCACCGGGGCATAGGTCGACATTTCATCATAGCCGACAAACTGACCACGCACTCCAGTGCTATGAAGTTCTTTATATATCTGTGAGATACCCTCTTCGCCGGAGCCTTTCCAATGTTCACGAGCCTGTGCCCGCTGCCGCTCCATACATATTTCAAAACCGGCTTCATCAATCGTAAAACCTTCGCTCTCAACAATATCAGCGGTCAAGTCACTCGGGAACCCGTACGTATCATACAACTTGAAGAGGATATCTCCCGGGATAACATTTTTTCCCGCACCCCGCAGAGCAGCTACTTCATCATTGAGAATAGCGAGACCGCGATCCAGCGTCTCGGCAAAACGCTGCTCTTCGCTCAACACAACCTTCTTGATGTATTCTTCCCGCTCCTGCAGTTCCGGATACGCATCACCCATGACTTCACGCACCGCATCAACCATGTGAAACAGCATCGGTTCACCACAACCGAGCATCTTGGCATGACGTGCCGCCCGACGCATGATGCGCCGCAATACATAACCGCGCCCTTCATTGGAGGGAAGCGCGCCGTCACAAATCAGAAACGTCACTGCACGGGCGTGATCAGCAATGACTCTCATCGAGACGTTATCTTTTTCATCCGAGCCATACCGTTTGCCGGACAGTCGTTCAATATGGCGAATTATCCCCTGCAGAATATCGATGTCGTAATTGGAGCTGACTCCCTGCATAACGGCGGTAACCCGCTCCAGTCCCATTCCGGTATCAACCGACGGCTTTGGAAGCGGCGTCAGGGTACCATCACTCGACCGGTTAAACTGCATAAAGACATTGTTCCAGATTTCCATGTAGCGATCACAATCACAGCCGACATTACAGTCAGGGCGGTCACAGCCGACCTCAGGCCCTTGATCATAAAAAATTTCGCTGCAGGGACCGCAGGGACCGGTATCACCCATTGACCAGAAATTGTCCTTCTCGCCGAAGCGGAAAATCCGCTCACGCGGGATTCCTTCCTGGGTGTGCCAGATATCGGCAGCTTCATCATCATCGGTATAAACCGTCACATACAAACGGCTTTTATCCAGTTTTAATTCCTTCGTCAAAAACTCCCAGGCATAGGCAATCGCCTCTTTTTTGAAGTAGTCACCAAAAGAAAAGTTTCCCAGCATTTCAAAAAAAGTGTGATGTCGGGCAGTCCGGCCGACGTTTTCCAGGTCGTTGTGTTTCCCCCCCGCCCGCACACATTTTTGAGAGCTGGCCGCCCGGTAATACCCGCGATCCTCCAGACCGAGAAAACAATCCTTGAACTGATTCATACCGGCATTGGCAAACATAAGGGTTGGATCGTTTTTGGGGAGGATCCCTGAGCTGGGAACAACCGTGTGGCCCCGATCAGCAAAATACTGAAGAAAAAGTGCGCGAATTTCTGTGCCTGTCATGATGTCCTCGTTACGTTTCTCTATAGTTTCAATTCATCCCAGGTAAAAGCAGACGTTACTCCAATTTCAAATCAAAGATGCCATCAAGGCGGCAAGGATTGAGTCAACGAAGGCATACATCAGTATGCTGAGGAGACGAAGACGAGCCAACGAAGATGGGG
>JAYTVV010000148.1:0-13830 GCA_043743795.1 Geobacteraceae bacterium
TCGCGCGGCAAGGATCTGGATCGCGCCGCCCGTCAGGCATTCGATTATTTTCCCGGCCTGAAAGAGCGTGACTTGCCGCGTTATGTGCTGGTATCGGACTTTGCCCGCTTTCGCCTCTACGATCTCGATAACAAAGAGCAGCACGATTTCAACCTCGCCGATCTTTCCAAAAACATCAAACTGTTTGGTTTCATCGCTGGTTACCAGACCCGCAGTTTCGGCCAGCAAGACCCGGTCAACATCCAGGCCGCAGAGAAACTGGGAAAACTGCACGATTTGCTGAAATCGTCCGGTTACGACGGTCATCCGCTCGAAGTACTGCTGGTGCGTATTCTGTTCTGCATGTTTGCCGAGGATACGGCCCTGTTCGAGCGTTGCCAGTTTCAGGATTACCTGGAACAGCGCACGGCAGACGATGGCAGCGATCTGGGAATGCACCTTGCCAAACTGTTTCAGGTGCTTGATACCGCGCCAGAACGCCGCTCAGCGGCGCTTGACGAACAGTTAGCCGCCTTTCCTTACGTCAATGGCCAGTTATTCAGTGAAGCCCTCCCGATATCCGATTGCACCCGCCAGATGCGTGAAGCGCTGCTGGACTGCTGCGCCCTGGATTGGAGCCGCATCTCTCCGGCCATCTTCGGCTCGTTGTTTCAGTCGATCATGGACACTACCGCCCGGCGCAACCTGGGTGCCCACTACACCAGCGAAACCAACATCCTCAAGCTGATCCACCCGCTCTTCCTCGACGAGTTGTGGGCCGAGTTCCACAAGGTAAAGCGCAACCGGAACCAGCTCTTCGAGTTTTTGAAAAAGCTCGCGCATCTGACCTTCTTCGACCCGGCCTGCGGCTGTGGCAACTTCCTTGTTATCGCCTACCGCGAGCTGCGTCTGCTGGAGCTGGAAGTGCTGCGCCATGTGCGCCAGAGCAACCAGCTCATGCTGGATGTGTTCCAGCTCATCGGCGTCAACGTCGATCAGTTCCACGGTATCGAGATCGAGGAGTGGCCGGCGCGTATTGCCGAGGTAGCGCTCTGGTTGACCGATCACCAGATGAACCTGAAAGTGTCGGAAGAGTTCGGCCAGTACTACGCCCGTCTGCCGCTCAAGAAAGCGCCGCATATCGTGCATGGCAATGCGTTGCGGATTGATTGGAACGCGGTTGTTCCGGCGTACAGGCTGTCATATTTGCTGGGGAATCCGCCGTTTATCGGAAAACATTATCAGTCAAAGGAGCAGAAGGTTGAATTAACGGGAATTTTTTCCGAGGTTAAGTCGGCCTCCGACCTCGATTATGTTGCCTGTTGGTACCGCAAGGCCGCAGATTATATGGCAGGTCATGTAGGGGCGATACCTTGTGTTCGCCCTCTTTTCGGTGCGCCTGGCAATGAGGGTGGCGATAGCAACGGGGGCGATCACAAGGATGCGCCCCTACAAAACCATATCCGTGCTGCCTTTGTCTCCACTAACTCGATTACTCAAGGCGAGCAGGTTGGTATCCTCTGGCCCGATCTCTTTCGACGCGGTATCAGGATTCATTTTGCCCATCGTACCTTTCAGTGGAACAATGAGGCACGGGGCAAAGCTGCTGTTCATTGCGTAATTATTGGGTTTGGTTTGTCTGATGTACCGGAAAAAATCATCTTTGATTATGACACCCTCAAAAGCGAACCGCACTCCGTCAAGGCTAGTAACATTAATCCGTATTTGGTGGATGCGCCGGACGTGGTTGTGGTGAAACGAAGTGCCCCACTCTGTCAGGTTCCGGCAATGAAGTACGGCAATAAACCGACTGATAACGGTAACCTGATTTTGTCCAGAGCAGAACGCGCAGAACTGCTCGCCAAATATCCCGCTGTTGCCGGTTATATTAAACCTTACATTGGTTCAGAGGATTTTATCAACAGGCTGGAGCGTTACTGTTTGTGGCTTCCGGGAGTCGCGCCGGAGAGTTTGAGAGAAATGCCGGATGTACTGACACGGATTGAAAAGGTACGTGCTTTCAGGGGAGCAAGCAGCGCCGAACCGACCCGTAAAACCGCCGATACACCAAGCCTCTTTTTCTATGTTTCACAACCAAACACACACTATCTGGTTGTACCGGAAGTATCGTCAGAACGCCGCCGCTTTATTCCCATTGGTTTTATGGGCCCGGAAACCATCTGTAGCAACACGAATTATCTGGTGCCGGATGCCACTCCGTATCATTTCGGTATTCTCTCCACCACCATGCACATGGCCTGGACCCGTGCGGTATGCGGACGTTTAAAGAGCGACTATCGATATTCAGGAAGCTTTGTCTACAACAACTTCCCCTGGCCCGAACCAACCGAAAAACAACAGTCCGCCATCGAAACCGCCGCCCAAGGGGTGCTTGATGCTCGCACCAAATTTCCCACAGCAACCCTTGCCGACCTCTACGATCCCCTGACCATGCCGCCGGATCTGGTGAAGGCACATCAGGCGCTGGATCGTGTCGTGGATGGAGCGTATGGTAAAACCGCCTTCAAAACTGAGGCCGAACGGGTGGCGTTTTTGTTTGAGCGGTATCAGCAGTTGATTGCGCCGTTGGTTGGGGTGGAGAAAAAACGGGGGAAGAAAACAGCATGAAAGAATTTCTAACGCCTGTAATTGTTAGTGCCATTATTACTAGCATAATTGCGCCGTTGGCATTCTACGTTTTGAAACGATATGACGAGAAGCGAAAGCAGAATTTCGATGTCAGATATGCTGAATACAAGCATTATTTAAAAACTCTTGACGAAATTACATCTGCCGTTCGTATGGACTCTGAAAAGTATTTTTCAGAAACCGTTTCAGAAACATTTCGAGTCATAATATCCAATCCTGAGCAAAGTAATGATGCTCTCCTTAGGCTTCATGACTCACTTGGAGAGATGCAATCGAATATCCAGAAAACATTTACAAAGGCAGAAGGTGAACTCCATGGTCTGAAACTTGTATGTTCGGATAAACTTCTCACTATGGTAAATGACTATGTAGCGCTTCAGCGTGATCTCATGAACGCTACAACAAAAATGATGGGGAATTGGAAAAGCATTGATATCAATAACCCATCATCATTTATTACTGGCGAGCTCAATGAAAAAGCCCAACAAGCACAGGTACTTTACAATAAAATTTTGCTGCAGATGAGAAATGAGCTGAAAATCTCGTGATGTGTCAACTTTACGGAAATATTTTTTCAGCAAAGTATCAGTAAATTTGGAGATTAATCCGTAGCGAGGAAATTATGAAAAGCGACATCATCATCCAACTCCACAAAAATTTTGAAGACTACGCCCAGCAGCTAGACAGTGAAGAATTCTGGTTTGCCCGCGATTTGCAAGGGCTGCTCGGCTATTCCAAGTGGGAGAATTTTGCCAAGGTCATCGACAAGGCAAAGATCGCCTGCCAGACCGCCGGACATTCTGTCTCCGATCATTTTCCTGACGTCAGGAAAACGATCCCGATGCCTAAGGGGGCGGAAAAAGAAATTGATGATCTCATGCTTACCCGCTATGCCTGCTACCTGATCGCCCAGAACGGCGACCCGCGCAAGGTGGAGATCGCTTTTGCCCAGACCTACTTTGCCGTTCAGACCCGCAGACTTGAACTGATCGAAAAGCGTCTTGAAGAGCAGGAACGTTTGACCGCTCGCCAGAAGCTGACTCTTTCAGAGAAAGAATTGTCCGGCCTGATCTTTGAGCGGATTGGTGACAACAGCGGTTTCGCACGTATTCGCAGTAAGGGAGATGCAGCTCTGTTTGGCGGGAAAACAACCCAGCAGATGAAAGATCGTCTGGGGATGCCCGATAATCGGGCCTTAGCCGACTTTCTTCCCACGATCACCATCAAGGCGAAGGACTTTGCCAGCGAGATCACCAACTTCAATATCAAGCGCGACGACTTACGCCATGAAGACGCTATTGCATCCGAACATGTAAAGAACAATCAGGATGTCCGCAAAGTGCTAACAGATCGCGGCATCAAACCGGAGGAGTTGCCACCTGCCGAGGATATCAAAAAGGTTGAGCGACGGGTAATCTCCGAAGAGAAACAACTGGTGAAACATTCAACAAAAAAGTGTGTGGGGAAGAAATCTAAATCATGAACCCGTCTGACTTGAAAACATGTGGTTTTTTGCAGGGCAATCTTGCGTAATTGCTGCCCTGCATATTGAAAGACCAGTTACGAATCATGGTTGAACGAGGAGAGATTGGCAAAAAAGGTAAGCTGCGCCATACGCGATACCTATGGACAAAATAAGCCTGAATTCGTGTTGCATTTGAATAAATAATTATCTATAGAACTATTCATTTCTGCATAACTATGTGGAAAAAATAGAGTTGTCTATAGACAAAATGTCGGCAAATAACTCCCTATTGACCGGTCAAGCCGTCTATAGAATCATTTATTGAATAGTCAGGAGGCATAACCATGCGTATAGGTCACGGCTACGATGTTCATCGCTTGGTAGAGGGACGGAAATTGATCATGGGTGGTGTGACTATCCCCTGGGAAAAGGGACTGTTGGGTCACTCCGATGCCGACGTGCTGCTGCACGCCATAGCCGACAGCATTCTCGGGGCGATTGGCGAGGGAGATATCGGCAGGCATTTTCCCGATACTGACCCGGCCTACAAAGGGGCGGACAGCCTGAAGCTGCTGGCGCACGTTATGGCTCTGGCCAATCAGCGTGGCTACAAATTAGGTAACCTGGATGCAACCATCATTGCCCAGATGCCGAAAATGGCACCACATATTCATCTCATGCGGGAAAATATAGCCGAAGTTTTGAATGCCGATGTAACTCAGGTTAATGTCAAGGCGACGACCGAGGAAGGACTCGGTTTCAGCGGGGCGGGTGAAGGTATTGCGGCTCACGCAGTCGTGTTGATGGTGTCATCACCATAAATGCACAAAAAAATCCTCCGGAGTTTCATCAGCCCCGGAGGATTATATCGTCAATCACGGTGTTCGGATATTACAGCCCCTTCTCCGCCAGTTCCTCCACAAGCTTCTTCTGCTCGCCATTCAGAGTTTCAGGAATATGTACACCTATTTTGACGTACAGGTCGCCTTTGGCGTTCGATCCAAGTGCCTTGATACCACACCCCTTCAGTCTGATCTTGGTGCCGGGCTGCATTCCGGCCGGCACTTTAATTCGCTTGTCTCCCTCCAGTGTCGGTACATCCAGAGAAATACCCATACAGGCAGCACTGAACGGGATGGATCGCTCAACAAACAGGTCACCGCCATCACGAATGAACACCGGGTCTGGCAGGACATGGATGATCAGGAACAGATCGCCGACCGGGCCTCCCCCCTCCCCCTGGGCACCTTTACCGGTAATACGGATCTTGCTGCCGTTATCAACTCCCGCCGGAATTTTTATCTTCAGCTCTTCCCGTTGGCCATCACGGCGAAAGGCGATCTGCTTTTCGGCACCGTGGGCTGCGTCGCGAAAGCTGACAGTAAGCTCCATTTCGTGGTCAGCCCCGCGTTGGGGTGCTGAGCGAAAACCGCCACGGCCGCCGCCGCGTCCGAAGGAACCGCCGAACAGGCGTGAAAAAATATCTTCCGCACCTCCGCCGCCACCACCCATATCTTTATAGGCATTACCAAAGTCGAAACCGCGGAAAATGTCTTCCTGGCTGTATTTGTTGTGGAAGCCGCTGGAGCCGAAGGTATCATACTGTTGTTTTTTCTCCGGATCGGAGAGCACGGCGTAGGCCTCGTTGATCTCCTTGAATTTGTCTTCGGAACCTTTGTTATCGGGATTGCGGTCCGGGTGATACTTGACCGCCAGCTTGCGGAACGCCTTCTTGATATCGTCTGCCGAGGCACCTTTTTCTACTCCCAGCGCCTTGTAATAATCAACCTGTGCCATAACGATCTCCATCCTCTTGAAATTTGAAGACAATGTAAGCCCTGATCCCCAGACTGTCAATGCCGCCGATGGTGTATACCTTGACAGCGGACAGCACCGCACGTAGTATCTGCTTGTTAACACTACCAATCACTGCTCGGGAGCACCCCAATGAAAAAAATAATCATCGTCGGCGGCGGCGTATCCGGCCTGGCGGCGGCCTGGCTGCTGCGCAACAAGGCAGAGGCTGCGGGAAAAGAGCTGGAGATAACCCTGCTTGAAAAAGAGCAGCGGCTTGGCGGCAAGATGTGGAGCATCAAGGCCGATGGTTACACCTGCGAATGGGGGCCGAACGGTTTTCTCGACAGTAAACCGCAGACTCTTGATCTCTGCAGAGCGCTCGGAGTGGAGAACAATCTGCATCGAAGCAATGATAATGCCCGCAAACGCTTCATCTATTCCGGCGGTGAACTGCATCAACTGCCGGATGGTGCCCCTGCTTTTCTCAAAAGTCGCTTGATTTCCTGGCCGGGAAAGCTGCGGCTTGCCCTGGAGCCAACACCTTTTGTTGCATCTGCACCGGTCGGAATTGACGAAACTCTGGCTGCCTTCGGTCGGCGCCGACTGGGAAAAGAGGCGTTGGACAAACTGATTGCGCCGATGGTATCCGGCATCTTTGCCGGTGATCCCGAAACAATGTCGCTGGAGTCCTGTTTTCCACGCATTGCCGAACTGGAACGGGAATACGGCGGGCTGATCCGGGCGATGATTATGCTGGGCAAAAAGAAAAAACGTGATCAGGCGGCCGGAAAGGTTGTTTCGAGTGCCGCCGGACCGGGAGGCGTGCTGACGTCGTTCCGTGAGGGAATTCAGTATCTCTCTGATGCAATGGCGACATCACTGGGGAAAATAGTCAGACCTGGCGTTGCCGTTACAGCGGTTGAAAAGGGGAGCAGCGTCCCCTACCGGGTAACGTGCAGTGACGGCAGTGAGTTTGATGCCGATCAGGTAATTATCGCCTCACCGGCATTTGCGGCGGCTGATATGCTGTCAGGGTTGAATGCAGATATTTCAGGTGTACTGCGGGAAATACCGTACGCCAGCATGACGGTAATTTGTTTTGGTTACAGCAGCCGGCAGATTGAGCATTCTCTGGACGGGTTCGGATATCTGATCCCGAAGAAAGAGGGGCGCAACACGCTTGGTACCTTGTGGGATTCAAGCATGTTTGAGGATCGGGCCCCGGAGGGAAAAGTACTGCTGCGCAGCATGATGGGGGGGGCCTGTTTTCCTGAATATGTCAAGCTGGGTGACGCTGAAGTTGCGGAACGCGTCAGGCAGGATTTGAAGATGACGATGGGAATTGAGTCTGAACCGGAATTTGTTCGCGTCTTCCGTCATCCGCAGGCGATTCCGCAGTATACGGTCGGTCACGGAAAGCGGCTGCAGTCGCTGGATGAAAAGCTTAAAGCACATCCTGGTTTGATTTTGACCGGTAATTCCTATCGCGGCATCGGACTGAATGACTGTGTGGCAGCAGCGGAACGGGCGGCGGATGAGGCGCTGAGCCACCTGTAAATGAAACGTACTACAGCAGTCCACGCTCAACAAAACTCAAGTATTCTCCATCACCGATAATGATGTGATCCAGCACTTTTATCCCCATAATTTCTCCGGCCTCTTTCAGGCGGCGGGTGATAGCAATGTCCTCGCTGCTGGGGGCCGGATCACCGGTGGGGTGGTTATGGACCAGAATCATGGCGGCGGCAGATTCTTTAACCGCCGGGTTGAACACCTCCCTGGGGTGGACGATGCTCTGATTAAGAGATCCCTCTGATATCTGTACCCGCCTGATGATACGGTTCTTGCCATCGAGCAGCAGGACAAGAAAATATTCCTTACGGCTGTCACGGAATTCGTGGTGGAAATAGTCGAAGACCTGCTGCGGCGAGGTAAAGCGGTCGAGGCGTTCCAGTTTGCGGGCCTGAAAACGTGAAGCCAGAGTGAATGCGGCTTTAATGCTGGTTGCCTTGGCCAGCCCGACCCCCTTAATGGCGCACAGCTCGCCGAGATCGGCACCTCCCAACTCCCGTAGATTGCCACTGAAATGCTTGATCAGCTCCCGCCCAAGATCAATAGCACTCTGCCTGCTGCCGGGATCACCGCTTCTGATAATCAACGCCAGCAACTCAGCATCAGAAAGGGTCGCAGCCCCCTGTTTGAGCATCTTTTCACGCGGACGCTCGTCTTCGGGCCACTCTTTAATGCCGCCGTCACCCCGCATACATCCCCCTACCCTTTGAAGCCGGAAAGAATGGCGATTATCAAACCACCACCCACAATTACCCGGTACCAGACAAACGGTGAGAGACTTCGCTTTTGTACAAAACGGAGCAGAAAGGCAACACTGATATACCCGGTAACAGCCGAGAAGGCGATACCAACCAGCATCGGCATACCTTCTCCGGCAGGAATGCCGTGCTTGAGCAGATGCACGGTTTTAAGCAGAGCCGCACCCGCCACGATTGGCAGCGACATCAGAAATGAGAAGCGGGCGGCGCTCTCGCGGGTGAAGCCGAGCATTAGGCCGGCGGTGATGGTGATACCGGAGCGGGAAACACCAGGGATCAATGCCAGGCATTGCATCAGGCCGATGGTCAGTGCGCTTGCCGGTTTGATCTCATCCAGAATCAATCGTTTGCGGCCAAAGAGGTCAACAGCACCCAGGATAAGTCCGAAGGCAACGAGAAATGATGCAATCAGCAGCGGATTAGAGCGGAAGATCGCTTCAACCTGATGTTCAAACAATTTGCCGACTACAGCGGCCGGGACGGTGGCGGCAATAATCAGGAACGGCAACCTTCGGGCGGGAGTGTTCAGCCTGCGGGCCGCCAGAGCATCAAAAAAAGATACCGTCATTTCAATAATGTCACGCCAGAAGTAGAGTGCCAGCGCCAGAAATGTGCCCAGATGCAGTGCAACATCAAAGGTCAAGCCGGACTCGGGCCATTTGAGCAGCCAGGGGAGCAAAATCAGGTGGGCTGAACTGCTGATCGGAAGCACCTCGGCAAAGCCTTGCAGGATACCGAGAACGGCGGCGTGAAACAGATTCATGGCACAACTCCTTTTGAGTGAATGGGAAGGGAGGATACTGCAACTTGTTGGTAAAGGCAATCCATGTTGCTTTGTTGATGGTCTAATGTCTGCAAATTTAGGCTGTGAACGAATCTAAAAGTGTGCTATTAGTCGAGCGTTTTAATCGAAGTCGGCACGAAAATTCACGGAGGCGTACCCATGTTTGGATTTATTCCCAAGGAAGAAAAATTCTTCAAGCTTTTCAAGGAGATGACAGAAAATATTATTGATGGAGCCAAGTTACTCAAGGAAATGCTTGATGATTTTGAAAATCCGGTTGAAAGTCAGCGCCGCATCAAGGATATCGAGCACAAAGGAGATTCTCTCACTCACGAGATCATCCAGACATTGCACAAAACCTTTGTAACACCTCTGGACCCTGAAGATATATACGCCCTTGCCTCAAAACTGGATGATATACTTGACCTGATTGACGCCTCTGCTCAGCGGATTATCATGTACAATGTTGAAGCGATTCCCCCCGAAGCCAAATCGCTTGGATTCATAATTCTGCAGTCATGTTATGCGGTAGACAAGGCCGTTGCCATGCTCGGGAAAAAAACCAACGAGCAGATTTTTGAGGCGTGTGTAGAGATCAATTCACTGGAGAATGAAGCCGATCGCGTTTCGCGAGAAGCGATCAGCCGGCTGTTTGATGAGGAAAAAGATCCGATTCAGCTGATAAAATGGAAAGAGATATATGAGACACTTGAAAAGGCGACTGACAGGTGCGAAGACGCCTCCAATATCCTTGAAAGCGTGGTGGTAAAGAATGCTTGAGCCGGCCTTCCTGATGCTCTGCCTGGTTGTTGTGGCGGCGCTTCTGTTCGACTATATCAACGGTTTTCACGACACAGCCAACGCTATTGCCACCTGTATCTCGACCCGCGCCCTCTCGGTCAGGTCTGCCATTATAATGGCAGCAGTTCTTAATTTTGCCGGTGCCATGATCTCTACCAAGGTTGCTACAACCATCGGAAAAGGGATTGTGGACGGTTCCAATGTTACCCAAATGGTCGTGTTAGCGGGCATTGTCGGAGCGATTATCTGGAACCTGATCACCTGGTACTACGGATTACCCTCTTCATCTTCGCATGCCATTATTGGCGGTATTTCGGGAGCAGTTATTGCCCATGCCGGTATCACTGCCCTGAAGTGGGCCGGACTCAAGAAGATCATTATGGCATTGATTCTGTCTCCGATTCTGGGTACCGCCGTCGGCTTTATCTTTATGTTAGTCCTGTATCGGGTTTTCCGTAACAGTGCCCCCAGCGGCCTTAATAAAAATTTTCGTCGCCTGCAGGTCGCATCGGCCGCTCTAATGGCATTTTCTCATGGGACCGCTGACGCTCAGAAGTCCATGGGGGTTATCACCATGGCTTTGGTCAGTTATGGAACCCTTAAAACGTTTGAAGTACCATGGGAAGTCATGGTGGCCTGTGCTACGGCTATGGCTTTTGGAACTGCGGCTGGTGGCTGGCGGATCATCAAGACCGTTGGTCGTGACTTTGTCAAACTGCAGCCGGTGCATGGATTTTGCGTAGAAACTGCTTCAGCCGGTGTTATTTTGGGGGCCTCGGCTTTCGGTATGCCGACAAGCACCACCCACGTTATTACTTCGACTATTCTGGGCGTTGGCCTTTCCAAAAGACTTAACGCAGTTAACTGGAATGTTGCTAAACGGATTCTGTTGGCATGGATTCTAACGATTCCAGCCTCGGCACTGGTCGCCTACCTGGTCTATCAGGTGATGAGCCCCTTGTTGGGGAAATAAACCCGGATTGAGAATAAAGGGCGGATATGAAAGTCATTCTCCCTGTAGCAGCCGAAGGGACCAGGTTGCGTCCCCATCCCACACCAAAGTAAAGTCGCTGGTTCATGTTCCTGAGCTTGAATTTGCCGTACTGACCGGCAGCCGTGCGACCGAAACCGCTCATCCGGCAAGCGATTGGGATATTGCGATTCAGTGAGCCGAGGTATTGACTTTATTCACCTGCTCGCCGTTACCGAACAGTACCGGTTTATTACAGATTTTTTGCTGGCGCCGGTCACCTGCAAGTATCAATGACCCATAAATATAGGTGGTTACATTTGAAACTGGTTGAGACAAAGGGATAAAGCCATGCAATTTGTTGCTGTTAAAACTGGCATAGCTTTCAAAAAGATTTTTGGTAGTGAACAGCACACATAAATTCTCATTGGTTTTCTGAATGCTTTGCTGGAACTTGAAGATGACAGGCGGATAAAGAGTGTCACCCTCAAAAATCCTTGGCAACCGCCAGACATCCCTATACTGAAGGAAACCACTTTAGAGATCAGAGCAATTGATAATAGGGGTATCAGCTTTCTAGTTGAAATGCAGGTAAAGGATACCAAGCACTTTGACAAGCGTGCCATGTATTACACCGCAAAAGCCTATACCGGTCAGATCAAAAAAGGAGAAAACTACCCAAAGCTCAATCAGGTAATTTTTATCGGCATACTCGACTTTAACTCATTTGATGGTGACAACTACTTAACCCGTCATCTTATTCTAAACCGCGAGACCCTGAAGCAGGAACTTGGTGATATTGAATTCAACTTCATTGAACTCAAAAAATTCAACAAAACAGAAGAAGAAGCAAAAAGCATCATAGAAAAATGGATATACTTCATCAAAAACGCAGACAATCTCACCATGATTCCAAAAAGTGCAGCAGCAATACCGGAACTAAAAGAAGCATACAACCTGGCATCCATGAATACCTGGACAGAAGAAGAGCTGGAAGTTTACGAATACTGGCAGATTCGAGATGCTGAAGATTTGTACAAAATTCAGGAAGAATTTGAAAAAGGTGAAGTTAAAGGCAAGATAGAAGGAAAAATAGAAGGAAAAATAGAGGTTGCTCGCAACTTGAAGGCAGCAGGTGTTGCGGTTGAAATAATCTTGCAGTCTACTGGTTTGAGTCGTGAAGAGGTCGAAAGTGCTTAAAAAGCTTATGGTTGGTATGAATGAATTAGATATACTGGCCTAAGAATACCGAATGCTGGTATAATCAACGGTGATATTAATGGATTGCGGAAAATAGCAGAAAGGCAAGACCCCTGAGGGTTTCACTTTTGCCAACAAGGTTTTTGACTCACTTAACTCAGCAACCAAACAAGCAGAGCGAGGCTTGTCAGAAATGGCGGCAAGCCGGGAGGCAATGACAAGCTTAACCAATTGGCCTTGGATTAAAAGTATCAACTTGATTGCAAAGTAGAATAAGATCAAAAAGTACACTGGTTGCGAGATTGCGAAAAATGATATAGTCCTCATAAAGTAAAATATAGAAATGGATATTGATTCCACCGTAATGCCCATGATAAGGTTTAAACCGGTTGGGGACGTTTATTGTTCTGAAATAACTGACAGTGGATTTTCTCCGGTAATGGAGCAAGCACAGCGTAAAAATAGATTCTTAAATCCCGAAGGGAGCACAAAATGATCTTGCATCGTTTACTCATATCCTGGGTCTTTATACTGTCTGTAACCACACCGCTGTGTGCAGCCCCTTTTCTTTACAGTGCAAATGGCAACAATACCGTCAGCGTCGTTGACATGGCGACGAACACAGAATCGGCGGTTATTACCATTCCGAATGATACCGCCACCAATACTCCGCCACATCCGAACAAAATCTGTCTTAACCCGCAATCGCCCAAAGCCTATACCCTCAACACCGGGACAAATTCCATTTCGGTCATAGATACACGCACCAATACCTTAACTGACACAATAATCGATGTTCGCTTCACCGGACTGCTGGCTATGGCCTGCAGCCCTGACGGCTCACGGGTTTATGTGACAAATTGGGACAAGCTGAATGCCACCGGTCAATTTTACACCGTTGATACCGTATCCAATGCAGTCCAGCCGGGAGCTGTCACTGTAGGCACTTTTCCTTCTGACCTGGCACTGAACAAAGATGGCTCAAAGGCCTACGTTCTTGGCGTATCTACTCTATACATTGTTGATACAACCAGCTCAGCCGTAACAACGGTAACCCTTGCCGAAGGCGCCTTCGCCTTGGCAACGCATACCAACGGAACTTACTTGTATGTGCTTAATACGCTTAATAGTACCCTTGATCTTCGTGACCCGCTTACCGGGATCCTGCACAAGTCCATTCCGGTCGGCATTTTTCCTTACCTTATGAAGGTAAATCACATCAACAATCTGCTTTATGTCGTCGATTCATCTTCTATCATGTCCGTCGATCCGGTTACGGGCATTGTCACTACGCTGGCAAATGCTAATATTCTTATGGATATGGAATTGAGCGGCGATGCGTCAAAGCTGGTCATGGCAACAGACGACATGGCCAGAGACACACTTTCTAGCTATATCACACAGGATTTTACCGCTCCCCCGACTCCGATCACACTTTCCCAATTCAGCGCTCCGCGCTCTCTCGCCGCACTGCATAGCATAATGGCCCCTACTCTGGTGGGGCCATCGGGAGCTATTACGTCGGCTACACCGACATACTCATGGAATGTTGTGCCAGATGCAACGAGTTATACATTTTATAACAACTATCAAGGTGTTGGAACAACGTACGCAGCTTCGGCAATATGCAACAGCGCTACCTGCTCGGTTACCCCCGCGGTAACACTGCCTCCAGGAACGACCGTTGGCTGGATTGTTTCTGCAAGCAATAGTGCCGGGACCAGTCCCTGGAGTTCTGCGAGCTACTTTATTTATGCTTCCGTTTCCGTACCAGCGGCCCCGGCATTAGTGGGCCCATCAGGTACCATCGCAACTGCCTCACCAGCATTTACCTGGAATGCAGTGTCAGGGGCGA
>JAYTVV010000149.1:0-2711 GCA_043743795.1 Geobacteraceae bacterium
CATTCCGTAGATAACACAATCCGGGATGACTGCGGGTGGCAAGACGGTTACAGCATGAAATGTGACGGGTGCGGATGCGATCCGCCTCAGGGGGAATGGGTTTGCTGCAGGCGCTGATTTTAATTTGGGACACTCCCCATATTTTGTCCGAGGTCGCCCTGGTTTTTTGGGCTTCAGTGACTGATTCAACCTGAATTCAAGAGTATCTATGAAAGTTTCCGATCCAAATGGCCGCACTGTCTTGGTGGCTTAGGGGTAAACTAGCGTCCTACTCTTTTCCTCGCTTCGAGAAGCGCTCTTACATCCTGCTCTGTCAGTACTTGGCCGGGAGGCATCTCGGCCTGTTTTCTTTCCAGGGTTTCGATGGTCTTTTGGTTGTCAACCTCTCGCATACCGTACTCCTGTTTGTATTCACTTCCCGTCAGAATCCAAGCCGGATCTGACGGACTGATGAGTCAAGGCTCTGCAGCTGCTGTTCCGACCAGGCTGTGATCCGGACCTCAAAGCAAATACCTTTGCCAAGGATTTGGTATGTCCTGGAGTAGTCGGAGGAAGTATGCCGCACACCAAGAAGGGCGTTTCGGAGGGTTTCAGTGACAACAACGGCTTTTCTGCCGTCGAACGTACCGAAGTCAGCATGTCGAGCCTTTGCGGGAATATATCGGCTCGCCAATGATTCATAAGGGCGTCGGTTGATCGAAAATACGGCGACCCATACCGAGTCGTGGCCGACAGGGTGATTCCACCCGATCTGTCACCGACTGCACGTCTTCTGCTCTGGCTGCCCGTATGCCTGAGCTTGTAGATCATCTCCGACTTTTCTCCATCACGGAAAAATGCGCCGATATATCCTTCGGGCGGTGTAAAACGGATATATTTCCCAAACCAGTCCGTATCAAACGGAGAGAGCTGGTCCTGCGATTTGGTAGCAATCGGGATGGGGGAACGGGCCTGTTTTGAACGGTATTGTACCGGTACCCGGGCAGGGTCATCGGTAAAGTGCGGGCCGCTGGCGTCTTCCCACTGATAAGTCTGGGCTGGAACCGGCACTGGATACTGTATTGATAGAAAAAGTATCAACGCAAGACAACCATTGACGGTATTTAACTGAATCCCTGGAGTGTCGTTGCGATTCATTGCTGGTATTGATCGCAGGCGGTTTTTCGCAGCAGTCGCGATTGCGCATTCGGCAGGTTGATCCTGCCGAATGTTTGAATCCCCATCCCCCCGCTCTCTGTAAGAGTCCCGCACGTAATTCTAACTTCAGCTGTGTTCGGAAATCTTGGGTTCTCCTTGTCGATCATCGTAACAGGAGCGGTAAGGTAATATTGTGTCATTTTTACCTCACCCCCCTGCTTGGTACCTGATACAAATTTGATTCTGCTGACATCGAACGAATAGTGATTGCCATCCATATCAGTACCAAGATCCCCTGCACTGCTTTTCCTGCCGGAGTTGCGAGACGCTCTGGGCGATGACGCTGATGTAGGTGCAGCATCTCCGTCGCATTTGGCATATTTAGGTGCCTGGGAGCGTTCGTCAGTCATGTGGAAGGTGCCGTTCATGTCTTCCCACGTACAAGCGGCGTGAGCCGGTAACGAGAGAAGCACCATCGTTGCTGTCAATATGACTATTTTCATTTTATTCTCCATTTCATTCCAACGGGGTCGGCGTTGGCCCGCCCTTCAGGGGCGGCGTCTAACGACGTGGTTAACGGGGCTGAGGCGCCAGCGGCTTGACCGCTGTTGCCGATGGTTGGACATTCTACTCTGGTAATCAGAAAGGCCGCGGGTCAATCCTCATATTTTATGAAGTTGACACGTGGCCCTTCTGTTTTACGCACTCTTTCATTGGAAATTCTGCTTATGCTCGTTTGAGCGGGTGCCCGGACATCCAGTCGCGCAGGGCAGCGTCAATCCGTGACTGCCAACCTGCTCCTGTTGACTTGAAGTATTCGACTACATCAGTCGATAAACGGATGGCTGTTGGTATTTTGGTAGTTTCTGCTTTCGGCCTGCCGGGTTTGCGAACAACCTTTGCCGATGTGAAGAAATTTTGCACCTGTGCCGGATCGTTAGGATCATAGAGGTCTGTATCGGGATCGTATGTGATAGGGGCGTCGGTTGCAGCATCACGCTGTACTCGTTCCCAGTCAGTCTTTGAATTCTTTTTCAAGCCAGGCATGGTAAGCCTCCCTTTCATTTTTGTGAGCTCTACGGAAACTGATGATTCTTCGTTTTTCGCCAGGTACCCAAATAACCGTAAGCACTGTTAACATCTCGGCGACATATGCAAACGTCTGGCGTCTGACTTCTCCATTACGGGTGCTTTCGAACTCCAGACGGTAGCGATTCGAAAAAACAAGACCGGCATCAGCAAAGTCAAGATGATGTTTCTCAAGGTTAATTAGCCGCTTTGTTTTGTCCCAGATCATAATTATTGTATATACGATAATTGGTGACACGTCAAAGAAAATGCGGCTCGAAACCTAGAACTCCTCACCGCTGCTGCTTGGCCTTTTTTCTAGTGCACTATTTCTGCGGCTGCGCCATCTGGCATTAGCCACTCGCTCTACGGGTGGCCATGACTGTCTGTTATCATTTTTCCTTGTTCATGGGGTTATTTTATCAGCTGGTTCATCTCGAAGATCGGCAGCAGCACTGCCAGGACGATAATCCCGACCGCTACGCCCATGGCCAGCACCAACAGCG
>JAYTVV010000150.1:0-20436 GCA_043743795.1 Geobacteraceae bacterium
CGACCAAACCACCGCCACACCTCCCCACCAATATATCAATTACACCACCAAAACAAAAACCAATGATTCGGGGTTTCATAATATTTGCAGCGTCATAAACTGCTTGGGCGTCAGGCTTTGTAAGATTTTTTACAGCCGTACTTTCGTTACCGGCCTACGTATTACGGCTCAACTTACAAGAGCCCTCTCTCGACGAAACTGATATAGCTGTCCTGACCAATTATGCAATGATCAAGAATTTTTATGCCGATGATATCTCCGACTTCTTTCAGACGGCGGGTGATCGCTATATCTTCGCTGCTCGGTGATGGATCTCCGGTTGGATGTTGGTGGACAAGGATAATTGCCGCTGCAGAACTCAGCAGCGCCGTTTTGAAAACCTCACGCGGGTGAACGATACTCTGGTTAAGGCTTCCGATGCTGACGACATCTATGCAGTTAATTCTGTTCTTTCCATCAAGATGCAGCGTCAGAAAATATTCTTTTGTTTCCTGCATCAGGAAGTGGAATGCCTCGAATATCTGACTGGGTGCTGTGTATCGTGTATTGGGTTGAATGTAGTTTGCAATCTCCTCGCTGACAGCTGTTACTTCAAACACTGCCTTGATTTGCCGTAAGGCGATATTGTTATTGGCTCCTATAAGTGTATTGATCGTCATGGCGTTCTCTCCTTAAAATGGAAAAGGAGGCACGGTGGCCTCCCTATCTCTGGGTTGATGATTAATTGTGTGTTGCCGCTGCCGGAATAGCGTGTCACGGGCAAGTGGCAAACTGGATTTGTAACAGCTAGTTATTCCATTATATTAATCCTGTTGCCGCTGTTGCTACTGTGTCCACTGCTTACAGGTATGCAGACAGTCTTCTGATCAGTGTCTCCGATTTCATCTGAAGCCAGCGTCTGCCGATGCATCCCTTGATCTGGTGCTCTTCCAGAAAAACAGTGCCGATGATGTCACCGTCAAGGAGATCAATCTCGTCCAACCCGATGTAACCGAGCTGGTTGTTGGTAATCAGGATCATGAGACTGTTGCCGTTACGGAAAATCTGGATGGTGTCCGAGTGACCGGCTGATAGCGGTATCATTAAGTGGCAGTATTCGAGAACAAGACCCAGATTCTGGAGGTTACGGCCATTGGTCTCTTCTGGTGTCATTATGCGAATAGTCGGGAATATGCGTTTCATTGGCAGACCTCCTCGATACAGTGATGGCAGTATGATTTGTCGTGATGGTATTCGGCGTCATCCTCAAGAATGATGTCGAAGCATGATTCACAAAGCAGCATGGTGATTTCATAGTCGTATAGTGTGGTGGCTAACATGGTGTCGGCTCCTTAAATGCGAAAAGGGGACCCGTTGCCGGAATCCCCTTGTTCGATTGTTATTGTGTTGTGGTTAGTGGAAAGTTATCAGGAGATTGATTTTTGTGCGGGATTGCTGCCGGTTACACCTTTATGAATACCGACCTGCTGGCCATCCTGCTGGCCTTTGGTGTATGCATGAGAATTGATGTAACTCTTGCGACTGTGAACGGTTCTGGTCGGCCCCATCTCCGACATGGCCTTTTTGATCAGACCTGCCTTTATCGGAACAAGAGCGCCAGGCGTGATGGGAGTAACTGCTTTCTGCTCTCTCAGTCTCCCGGTAATAGTTGATACCGCTCCCAGGTAATACGACTGCCTCATAAGCTCACGCTGGCGGTTTGGTACGCCGCTATTGACATGATGCTTGATATAACTGCTGCACAACTTCCTGACAGTTTTATCCAGATAGGCAAACGTATAAGCGGCAACCTGAACATCAGCTCCAACACCAATAAAAGTCATCTTGCCAAGCGCCGGATGTTGAATAGCCTGACAGTCAAAAGCGGTACAGACACCCGCTGACAGGTAACGAACCCATTTAGGCAGTGTTTTGGATACTGTCGCTTCCACCTTATCAGCCGATTGCGGTTTCTGTTCCGACTCAATATCGGCCATTGCCAGATTATGTTCTGACAGTAGCCGTTGTGCATGTGACGCCGCCAGTGCTGCTTCATGTTCGTTACTGGAATTTGCTAGCGCCAACAGTTTTCTGATTTTCTCGATGATCGGATTATTGTTTTCCATGGGTAGTCTCCATTCTGTTTTTAGTATGCTGTGATTGTGATTGCAACGGTTCATTGCGGTTTATGCTTGTTCTGTCCGCAGCCGATTGCCACCAGCAACGGCATTAAGCTTTGCCACCAGCTCCGGTTTAAGGAACTCCAAATGCAGGTTGCCGTTCAGGCAACACTTGAACTTGAAATAATCGGTTTTGCCGGTACCGTCCGGGCTGTCGGTAATGGCATCATATAACGGGCCGTGATAGCTTTTGATTGGTCCCTTACCGTCAATCATGTGGAAGACGTTATCCAAAGCTGTCAGATGCTTATCACGATGGTAGTTGACCCTGAACTTACCACGGCTCCAGCCTTTCTCAACCTGCCAGGTTAGTATGACTCGTTTCCCCAGCTCGAATTCCGTATTGGTTTTGAATCTGCTTTGTGGTGGCCGGAGATAGTCAAATACTTCCGTGACCGCTTCTTCCAGGTAAACATTGATGTTTGCCGCTGAAGTCTCAAACAGTGCCATTACGTTTTCATCAGTCAGTTCCGGTAACTCTCCCTTTTCGATCTGGGAATCAAGCTCTGTCCGTCTGCGAATCGAAAGCAACCGGCGCAACTCCATACGCTCCACAATCACAGCCCAGGCATCTTTCTTGAGCTTGGCGTTGATCTCGTCACTAGCCTTTTTACCGACTTCGGTAGCATTACGGTCATTGACGCTGAAACGATAACCGGGTGCATCAAGGAATACGGCGCGTAACGACTTCTGTGCAGATTCAAGAATAGCGTAGGCTTCCTCAATGTTCTTGATTGCCTGCTGGTATGTGCCGATCATGGCGGCAAGGGTTTCGCGTTTTGCTATATCGGTTGTAAATGTGCTCATGGTGTTATCCTCCGTAATCTATTGGTATCGACATCAATGGTGTAATCGTTGGTTTCCAGAATTGCCCACAGACGGCGCATGATGTAATGGAGATCCTGGGCGTCAGATGCACCGACTTCATACTCAACGATGGTGCCGGTGACTGTTTCCAGACTTCTGATGGCTCCGGCAACAGCCAGCAATACTTTCCGGTCAATGGTTCCGTCTGGTGAATGGATCAGACTCATGGTTTCCTCCTCAGAAGTGTGCTTCGTAAATTTCCCAGGACTTGCATTCTCCCTGGTGGTAACAGTTGTCATCGAACAGCATGGCATCAGGGCAATCGCGGCAAGGGTAGTGACCACTCCAAGCAATGGTGGTCTGGTTAAGACCGAACGGCAGGTGACTAATACTGTGGACGACTGAATCCTTCCAATTGTGGTTCTGTAGATTTTTACGGACGATGTAGACGATTTCGCGCAATTCCTGATAAGTGACGGCTTCAAGATCCACTTCCTCGGCAATTGCCGCCATCAGATCTTCGCTGGTTATGGTGAATACGGTGCAGTCGGGTTTAATGTTCAGTTCGCTAAGTGCGCTCAACAGTTTCTTTCTGGTCATGGTAATTCCTCCATAAAGCAAAAGCGGCTGCCGGTAATGGCGAGCCGCTCTATGCGTGTGTAATGTGTGATTTTGGATTCATGTTTCTTCCATACAGTCCAGACAGTAAAGACAGCCGTCTACAAATCCCCAAGGATATGGCTCCGGTTCCTGCCACTCCGCAAGTAGTTTCCCGCATTCGTGGCAATACATAGATTCCCCCTATTCGATGGCGATGGCGGAGGTGAGATCCACTTGGTTTAATCTGAGAACAAATGTGTCACCGTTGGTGAATTGGAAGTCGGCACAGTAGAATTTCTTCAACTCTCTGGGAGACAGGATGGAAATAACTTCATCCCTACCACGGAGACAAAACTTCTCGGTGTCGGTAAGGCTCCTCTTTTTAACTCTGTATGAGTAAATCATGCCGGTTCCTCCTCAGTGAACGTTTTCCCAAGTATATAATCCGCTGCCCTTTGAGCTTGCGCCGCAGCCACCACAATTGCCTTTTTGTCTTTCTTGAGAACATTCAGCCATCCGTCGAGGTAGGAAGCTGCCAACTCAACTGTCTGATTACTGATACCAGCAACTCCACACAGCATTGAACTCGTAAGCTCCGCGCACAATTCTTCAGAACCATAAGATTCAGATCCAAACTCATACCGCTCAATTACTTCCTTCCTGGCAAGTCGCGACTTGTGGCCGGTGCTGTGCCCCATTTCATGAAACAGGACAGAATAGAATTCTTCACTTTTCTCAAAGCGATTGTCATTCGGCATCCTGATACTGTCGCTCATCGGCGAATAGCTGGCTTTGTTGCTGCCATAGCTGATTTCAGGGCAATCCTTATATCCGGATACGATTTGCGCCGCCATTTCGATTGGTGAGAACTGGTAGGTGGGTGCATCAGTCACTGGTGATTCAACACCGTCGCACTGCTCCAGATTGAACAAATTGTAGTACCGAAGCATCGGAATCCTACCAGCGGCTTTTATGTCATCATCCTGATCTGGGTTCTGTTTGTCGAACATCTTCCAGAAAACGACTAACGATGATTTTTGCCCCTTACGAACTGTGCCGCCTTTATCCTGGGCTTGTTTGTACGTCACCCAATACGGAGAACTGTAGTCCTGGCATCCGAGGAGAAATACGTTAACGCCTCTGTACTGCTTGTTACTTGCTAAGTTACGGGGCATACCGTTTGATGTTGTCCACGGCTTTTTCCAAGGCACGGTGCCTTGTTCGAGTAGACTGACAATTTTGTCGGTGACTATCTGGTATATGTCCATTTTGTATTCTCCTTTTGAGTTAAAATGACAAAAGACGCAGTCCGTTATGGAAAGCGCCTCTCGTAGGTTGTTGCTGATAGCAGATAAATTGTGGTCAATAGTTACGATGTGTCATGCATGGGAATACTCCTTTTTGTGTGGTGTCAGTCCGTGGCCACGGTTCTGCAGTAAAAAAAGCCGAGCATCGCGTTAGCGACAATCGGCCTTTTTATTCCCGGAAAATAACGGTATGGGGTCGTTATATAGCTGCTGGGAGTCCCGTTTCCTTTATCTCACCTCTGTTTCAGTGTTTCTCTCTCAGATATTTTCGAGGGCTACCCCCTCAAATTATTTTCGACTTCCTCTCAGTTCAGATTCCAAAATGGATACAAAGTGAAATTGAGATGGTGCTGGAACTATATCAGTGACTATTCGCAATAGCCTCTAAAACGCCTATTAATGGGCTACAGCGTTAACATGCGGAATCGCTTAGGCGCTCCGTCCTGTGCTCTCTTGTGTCACGAATAAATTGGCTGCTTGTTGTACTGGATTGATTGTTTACGCGGGTTTGTTGCTGGCGGGGTGTTGAAGTGGGTCGCAATAATTGTGGAGAGTGGTAATTACTGAAAAAAATGAAAATAAGTGGTGATGCTGAGACCTGAGTTAGTCCGATACTCACCTAATGGTTGTTGCCACTCCCAAACTGGCTGGTAACAGCGAGTCAAGCCGACTCAAACTAATTAGTCATATATTACAGCTTGTTGGGGTGTCGTTGCAGTCGTTGCCGCTGTTGCCGCAATATTTTCATGATTTATGCCCAAACGGGTCGTAGTGGTACATACGATTTAACTGAAATTTCAAGATTGTCTTAAATCATCCAAAAACTCAGATGGTACATCACCGCTTGTCACCAGCAGATGATCCCGTGCGCGGGTACATGCTACATACAACAGGTGGCGTTCGGTATCGTACACTTCCTGTAAATCCGCATCATCAGTTACCGTCTCAATCCGTTCTTGAAGCGGAATAACTTCATCATCACACGCCATAACAGCTACTGCCCGGAATTCCAGACCCTTGGCAAGATGCATAGTGCTGATTGATACCTGACCAATGGTTGTTTCTACTTTTTCGTCAAGTACCTTGAATGCAATGCCAGCATTCTCAACGGCGGTACATGCTCTATCCAGTTCTGCTGCTGACCGAACAAATATGCCGATTTCGTGCGGATTGATACCCTCAGCGGTTCGATCAGAAAGCCATTTGCCAACAGCTTTCATTTCGTCTTCCGGAGTGTTCATTGCTGCAATGGTTGGCATTGGACCGTTAAAGACCGATGTTGTTCCAAGCCTGTTTTCAGAATTGCCGTCAACGTCCGAAATTTCAGGGCCTAACAGCCGGTCTGCTTGCATTCTGATCTGATGTGAAGTGCGGTAATTGATCTTCAACGTTTTTGATCGTCCACGTAATTCAACACCGAGAGATTTCCATGAGAATGGCTGTTGAAAAATCCTTTGACCAAGATCTCCAGCGAAGAACAAGCTGTTTGGCCGTCCTTTGCCAAGTGCAGCCAGAAAGCGTAACTGGGCAACATTGATGTCCTGGGCCTCATCGACGATACAGAAATCGAATGGATGCTGCTTACTTTCATTCAGGTGGTTTGCAAGTCTGTTGAACATACCGGCGCTCGTAATCATTTTCTGAGACTGAAGATTCGTTTGGACCTGCTCGAAGATCGACCAAAACAGCTTGCGTTGTTGCTCAGTCAGGCGGGTCTTTCGCCCCAGTCTTGTGACATCGCGATACGACTCCCAGTTGTCCAACTGCCAGGCATCAACTACTTGCTCCCATTCCGTCCACAAAAAGTGCTGGCTAAACTTGTTACCTTCGACGGTTGCAGCCGCCTTAGAAATAAGCCGACTAACAACCTCACGGGTTGCCACCTGCGCTCGACCAAAGTTCATCTCGTAGAGACGTAATCCGATTGTATTCATGGAGTGAACATCAATCCGCTCTCCGAGACGCGGCTCACTACCGATCAACCGCTTGAGTTTTGTTCTCAATGCGCTTGCCAATGTATCGGAGAAGGTGGTCAGTAATACCCGTGCATCTGGGTTGCTACGAGTCAAGTAAACAGCACGGTGCAGTGCAACAATGGTCTTGCCCGTACCTGCAGAGCCAGATACCCGTGCTGGCCCGCTATAATCTTTCTCAACCAATTGCCGTTGTGCCGGGTGGAGAAATACTGTCCATTTTTCCCATGGGTAATTGAGAGCATTTTCCAGTTCTTCCACGTTATTCATCACACGGAAACGGCGCTGAGCATCAGGGTGATCAAATGGATTTGTACCTACTGCTGCTGGTTGTGGCTGTTGCGGCTTTCCACCAGTTGCCAGTTCCAGCAAAGCTTCGGCTGCCTCAGCGGGAAGATGATCGGCAAGCTCAAGGATTGTGTCTTCATTGGCGGCACGAACATCATTCAGCCATTCTTTTGGGACACCATAACCAAGCAGGGCATCTGCTGCAATATGCTCAAATAAGGGTAGTTTGGGTTGTACCAGTTGTGGGGCTTCCACATACCTGGGGATTGTGATTTCCTGGACTGTCTCCCGAATCTCCACCAACTGTGCGGCACCAGTATTGGGGTGGATCTCCAGTTTGCGCCGCTCTGCCCATTGGTAGGCGGGGTCGTGATGGTCTACAAAACAGAGAAGCAGGCTATCAGATGATTTGTGAACGATTATCCGTAGATCGCTACCGGCCCTTACTGACCAAAAGTTCTTGTCCCTGGCTTTGTCGAGTTTATGGAAACTCATGCCAGGATTGGCAGGATTCAATTGCAGGTCAAAGGCGGTGGTCTTTACGGCCTTCTGCTCTTCGCCGGTTAGTTTGGCAAGGCTGTCAGTGAAAGTATCGGATATGCGGAAGTTCATTTATGAGTTCCAAGTTCAGTATTTATTGCAAGCTGTTACAAAAATGACAATCTCTTATAGATGAGATATGAGAGACCGGAGATTATCTCGTAGTTTTCTTTCTACATTCATACTGGATATTCCCCAAATAGCAGCCAGTTGTGCAACGGCTCGCTGGACATCCCAGGGCAAAGCATTACGACCATCAATCTGTGCAAAAGGCCCATCACTTTCGGTAAGTATCCGGTCTTTTGGTATCGAATTTACTAATTTTTGAGATGTTCCAGCTAGAAGCATCGATGGCCCCACACTGAACCAACAGTTTAAAGAAATCGCTCGCTCCAGGTCATTTTTGTTTCCAGTAAACCAATGCAATATTGGTATCCCGGCGTTAGGAAATGCCTCCAAGCGGTCAAGCACTAACGATGCAGCTCTGCGGCTATGTATAGACATTATGCGACCACCAGCATTTGAGCATGCCTGAAGGATATAATCAAAGACCAAAAGCTGATCGCTTAAATGTTTTCTAAATTCTGGAGCACCATCTAGGCCAATTTCACCCACATACTGAGTGCTGGGTAGTAAACTCCCAAAAAGTTCGAGCTCATTTTTACGCTGGTGAGCAATTTGAGGGTGAAGGCCAAGCGCCGTGCGAATATGGGAACCCGGCAATACAAGTGCAGCAGTACCTGTCCAAGCACTCGGTGTTGTTGTTAACGACAGGACATACATGCCCTGTGCATTGCACTCTGTTATCACCGCTTGTGGATCGGGGTACAGATCAAGATGCGCATGAAAATCTATCATCTGACGCCAAATGCCAACAACAGAGCCTGCAATTCATCTAAACCACGAACAACGGTACTCTTCAATTTCTCTTTGTCTACCACCAAGTCAGAACTAAGCGTTGCTCCGAGCCATTTGTTTATTCCCACTTCACCACATTCAGCAATCCCAATTAACGCTGATCGAACATCATCAAAACCGGCATGATCTTCGTCTTTTATTGCCAGATTTTTGAATTTATACTGCGTTAAGTCCGTGCCTTTCCAAGCATGGAATGCCGCACGTCTGACTAAGCAGGGGACACATCTACCACAGTGTTTGTATCCAAACTTCTTGAATCTGCCGCAGCTCGTTGTCTCAAAAGCATGTGCCTCAAGTAAGGATTGATCGGCACATTCTTTCAACATTTCACCCTTCGTTTTGAACCTATAAGGATTAACAATACGAACCTTCAAGCCAGCTGCGTCGAGCAGTTGCTGAAATAAAGACAGCACTACAGGATGAGTTGTACGAGTGCTTAAACTACCTACCCGGCCTCCAGTAAGAGGAGGGTTGATCGCAATAAAACCATTCTCACACACATAAAGAGTTACTTCTTTACCAGAATGGTATGACTCAAGCGTGGTAGCGGCTAAAACACCATAGGCCAGAAATATAATCGAACGAGCCCGTTGGGAAGGAGGATTTTCCGGATTTGGGACATCAGCATTATGGTTGACCTGTAAATGACGTAACCCACCACCGATCTCAGCGGCAAATGAAATCTGTTTTTCAGCATCTCCTCGCACGGTTTGGCTAACTGCAAAAGGTTTTCTTCCAGCGGATACCAAATCTATGGCCCCAATATAACTGTCAAGACCTCCCGACAATAGCACAACGCAATCTTCTTCAGGCAGCTTAGAGCTGAAGTCAGGTTTAGGAAGAATGCCACCTTCCAAAAAATTTACTGACCAAATATCTGTAGTGAGATACTTGAGAAGGTTCTCAACTAATTGAGCATTGGCATTCCAAAAATTTGCATCTGCAACAGAAACATTTACAGTGAATTCTCGCGTCCATCCATCAGGACTATTTTCCCGATGACCAGCCAAATCCGCAGAAACAATTGCTAATGCCAATGACAACAAATCCCATGCTTTTGGAGCAGGGTTCAGTTTACTTCGTGTAATTTCATGTTTAATCGCTGCTCCGGCTGAACCATATTGGGGATGCTTCGCATGGCCGTATAAGACAATATTGAGATCACTGTCAATGCTCCCGAAGTCAAAATCTGAAAGCGCACAGGTTATTTTCATTCCGCATACCCCTCAAAGACTTGAAACGTCTCACGAAGCGCATTCTGCACAATCTGAGTTATACGCCCCGTTCCTAATTTTCCTCCAGCTTCTCTTAATCTTCGGAACGTAGATGCAACTGTTTCTCGGATGTATTCACGTACCTCCTTAAGTCTTGCTAGACCAGAAACTGCACTGGGGGCCTTATCTCGAATTGTTTTTCCAAGATCCAAATCAAAACGGCGAAATACGTCTGAAGCAACAAAGCTTTCAATAGCAAATTCCCGATGCTGTTCATCGAGGCTCAGTAAGTCGGCATCTGGGAACTTCGTAAGTACATCAGAAAGTGCATCTTTAATTGCTGCACGACTGGCTTCAGTGTCTTGTGACCCGTCAACAGGTCTTACTGCTTCGACGACTGCGTCCATTACGTCATCTGCTGAACGTCCCGACAGCAAAACTGGGTCGAGATGATTTCCTGGGGTTGCATACGGATTAGATGTTCCGCCAGAAAGAGCAGAGTATAAAGCGTTTGCTGTTTGAGCTGTACCGCCAAAACGGCGAGTAGCGGTTGAACTTCCACCATAACCACCTTTGATATAGCGCCCGACTCCACGGCGCATATCACTGCGATCTCCGCTGTGCGCATATTCGCCCATGCTACGTCTCGTATTTCCGAAACGCCTTGCTGGAGCGATTGGTATAGACTGTCGAGGCTCAGTTCCCTGTGGTCTGTTTTGCTCTTCGCCATCGTTGGGAGTATTTTCAGGGTTTCCTGCAGGTGCCGCTGGTAATGGAATATCTGGCACCCATGGTGGCACCATCGGCACACCGGATGGCGACCCATTACTTGATTGAGATGTTCCCATTCCCCCTCCGCTGCTTAATTGCATTCTTAACTGGTTTACTTATATCGTCATCTCCTTCCCAAACAGAGAAAACGTTTTTTGCCCATAACAAATCCGCAATTTTCGGAACAATGTTCGGCTTGACCTGTGAGCCTGGCCGATCTTGGAGAAAACCTGCAATGCGCTGCCCTTGGGATGGATCGGTCTCGGCTATTACTAAGCACGCTTCAAATATGGACGGCACCCCCCATTCCTGTTCTTGACGAGCACGTTCAAGCAGGCGGTCCATTAGTACCGAAATCTCCGGGCGAGGTAGTGAACCAAGGCGATCCTTAACGCTGCTTGCCATATCGGGATGCTCAAGTAGTGCTGTAAGCAACTCGGCAGCCTCTGAAGACAATCGATCCTCTGAAGTTATCAGCGGTGCGTGTTCTCGACTGACATAGAGAACCCCACGGAGATCACGATCGCCAAGCTGCGGTGGTAGTCGTAACCACTCTGTGATAAATGGATCGTCCCATGGTGCTTTAAGATCCAAGGTGTCCCCATTCATGGCCTTCTGTTCCCAGGTAGTGAGCAAGACAGGTTTGCCTTGATCATTCTCAGTAACTGCCTTAATCAAGGCAGCGTAAGCTTTAGGATCTCCGCAACGTTCGAAAAGTAAAACCTTTGCGAGCACTGATTCATCTACACCCACCCCCTGAGCACGCGACATTGCCATCCGGATTGAAAGTGCATTCAAAAAGCGCTTGATCAGGCGAGGATTGCCCATGATACCTGTGGCGCTGGTCATAAGCGGTGCCAACCGATCAGCAGCATCCAAGCGTGAGATTAATTCGTCCGGCAGATTGCTGTTCAGAGTCCTGATAAATGGGAGATCGACCCGTTTCCCTTGCCAGGTTTTGCCGAGCTGCTCGCAAACTTTCCCTCGAATCATCTCTTTTTCTTCCACATCGAGACTACTATTATCGATGAATAACAACATCATATAGGCACGAACTTCCTGTGTTCCTAATGGCGGAACTCTGATCGGTACTTGAATGAGCTTGTCAAAATAATTGGTTACTACATTGTCATCAACACCTTCGAAATGCCGTTTAACGGCGTGTTTTATCATCTGATCATCAGCTGCGATAACGAATGCGGTGTGCTTGAGAAACAGGAGTAGCCTAATCGCCTCTAAGGTGGAAATAGTTGTTTCTGGCAGGCACCGATCCAGATCGTCAATCAGCACAACCAGGGTTACGCCCATCTCTTCGAGTGCTTCTTCGAAACTTATACGAAGCGCATGTATTTCTTTGGGAGGAGATGACGTTTTCTTCTCTTTGATCAGGCCGGAAGCTGATTCTCCGACTTTCTCGGCAGTCGCATTTGCTTCCCCAATATCATCGCTGTCTATTTGTCCACCCACTGCGTTTTTACCCAACTCGAACACTTCGCCGATTAACCCAACGGGGGGCAGACCAAGTGCGAGTGCAACTGCGGAGCTGACTGTCACCTTCGCAGCACGAAACCAATTAACGCGATTCAAGAGATCCTTTGTTTTTTCAATGCCGCTTTTGCTTTCCTGTGCCTCCTTAAAAAGCGCAGAAGCGACTACTTCTATCAGAGCAGCACGGGCATCGTCATAGCCCTGATAGAGCCAGGCGTTGAACTCGACAAATATGAACTTGTTGTTTTCGCCATTCGCGCGTCCTGCAAGTTCGCTATGGATTAGCTTGATCATTGAGGATTTGCCAACGCCCCAGGCACCGGAGACTCCAATCGAGATCGGGCGCGATTGAGCCTGCACGATGATTTCGGCAACCGTGCGCGCAACTCCCCTAAAGTTCAGAAAATCTTGTTCGGTTTCATGATCTGTCCACATTGCAGGTCTCCATTAACAACGTTCTGCATACTTCGCCTTCATGGTCACGACTTACAACTTTACCCCAACATGATGCTTTTCAAATAATTGCTGGAAAAAGTCGATAGCAACTTGCTTAGCCGCAGGCCCGACAGTGCATTTCCCATCGGAAAGAACTGCGTCTTTGAACTCTGCTCCACCGAACCTGTATAGCTCATATCCCATCAAACGAAGACGTCTGTCTTCGGCTGCCATATCCCCATATTTGACTGTCGAAACCTTGTCACCATCAGCATAATGGTGCTTGCCATCGACCTCGATTACGATGCGAACATTACGGTCAAGCAAGAGAAGCAAATCCATGCGTTGACGCAATAGCACGGGGTCATTGCCACGTTCTTTCATCGTGCGGGGGTCGTAATGCAAATAGACTTGGGGAATGAGCGCCGGGAATTTATCTCCGAGCACTTTCGAGAACTCACGATAGTAAGTGTCGAACAATGTAAACTCACCTGGCGAGGAAGTTGCCTTTACGGATAACACAAGCCGTTTATACAGAGATTGTTTGGCCTCTTTCTGTTCAGCTATTCCTTTACAATCCTGCCACCACTCAGCCAGTGTGTCCCAAAGAAGACCAGACTCGGCAAGAAAGCGGTCATAAATAAGTGCATCAGTATCGTTGCGAATAGCAATATTGTTGTTAATCGCATCGGTGAAATACAGATCTGGCTTGTTGTTAATCGAGGCGAATATAAGATTCTTCGGGGCTCCGGCAACGCCGGCGACCATCCGCTGCACCTTATAGATAGGATGCCCGGAGACATCACCGGCCACCACAGCGTTGAAACCATCAGCCTTCAAGACTGCGTTCAATGATTTGGCCAAATGAGCTTGTCCGTCGCCGCGCCGAATAACTGGGTCGAGCAGTTTTTCAAGTAAGGCGATGAAACGAGTCTGACTGCAAATCAGCGCACCACATTTAATCAGCAAATCTTCGTTTGAGATGTCGTCGTTTCGGATGTAATGTTGTTCAATCTCCTTTGCAAGCGACGGCAGGAAATTGAGATAGTTGTCGAGCCCTTCATAAGACAGCTTTTCAGTGGAAATGATGTTGAGTCCCTCGAAAAGATCTATATCGCCGAAAAGAGGTGTGCCAAGCTCGTTTAATGTTTTTAGCAAATCTCGGCGTGTAATGTCAGTGATGCGAAGGTCTGCATGCACTGTCATCTCGCTGACCGTGTCAGCCAACGCTGTGTCATCAACTTCTTCCAGCACATCTGCGGCAATCCTTAGCAAATCTTGTTTTTTAAACTCCATGAGCCGATTTTTCACATAAAGCCGCTTACTGCAATGCGCCTCATCACTCTCACCAGGGGCCATTCCAAGCCTTACACAAACACTTGGAATGTTGTAGGACTTAACGTGATCCGCCAGTGCGTGTGCAATCCTGTCTCGCAATGTATCCAACGGGATATGTTGCAATTTTTATCCTTTTCTCTTCATGTATTGCGAAATCTTCAATTGAATAGCCTCCAGCGCGAGCTCTTTGGTAGCATAAAACTCATCTGCCATAACGTGTATGGGTTTACCGCTTTCGTTTAACTCCACAAAACGAGGTATGGTCTTAACTTTTTCAGATATAGCCTGCGCACCCCAATCGGAGTCAAATGGATCATGAGCAATTAATATGGTCCATCCTTTAAAATGGGCCATATAATGTTTCTCAAAAGGGCCAACGTATGCACTAACCTTGTGTAACTCTCCCTCTTGCCAGGGTGGTGCATTATGAGGCATCATCGGCTTTCCATCTGGAACCCTCTTCTTTAGCTCTGCTGATTTCTCTGAAGGGAAAGCCCCCATACATGACCGCTGGAATAAAAACCCATGGGGAGAATTGACAAGATATTTTTCAGCTTCCGGATCGAAACAATGGATTGATATTTCCCGATTACTGAAAGCATCAAGGGGGAAGGGTCTTTCCGCAAAAGGATTCAACATAAGAATCAGGCCATCGAGTAGTGTTTCTTTATATTCAGACTTTTCTTGGCAAATACGGAATGATTCCAATCCATCATCGTTGTACCTTTTTGCCATAAATAAAATGGGGTAATCCGTTTCTCTTGCAAGTGCACGAACCTTTCCGAATGTGGCACAACAACTAAAGATAACAGCGCTTACTTCTTTCATCCTGTCATCACGGAAAAAACCAATTTCAATTTCATCGCCACTTGATTTAACAAAACTATCGCAGAACACTTCTCCCGTTATCACTCGTTTTTGCTCGGCTTGAAGATCTTTGTATAAATAACGGTCAAAACGATATAGGACGCGTCTGATTGCATTGTCACTTTGCTCAAAGAAAAATGGCTGTTCAAACGGTGCCAAACAAATAATAAATGGAAGGCCCTTTACATGGTCAAGTTTTGAATAGGACTCAATATACTTTTTGTGTTTGGTCGTTAATGCATTTGATAAGCGAACTGTTGCCAATTCAATGATTTCTTCTGGATCAAGCTTCTTTAAAGCTTCTGGGGAGATATCACGCTCCCATTCAGCTGTATACCCTTTAGGATGACTTGCTATAGTTGCCTCAACAATAATCTGATACCCATCTTTTGAGAGAATGAAATCAGGTCTGTCTTTGCTGTAATCTGCCGAAAAGCCTAATTCGCTGAAAGACGCATGTAAATATAGCTCCCAAAAAGATGAATTAAAGGTTGTTTGGAACTCTTTAACAATTTTGCCATCTCGGTCGACAAAACCGTCTGCCCATGATGACAAAACTTTCCTTTCAAACTGGTACAAGTCAGATGTAGTAATCATCCTGAAGTATGAATGTTGTTCTTCTTCTGGGACCACAGGAGTGAATAAATCAATTGCCATACAATCTCCGATGTCTTATCAAACAGATTTCTACCTCAATGAACAATCTGATCACACCCTAAACACCTTCATGACTTCATCCCCCAGGTGATTGATAACCTTCACAGCAATCCGCCCGGTTTTCGGTTTGTCGAATGGCCGGGAAGTATCGCTGTTCAGTGATGCCCAGGCATCTTCGTTGATCTCAGCCTTGAGGGTGGTCTTCAGTGATTTGTACGGATCGTTTGCGCCCAGGAAGTAGGCATGACGGACAAAGAAGCTTTCTTCGTTGTAGTCGGTGTCTATGAACCAGCAGGCAATGCCTTCAGCGCCGTCACTGCGGACTTCGCCGGTGTTGGGATGGAATACATCCACGCCGTTGACCTTGACCTGGATCTGACTGTCGGCGGCATCAAGGATGTCGATGTCTGGTTCGCCGAAAATAACGAACAGATTGCCCTTACCAGTGTTCTTGAGGTCATCGGCCATGTGCAGATCTGCGTTCATACGGGCCTTGAGCACCGGGATGCGACCGAGTTTGTCGAATTCCGATGAGTGGGCATCGTAGTTAAAGGCGCAAGCTATCAGTACATCAAAACCAGCATCGCCAGCCTCACGGGCAGCAGATACCAGATCAGGACGAGAGACGGTGCCGAACTCTGGACCAATGAAGATGGCAGCACGTTTTTCTACTCCTGACTCCTCATAGCGGCCTTCGGCACAGACCATATCACCTGGCCACGGTGTGAGGGCTGTGAAGACAATTTTGTCTTCCTTGTGGGCCTGCTGCACTCCAGCAGTCTTGAGGTTTTCCAGGATCATCTGGACGAAATCACGTTCCGCGCCATAGCCTTCTTTGGATTCGGCTGCAGTGTCTATTAGCTCGTCATCAGCTCCAACAGCCAGCGTGCGATGTGGGGACAGGCTTTCAACTGTGAACGGTCCAGCAACACGGACTTTCTTTTTGTCCTCATATGGCTTGTCGTAAAGGTATTCAGAATCTGCTTTTGCAGCAATAGATGCGTCAATTTCTTTCTGGCGTGCAATTCGTTGCTCTAACCATAGAGTATGAAGCTGCTTGGCAGCATCCACCCACTTATCATCAGCATCTCCGGGGATATCCCATTCTTCCCAATTTTTGCTCAGTGCTTGATTGAGTTGCTGACGCAGAGGGTCTAGTTTTTCTTGATGTTTTTCCCAAATGACGTCGATCTCGGAGTTCTTGGCAATGCCACCTAATGTAATGTGAGCGGCTCTCTCATAAACGAAGCCTTGACGAATATCTCCTCGCGTAGGTCTGCTTGAGATGGGTGTGTGAGAAATTTCAGCTTCCTTTCGTAGCCCTTCCGGTGAATCTGCGAGCGTATAAAAAGGATAGCGAGCTCCCATGATACGGGCACGCGCAAGTGCAAGCGCTACACGAGATGTGTCAATGGTGATCCACCGACGGCCCCATTGTTCTCCAATGTAAGCGGTTGTACCAGAACCACATGTAGGATCCAGTACAAGATCTCCTGGATCCGTTGCCATTAATAGGCAGCGTTCGATAGTAAGTCCAGGTGTCTGGACAACATAAATTTTGTCAGAAAATGTTCCAATAATCGTATCGCTCCAAACATTATCAAATGGCATCCAAGGGAAGTCGTCTTCAAAACGTTTGTATGCCAGCCTACTACCATTTGCGACAACTCTTCTCGCCTTTACAAGTGTCAACATCCCATCATAACTGGTTTTCCAGTGACTTCCTGGACTAGGAAGAAACTGTTGGCCTTGGAATTGGATTTGTGCAGAACCAATCGAACTGGCTCCAGGGCTGACAATCGTATCAGGTCGAAAACGTTTTCCTTCAGGTAGCTCGACTTCTCCTCTGATCTCCAAAGCATTTAAGCGACGTATTGATAAATTTTTTGATTCAATCGAATTGTAGGTTCCACCGGCAGTTCGCTCGATCCTGGGTTTTAATAATGGTCTGTATTTAACGACTTCTGCACGTTTTCCATACCAAAGAATATAGTCATATGTTGAACTTAGCGTGTTTGAAGTGAATGCAGACGTTTTTGCAAAAGCAATCAAGCTCAAGAAATTATGCTCTCCAAACACTTCATCCATAACAACTCGCACGCGATGGACATTTTCATCACTTATTTGAACAAATATCGAACCAGAGTCTGCCAATAAATCCCGTGCAACGGTCAATCGATCTCGCAGATATGTCAAATATGAGTGAATACCATCCCGCCAAGTATCTCGGAACGCTTTGACTTGCTCAGGTTCCCGAGTGATATGATCTAACTTGCCATCTGTAACGTCACGGCTGGTAGTAGACCACTGAAAATTGGAGTTAAACTTGATGCCGTATGGTGGGTCAAAATAGATACACTGCACCTTACCGCGCAATCCTTCACGCTCAGCCAGTGATGCCATGACTTGTAGGCTATCCCCCAGAATCATTCGATTGGCCCAGTGCGAGTCGTGCTGGTAGAACTCAGTCTTGGCATTCTCGCTTGGCAAACCGTTGAAATCGGCAAACAGGTCAAACTGTGCCTCAGTCTCTTTCACATCTGCTTTAGTCTGGCGGAGCAGATCATCAATCAGAACCTTCGGATGTACCTTCTCCTGAATATAGAGCGGCGGTGCCTGGACCACCAAATCAGACCAGTCCTGTTCATCCTTGCCACGCCAGACCAACTGAGGATCGAGATCACGGTTGCGACGATCATATGCAATGCGAACCGGATTCTTGTCAGCATCATGCATTAGCGACTGATGCTCAGCAGTGGGGATATTCTTGCGAGTAGCTTCCTCGTGGTTGAGGGTTTCAACAGTTATCCTGGTTGGTGCTTTTGCCATTAGTCAGTTCCTTATCGGTGTACATTTTCAGCGTAATAATGTATAAATATCTGTATGAAACAGCAATCACTCAGCCAAACCAACAAATTCCTTCTTGATCCTGAAAAGCGGCGTCAGGCGCTGCTCCGATCTGTTCTCTCTTCTTCCGCAGTTGAAGGGATTAAGATGACGGCACAGGAGTTGGTGAATCTGCAGCAAAGCACTACCCTTCAGAGCGGCTCTGCTCGATAATCCTCTTGAAAATGTCTGCCATCGGTTTGTAATCTTCTCCCAAACCCGCCCTGACTGCCGCAAAGTACGCTTCCCGGCGTGCACCTTCCATTTCTTCAAATACCAGCATCGGCAGACCCGCCTGTAATCCCATCAATATTGCCAATAGTCGCGACAGTCGGCCATTACCTTCCCGGAATGGGTGAATCAGCACCAGTTCGACATGCACAATTGCCAGTGATAACGCAACCGTATCATCGTCACCTTGGCAAGGGGTATGACATGCCAGGATATCTTTTTCAAAATTATCCATCAGCTTTGGAATATATGCCGGTGCTGCAAACGGAAAGCCACCTTTGCTCATCATCACCTGACGGTAACTGCCTGCCCAAGGGTAGATGCCGCCTAGCCAGGTACGATGCATGGAACAGATGTCTTCTACGGAGAAGCAATGATCCTGATCGAAACGGTCAAACATCTCCTCAGTCACCTTCAGCAGGGCAAGGGTCTCGGTCTGTTCCATTCCGGCTACAGGTACCGAGACTGCACCGGAATCTGCTCCGACTGAAGCCGCCCCGAAAGAAACGGTAGCTTCACCAGCAGCTGAAACACCGGCACCTGTGGCCAGTCAACCTGAAGCGAAGAGCCCTGTTACTGAAAAACCGTCGGCTACTGTAGAAAAAGCTACGTCGGAATAACGGAGTGCTCACGTGAAAAAGTGTCCATTCTGCGCAGAAGAGATTCAGGACGAAGCTATTAAGTGCAAACACTGCGGTGAATTTCTAAACGCATCTGCTTTCCTGCGTCCCGCGGACAGTCACATTAAATGGTATTTCCGTACTTCAGTCATCATACTTGCACTCGGCACTGTGGGACCTCTAGCGTTACCTTTAATCTGGTTTCGCCCGAATACGTCCCGTGGCTGGAAGATTGCACTGACAGTCTTGACCCTTGTGCTGTGCTGGATACTGTACGAATTGTCAATAAAATCTCTGAAATACATAAGTGAATATATGAAGCTGCTTAATTCGTTATAGAGAATCCCCACATTAACTTTTAAAAGTGATATGTTTTAGTCCGTAGGTTAAAATCTTTATGATAAACAAATGGAGGAACCAACATGAACAAGACCTTAAGTGTAGTGACAATGTTATTATTCGCTGCGTCAGTGTTTGCTGCCGATGTGCCCTCACCACCACCGGCAACCACACCCACTGTAAAAACCAAAAAACGTTCAGCAGCTGAAGCAGATGCTAACGAGAAACAGCAACAAAAAGCACAAAGGGACGCAAGGATAAAAGCGACAAAGAAAACAGCCGCGCCTGATACACCGTTAGATGAATCTGTCAATGCCGCGAAAGCTCAGAAATTGAAGGAGAGAAACAAAGCAGCCAAGGAGAACACCACGAAGACAACGACCCCAACCAAGTAACCTGGGGAGTTGAATAGAATATTGCCGGGCGGGTACAACCTTTCCCTCCTCCCAGAAGACTGTTCCGTTGGAGGTTAAGTGTTTCGGCAAGTGAGATTGCTTTACTGATGTCTGCTGAACCTTTCACCAGACTTTCACCAATCGTGCAACTTTCACCGTATTTTGATGGACTCAGATGGACTTTGCTCGATGAGTTAGATGCTTGTTTTTGTTAATTATTAATGGGTTATGGACTGTTTTGTTCTTTGCTTTTGGAGCCTTCGAATCCCTACCTCGCCACAAAAACAATGGGTTGCAGCGACAAGCTGTGACCCTTTTGTTTTTTATGCGCTTACCGTATCCTCTGATGGTTGTGCTAGGCTGAAACGGAATGTAACAATCTATCGTATCCTACCGAAAGAACTGATGTGAAACCAACCGGCATTCCGGGGAAAGCCCCCAGAAAGGAATACAATTTTCACCATATATTTAAAACTGTTTTTAGAATAGTCATGAAAAAAGCCAGACACTCACAGGTCTGGCTTTTTTCATGACTATAACTGGCTTCAGATCACAGATTCTTGAGATTCTTACCGGCTGAGAACTTGCCTGATTTGGATGCTG
>JAYTVV010000151.1:0-8064 GCA_043743795.1 Geobacteraceae bacterium
ATCCAACTCCTGCCCCTTGGCGTGACCCTTTACCGCTCTCATCAGCGCTTTAACTTCTTCCGGCATATCCTTGCCATCCTTCATGGCCGCCTTCATTTGACCAGCCAGGTATGAATGATTGATGAAGATATCAAGAACTGACAGCATAAACTCCTGCTTCCAGGGACTGAGTTCGTGCAGGTGCTGAAACTTATGCATATAGAATTTCTGCGCCGCTTTACCCAGTTCGTGGTTCAGCTCCTCAACCGTCATATTTTTCGGTTTGATAACCGGCTCCACCAGGTTGTATTTACTGTAATCTTTGGTGAATACGTATGGCTCAAGCTGTGGGTACAGATCAGCATATGGCCACGGCGCTATCGCCAGAAAGAACGCCATATCCGGGTTATAATGCTTGGCAAGCTCAACCGTCTGCGCGATTGACTCGACCGTATCATCCGGAAGGCCGAGAACCAGTGATGTTTCTGAAACAATATCGGCACCATTGATGATATCAATAGCCTGCTTTGATTGAGCTACTTCAGTATCCTTGTTAAACATATCAAGGGTTTCCTGCGAACCCGCTTCAACACCGACATAGATATGTTCAACGCCTGCCTTCTTATATTTCCACATGATATCAGCATCTCGCAAGATATCGTCAACACGGGTTTCCATCAGTAACTTTACCGGAATCTGGCGTTCAATCATCAGATCCAGAATTTTCTCCCAACGATCACGGTCGTATGTTGGCAACTCATCAGCAAGCATGGCAACTTCGACACCGTAGGTTTTACCCAGCATTTCTATTTCATCAACAACATTTACTGCAGATCTGGCGCGCCACGTTTGTGCCCAGAACAACTGTTGTGAGCAGAAAGAACATTGTGATTTACATCCGCGCGCAGTTGAAATTATTGCCAGACGTGCATCTTTTTTGGCTCGATAGGTATAAATCGGCCACTCAACCAGATCCCAGGCTGTAGGAAGGTTGTCAAGATCATGGATATATGCCGCTTTTGGCGTAACCACAACCGCATCATTCCGCCAAAAGGCGATACCATTGACAGATGCAGGGTCACCGCCGGCATTGAGGCAGTCCAATAATTCGACCAGAGTTACTTCCCCTTCGCCACGTACGATGTAGTCAAGAGTATCATGGTCATCTTTCAAAATGTCATCGTAGCAGAAGGCGGCGTGCACATTCCCGAGTACCGTCACAACATCCGGATTAATCTGTTTGGCCAGATCGCACAACTCGAGGGCCTTGATAATGGAAGCAGTGAAAGAGGTTGTAGCGATTACATCAGGCTTGAAGGCCTCAATACGGGCCTTTATTTCCGGCCATTTGTGCCAGAGCGACATGGCATCATAATAGTCAACTTCATAGCCGGCGGCGCGAAGGGAACCTGCGATATAGACAAAGCCAACATTCAGCCACGTACCGGCAGATTCTACAACGCCAGAATGATACGGAGGGGTAATCAAGGCAACACGTTTGATCGTCATATATTTCCTTCTTATGAAAAATTGGACTTTCGCAGATAACAGGACAGATATTATCTTATTGAAGCCGATTTGTCTGCAACTTTCTTACCTAAAAGCTAAAATCCAGATGTAGTTGTACCTATATCAATGAAAAACTTTACCCCACACCCAGAGATAGCCGAGTGCATACGCAGAAAAAAGAACAACGTGCTTGACAAGCAGTGCCTTGCGTCGCTGTCGTTCAGCATCTTCACCGTACCAGTTATCGACGTACGTGAATGTACGCCCTGCACCTGTAGCCATAATGATAACCGCAGCTCCCACACTCCACCAAAAGAACATCCGTTCAAGGTGGTTTAGCGTACCAACAACCGCCAAATCTTTCAAATGAGCGTTATGAAGAACCGATATGGTAACAATTGTTGCCAGCCAAATACCCGCCGCAAAGTCGTGGATAAAACCGTTAAGCACAATAAGAGTTTTTTTCAGCATAGAGCCTCAATAAAAATATGATCATGGCCACGCAGTTAATTCTATCTAAGCCTTACGAGTGTTTTTCAGTCGTTCGTACAGACCAAATCCATGTTTCAGAATGATGCCGGGAATCACTGCAGCAAGATGGTACGGAAGAAACTGGCGAATATTGACATCCCAACCAAGAAGGTACTTAGCGACAGCGTACACAATCCATGCGCAACCACCAAGGTAAAACAGAATAGTTCCGAAAAATTTCAAATTTTTAATGCTCAATTCTGAAACCAGTGTGAAAGTTTGCTGAAACAAATGGAATGCCCCAATAACTAACGATCATGACGACGACAGCTGCCAGCGCATAAATAGCAAGAGTACGGTTGCGCCACCCCATTGTCACTCTCAGGTGCAAATAAATCCCGTATACTAGCCAGTTGATAAGCGACCAGACTTCTACAGGATCCCAATTCCAATAGCTTCCTTTGACCTGATTAGACCAGAGTGCCCCGGAAATTATCATGAGCCCCAGAAAGACAAAACCTCCACTCACAAATCGATATCCAAGAGTATCCAGTGTTTGAAGATCAGGTAATTTTTCGTACAGCCCATCATTTTTACGCTCTTTCAATAGAAAAAGAAGTCCCAGAGCTGCTGCCAGCAGCACCCCGCTAAAACCGGTCGCCGCAGCAAAAATATGTGACCAGAGCCACGTACTTTGCAATGCAGCCGGGAGGGAGGATCCAACACTCTTCATCATCGTTCCAGACCAACCCAATAATATAAAACAGACCGGCATGATTAATACGCCGGTTGCTTCAAGATTTCGGGCAGAAAACTGGGCTAACAAAAATATAAGTACGGCAATCATAACACCTGAAGCAAGGGATTCTGATATTTCAATAAACGGAGGGACCGTACCAAAAAACCAGCGCACTGCAATTGCCCCAACATTTGCACAAAACCCCACAACAACAAATGACAATGCACAATTAAACAACGCAACCTTGCGTGCCAACAAACCAAAAACATAGCAATAAGCCGCTATTCCGTAACAAGCAACGGCGGTCCAAAAGAATGTCATTTCATACTGCTGCATATATTACGTTGCCTCCTGCTCAAAACTAATAGGCATAAAAACCATGCACTCTGGAAAAATGCAAGAACAATCATTCCTCTTCCGTACGTATTGAATTAATTTTAGACATCTTGCATAATTGTTACGCAGAAGATAGCACCTAACCGAACGGTACTTCTCAAAAAACATAGCAATTGCACACCAAAGTCCGCTGGTGTATATATTGCATAGAGGGATTATGTTTAGCATTAAACTACCATCAACGTTCCATAGAGGAGTTGACCATGAATTCAACGGCAGAAACGAGCCATCACCTAACCGAAGAAGTTCTAAAGCTGATTGAGGCAGGCGTCGATGCTGAGCTGCCTGATGAAAAATTTAATGACTATTGCATGCAAATATTTGCTTTGCACTATGAAACGAACAAGATTTTCCGTGAATTCTGCGACATCAAAAAAGTGAAGCCGAGTGATGTAACACGCTGGCAGGACATCCCAATGGTCTACAACGATGTGTTCAAGACTCATCTCGTGGCGTCGTTTCCACTTGAACAATCTGTTATGGCGTGCCTGACCGGCGGCACCACAAGCCTAACCCAGCGCGGACGCATTTTCCGTGATGAGGACGGCAAAAAACTTGTATTCGGCGCCAACAAGAAGATGACGGGGTCTTACCTTTTCCCTGATTTTGAAGAAGGAAAACGTTGCAGAATTTTGATTCTTGCACCTAGCCCGCAACTTGCCCCGTCGATGGGCATGGCAATAGGAATGGACCAGACCCGCACCCACTTCGGCACAGAAGACAGTATGTTTCTGCTTGGCAAAACCGGTATTGATGTAAAAAATCTGCTGAAAGCGCTGCGTGAATCTGAAGCCAGCGGAGTTCCGGTCGCACTGATCGGAGCGACCGCCGCCTATGTTTACTTCTTTCAGTCATGCCGCCGTAAGAAAATGAAATTCAAACTCCCCCCAGGAAGCCGTATTTGTGATGGCGGTGGCTATCGGGGACGCTTCGGAGTTGTAACCCGTGATGATTATTATGCAATGGTGAAAGAAATACTCGACATCCCCGAAACCCATTGCGTCAACGTGCTCGGAGAAGCAGAAACAGCCACAAACTTGTTTGACAACACGCTGAGGCGCTACGTTAAGGGTTTACCACCACAGGAACGTACCCGCCCGGTACCACCCTGGTCACGGGTGTTAGCAATGCATATCGACGACTTGAGTCCGTTGCCCGACGGCGAAGTCGGCCTCCTCGCCCACTGGGATCTTGCCAACATACCAACCGTGCTTGCAGTTATTACTGATAACCTTGGCTATACGACAGATAATGGAACGGGATGTGAGATAGTAGGCAGAGCCAAAATCGAGAATGGCAAAGTGTCTCCACTACCGGACGAAGATAAATCCATAGGCGCGATGGGTGATTCCGCCATCTTCCGGATGCTGGAAACCTATTCAAACTTCTCAATTGACCTTAAAATGCGTTTTGCGAAGGATCCGAAAACTGAACCAAGCATTCGCGAAGAGATAGAGGCACGGCCTGGATCTGTTGCTTCCTGCCCACAGGTGGTTGACGAAATCCTGATGTCACAGTCAAGTAAAGAAGCGGCAGAACTGCGGGATGCATCACTCAACACCTTTAAAGACCAGACTGACCGCCCACTGGATTGGTATGCTTCAGAAGAAAAGAAACAGGATCTGCTTGATCACCCGGCAGGGTTGAAATCGGAGAAAACAACCAAATAATGTGAAATGGCGGTTGAGTTATAACTCAACCGCCATTTCTGTTTTCAGTTAAACCAAATCATATTTCCCCAAGTAACTGTTTCCTTCGAACCACGCCCTTTTCTGCCTTCCACTTCTCATACGCTATCTTCATCCCCTTACGCACCGGCAGCTGGTTCATCAGCGACAGGATATGCGCATACGGGAAGCCGGACAGGGGCACATGCCGCATATGGCTGAGTATCCGCCAGGTGCTCAATATCTCAAGTGAGCTTTCATAAAACGCCTCTTCACGCGCCTCCGCGGTCATGCGTGGATCTGGATGTTCAAAAAGCGCATAGGCACCGGAGTAAAACTCCCAGCCCAGATCCTTGTACAGGTAGGGTTCATACTGACGGCGCAGCTCCGTACCTGGGTATGGTACCAATAGCGACGGATGCATACTCACGCCAAGCCTGTCTGCAAGTTCAACAGAACGCTTGAAGTCATCCAATGAATCATTTCTTCCGCCAAGCATATAGAATAGCGACACATCTATGCCATGGTCACGCAGCGTTTTTACTGCTCTTTCACGATCAACACCTATTTTACCATTGGCACGGTAAGCAGTCAGGGCATCGTCAGAAATGGCATCCCAGCCAACCCACACCGTCAGCATACCGCTTTCACGGGCTGCATTAAGCATGCGTGAACCGGCAGGAGTCAGCACCGGGCGCAGACTACCGAAACCCATCCATTTTTTTCCGCTGCCTTTAAGCGCAGTGAACATATCAATGGCACGCTGTTCAAAACCCTGCCACCAGATATTCTCGTCACCGTTGATATACATCTTCTCCGGTATGGCAGCCACATCCCGCACAACATGATCTATGGGGCGAAAACGGATATCAGCGCCCATAAACGGCTTGACCGAGCAGAATGTACAATTATAAGGGCAACCACGTGAGGTATTCACAACTCTGAACTGGTGGCCATGCTTGAGCATACCGTAGAGTGGCGTCGGTAGATCATCAAGCTGCAACCGTTCTGCCTGATAAAACTTTTTAAGAGCCCCGGCTTTAAAATCACGCAACACCTGCGGCCAGGCATCTTCCGCTTCACCTGAAACAACGGCATCGCCATGCTGAATTGCCTCATCAGGCATCAGCGAAGCATGGATGCCACCAAAAACAACTTTGGCGCCACGCGCCCGCAGTTTAGCAGCAATTGTGTAACCGCCGACAGAAGTAGGCGTCAGCAGGCTTATGGCAGCAAGATCACAGTCAAGGTTATCAAAAACATCGGGAGTTGCGCTGGCGCTATATACCTCAATATCGATCGACGGGTCTTCACGACGGGTGAGAGCGGCAAGATACTCAAGAATCGGTGGAGCAACGGGTGTCCAGCCGAATGGAAGAGGTGGAAATATTATGGCAAGCTTCATTGGCGTGAGGGACCTCTCATGGAGATAGAGAATGGTGATGTACTGTTTTTCGGTCTCGGAGAAGTCTATCACATTTAGCGGCTTGAGTGTTCACAAAAACTCCACAACAGCTCTACAATGATGAAAAGCGTACAGATGTGTCAGTACCCGATGTTATTGAATTTCTCGACACATTCTGCAAAAAACGGTCGATGAGCCTGTGTCGTCCTAAGTGAATTCCAAGAGATTTGTGAGCTGAAAGAATCGCAAGATGTTCATATTATTGTAGCCTGCAACCATTGGTAACCTATTTTTGGCGCTCTGTGTTATTCGAACTGCCGTTTGTAGTTACATTCAGACCGGGGCTGCCAAAAAAGCAGAGCGGCAAACCCCCGACGGGAGCCATCCTTAAACCTCTTGCAAATAAAAAGTGCCCTGTCTTGAATTACTCAAAACAGGGCACTTGAAACAACACCATCAGATAAATTTACTTAATTCGAACCCCAACATCATCATTTTTTACACCATCCGGGCATGTTGCAGGAATAGTCTCAGATGCAACAGGAGTACACAGCTTCCCGTCAGGCCCAGCTGATATTACCCACACAGGAACATCAGGTTTTGTGTCAAACTGCTTAACGTTTGAAATATATGCATTCCCCCAAGGATCCGCTTGGAGTTCACCCGTCATGTAAGGACCTTTCCATTTTGCAGCATCATAACTGTTGTCATTTATTTTTAGATAATTGGTGAATGAATCCTTTTCTGACGCATCAAATCCAGACGTGACCCCAGCATAATCCGTTGGAACAGTACCTAAACCAGCAAGCATTGTTCTTGTATTTGTTGTTGCGACAACTCCATTTGACCTGTTAGGCCATGCCCCATTATCCTTGTAAAAGACAAGTACTGTTTTCGCAACAGTATCGCACTCGCCCTTTGCTTTTGTCACCTTTGACTCATCAATCTGGTTAAAAATCATCGGCACCAGAATTCCAGCCAGAATCGCAATGATTGCAGCAACAACAATCACCTCAATTAATGTAAAACCCTTTTTACCCATTTTAAGCAACATACCCCCCCCCTTTTTATTAAAATATTATCTGTAGACACAAAAAAACACACAATCTCGAGATGATTTATAATACCCAAACAACAGACTGTCAACTCAATAAAACACCTGGAAGACAATTTAGTTATGATCAATCCTGAAACCAGAATGGAATGTTTCAACAGTAAACGGAATTCCCCAGTAACTGACAATCATGGCAATAAGCGCAATAAGCGCATACCAGGCAAGCTTTCGACCACGCCACCCAAAGGTCACCCGCAGATGCAGATAAATACCGTATGTAAGCCACGAAACCAGTGACCAGACCTCGACCGGATCCCACCCCCAGTAACTCCCCTTCACCTGATTAGACCAGAAGCACCCGGAAACCATCATCAGACCGTACATAATGAATCCGCCAGCAACAAATCGATAAGAATAAAGATCCAACACGGCAAGCTCCGGGAGCCTATCATACAGACTGCCACCTTTTTTCTCTTTTAACAGATAAAAAAGACCAAGCCCAGCCGCCACCAGCACAGAGGCAAATCCGGAAGATGCGCCAATAATATGTACCCAGATCCAGCCGCTCTGCAAGGCGGGGTTCAGCGTAGTAGCAACCTCTTTAATCAATGTACCTGCCCAGCCCATCAGTACAAAAACCACTGGAATAACCAAAGCACCAAGCGGCCGCACTTTTTTTGACGTAAACTGGAAAACCAGGAAAATCAGCACCGCCATAAAAGAGCCAAGAGTAAGTGACTCTGAAATATCAATAAAAGGCGTAATGCCGGTAGCTGCCCAGCGCAGCGAAATAGTAATGACATGAGGGATAAAACCGGCCAGTGCACTGTAAAGACCAATGGTG
>JAYTVV010000152.1:0-7606 GCA_043743795.1 Geobacteraceae bacterium
CACATACTGCTGATCGTCTCGACCAAATACCGGAGTCCGGCATGTTGAACAACCGGCGGGTCATTGTCGTTGATGGAACTGGCCTCAGTATGCCGGATACACTACAGAACCAGGCAGTTTGGCCACAGACGTCTTTCCTGAAGCCAGGATGCGGATTCCCTTCAGCACGTATCTGCGCCTGTTTTTCGTTGGAAAGCGGCGCATTGCTCAGTTATGCCATCGGCAATAAGAAGAACCATGAACTCCCGCTGTTTCGCCAACAGTGGCACATATTTAAAAAAGACGACATTTTTCTTGGGGACAAAGGGTTCTGTAGTTATTATGACATTGCAAACCTTGGAAAACAGGGCGTTGACAGTGTCGTTACCCTTGCCCGGAGAACGCCGGTCGAAGCAGCAAACTGCATCAAAGTGCTTGGGCCTGATGACTTGCTAATCTCATGGAAACGTCCAGTCTATAATGCTGTTCTCTCGTATTCGCAGGCAGAGTGGGAAAAACTCCCGGAAGAACTGATCTTGAGGCAGATCAGGGTTTCGACAAACAATCCAGGGTTTCGAACTCAGGCATTTTACATTGTCACCACTCTGCTTGATGCTGCGCAATATCCGGTAAAAGAGCTGGCCGGAATTTACTTCAAGCGGTGGGATGTAGAATTGTTCTTTCGTGACATCAAGACAACTATGAAGATGGACATCCTGCGATGCCTGACTCCGGAGATGATCCGAAAAGAAATCTTGATGCACTTCATCGCCTACAACTGCGTCCGGCGCCTGATGTACGAAGCTGCTGAAGAAGCGGACATTGAAGTGCGCGTCGTAAGCTTCAAGGGCAGTTTGCAAGCACTTCGAAACTGGGAACCACATTTAAATCAGGCAAAGGTCAGCAAGGCAGAACGTTTCAGGCTGATAAGCGATTTGTACGATGCGATGACCAATACACCGATCAGACAACGCCTGGGGCGAAGTGAGCCCAGATGTATTAAGCGAAGACCAAAAAATTATCAGCGTTTAACTGCACCCAGACATGAAATGAAAGAGATTCCACACAGGAACAGATATCGTGCAGCGAACTCTTAAACTAGTGCCATTCGGGACGCTCCCCGTTTTAAGTGCGTAATGCCACAATAAATCCGTTTGGACAGATGGGACATTGATGGAGAAGGTGCAGGAAGCTATTGGCCTGCCTGCCCGCTGACTTCTTCAACCATCATCATTGCCCAGGTATGATGTTTCAGGTCTGAATATGTCTTGAAAGTCTCGCCATTCCGGGTTCTGAATAAAATTTTCGGATCATGGTCGGTAATTGAATTGTCGTAGATATAGCCACGGTCAGCAATCTGAAGCGCCATAGAAGCATTGGCAATCGACTTGGAATAACGGGAGATTATCTTTGGTATGGGAACTTCGTGGCCACCATGGAGCACTCGTCTGGCTACACGAGCGGCATTGATTTCCGGAGAATCGGTGCCTATGAAAAAGAAGCGGATAAAAAACCCAGCCTCTTTTGCCCGTTGAATAAAGTCCAACTTATCCGGTGCTGAAAAGACAGATTCGATCAGCATGTTCCGCTCTGTTTTCAAACATTCTTCTCGAATACATTGTGCTTTGATAACAGCTTTCAATACTGCATCGGGAGAATTCCAGTCACCAAATTCATTCTTTGCAATTTCATCAGGATTTATGAACAGGCAACCATCAGCCCAGTCATGCTGAAGCATTTGAGGTGTGAATGTCGTTTTGCCGGAACCATTGGGGCCGGCTATGACAATCAGTTTAGGCCGCAAGCGGTTTACCCGTAGTAAGCCGGTTGGAGATGTTTTTGCGACAGGCGGCAAATTCGGCTTTGAGATTTGCCTGAATGATGCCCGAAACAGTGATGGACTGCGAGCGTACTCCTTCACCGACGGCACGGGTGATTTCATTCAGTTCTTTGTCTGTCAATTCTCTGGTTTCGCTTATAGTACGAGACGTGCGTTTCATGTAGTTCTCCACAGTCGTTGATTTTTATAGATTAGCCGAACGACAGTTACCGGTCAAATTATTAACACAGAAAGGGAATAAAATTTATACCCTTTAAAATTATTTTTTGAAAACTCCCTATCCACTGCCGTGTCCATTATCAGAAGCCGAAATCATCGGCAAACTGATCTTGGAGGCACGACACGTTCCCTGCACACAACCCCGCTCAGCAGGTTTTCAACTATCCACTGCCGCAGCAAAAATATTGCAGAATCAAATCAGTTGTCTGCCGCAGTTGATATGCGCGAGTCCGTGTACCGGATCCGCAAGCTGTATAACATGCCTATCGGTCGACAAATCCCCTACCACGATTCTGACTTCAGGTCGGCGTATCTGTTGGCCTACTTCCCTTAAGCCAGATACAATGTCACCTTTCACCGTTTGACCCTTGAGATAGCGAGGTAACCAATGATTATTTCCGCCAGCAGACGCACCGACATTCCAGCCTTCTACAGCGACTGGTTCATGAAGCGAGTACGGGAAGGATTTTTCTATCGGGTCAACCCGTTCAACAGCAACCAAGTCTCAGGATTCAGTCTGAAGCCGGAAGATGTAGACGCCATCTGCTTCTGGACTAAAAACCCGGCTTTGTTGATGAAACATCTGGATGAACTTGACCGACTGGGGCTGCGATACTACTTCCAGTTCACCCTCAATCCTTACAGTAAGACGCTTGAGCCAAACACACCTTCAGTTGATGAACGTATCGCCACATTTATAGAACTGGCCAGTCGCATCGGGGCAGAGCGTGTGGTGTGGCGCTATGACCCGGTTATTTTGAGCAGCATTACGCCGGTCTCATGGCATCTTGAGCAGGCTGAAAGGATTGCCAGGCAATTAAAAGGTGCTACCAGCCGCCTTGTATTCAGCTTTTACGACTTCTACGGCAAAGGGCAGGGACGACTGAACAATGCCCTGAAAGGCACCGGCATTATTCTTGACGACATAACCGCTCCGACAAAGGCATCAGAACTGAACGAGTTGGCAATCGGCTTCAAGGCAATTGCCGACAGGTACAATCTGTGTATCTTTTCCTGTAGTGAAGATGTGGATCTTTCACCAATCGGCATTGAGCATGGCGCTTGTATTGACGGCAATCTGGTGCAGGAACTGTTCGGTGGCAGCCCTTCATCCAACAAAGACAAAAATCAGCGCCAGGCATGCGGTTGTGTGGAATCAGTGGATATGGGTATCTACAACACCTGCCACTTCCGCTGCACGTACTGTTATGCCAACTTCAATGAGGGAATGATCGAGGGCAACTGCCGGAAACACTATCCGGACAGCCCGGCTCTGTTAGGCAGTTATGACGGTAAGATAGAAATTCAGACATCCCTGCACAAAAAGAAGAAGTGCGGTGGCTGTCAGCAGACGCTGTTTTAGCCAGGAGTGCAGTAACCGGATTGATCGGTTGGTTATACCGGTACGAAACGAAAGAGCAGTTTGATAAACGGATATATACCAAAAAAATTAAAATACACTCTGATGTGCCAGATCTCTTATTCAAAATAACAGAAAAAGCAGACACCAGAACAGAGTCCGGAAGTCGAGCTTTTGTCGAAGTCCGTGACTCTGCCTCAGGGCATCTGCTCCAACAACTTACAATCAGAGACCCGGATTTTATGGTTACTGATATGCGTGTGGTGCCGACTTCACACTATTAGTACGTTAGAAATAAACCTGTCAGAAAATCTCAACGGCAATCACGCCACAATCAGGCGTTGCCAAAACGATCGAGATTCATAACCTTATTCCATGCCGCCACAAAGTCATGCAGGAACTTCTCCTGCGAGTCCTGACAAGCGTAGACTTCAGCCACGGCGCGGAGCTGGGCGTTCGAACCGAAGATGAGGTCAACCCGGGTGGCGGTCCACTTCAACCCGCCTGTCACGCGGTCGCACCCCTCGAAAACGCCGTCGGTTTTCGACGGCTTCCACACCGTACCCATGCCAAGCAGGTTCACGAAAAAGTCATTGGTGAGGGTTTCCGGGCGAGTGGTGAAAACCCCGTGCCGGGATTTTCCGGAGTTGGCATTCAGCACCCGCATACCACCGACGAGGACGGTCATTTCCGGAGCGGTCAGCGTCAGCAGCTGCGCTTTGTCAAGCAGCAGTTTTTCGGCCGGAATGCTGAATCTGGCCTTGAGGTAATTGCGGAATCCATCCGCCACCGGTTCCAGCACGGCGAACGATTGAATATCTGTCTGTTCCTGCAGGGCATCAGATCGCCCCGGCGTGAAGGGTACCGACACAACATGCCCGGCATTCCCGGCCGCCTGTTCGATGGCCGCGCACCCTCCCAGAACGATAAGGTCGGCCAGGGAAACCATCTTCCCGGCTGACGGTGAGCTGTTGAAATTCTGCTGTATCGTCTCAAGTGCCTGGAGGACGACTTTCAGCTGCTCCGGTTGGTTTACCTGCCACTCACTCTGCGGGGCGAGACGGATGCGTGCGCCGTTGGCGCCGCCGCGTTTGTCGGAGCCGCGGAAGGTGGATGCCGATGCCCAGGCGGTCGAGACCAGCTCTGCTATAGAGAACCCTGAAGCAAGGATTTTGACCTTGAGTGAGGCGATGTCCTCTGCGTCTATCAGCTCGTGATTGACGGCTGGGACGGGGTCCTGCCAGATCAGCTCCTCCGCCGGGACCTCCGGACCGAGATAGCGCACGCGGGGCCCCATGTCGCGGTGGGTCAGCTTGAACCAGGCGCGGGCAAAGGTATCAGCAAATTTTTCGGGATTCTGCAGATAGCTTCGTGCAATCGGCTCGTAGATCGGGTCGAAGCGCAGGGAAAGGTCCGCCGTGGTCATCATCGGCCGGTGTTTTTTCGTTGGATCGTGGGCATCTACCACCAGATCTTCTTCGTCCACGTCCCTGGCGAGCCACTGGTTCGCTCCGGCGGGGCTCTTGACCAGTTCCCACTCATATTTGAACATCACCTTCAGATAGCCCATGTCCCATCTGGTCGGGTTGGGCTTCCAGGCGCCTTCGATACCGCTGCTGATCGTATCACCCCCTTTTCCGCTGCCGAAACTGCTACCCCAGCCAAGCCCCTGGGATTCAAGTGGAGCGGCCTCCGGCTCCGGCCCCACATGGGTAGCCGGTCCGGCGCCGTGACATTTGCCGAAGGTGTGTCCGCCGGCAATAAGAGCAACCGTTTCCTCGTTATTCATCGCCATGCGGTCGAAGGTCTCCCGGACGTCACGGCCCGATGCGACCGGATCCGGGTTGCCGTTCGGACCTTCCGGGTTGACATAAATCAGCCCCATCTGCACGGCCGCCAGCGGGTTCTCAAGCTCACGCTCACCGGAGTAACGCGTGTCGCCCAGCCATTCGGTTTCAGCTCCCCAGTAAATGTCCTCTTCCGGTTCCCAGATGTCCTCGCGGCCGCCGCCGAAGCCGAACGTTGTAAAGCCCATGGACTCCAGGGCGCAGTTGCCGGCTAGGATCATCAGGTCGGCCCAGGAGATTTTCCTGCCATATTTCTGCTTGATCGGCCAGAGCAGGCGGCGCGCTTTGTCGAGGTTCACGTTATCAGGCCAGCTGTTGAGCGGTGCGAAGCGCTGGTTGCCCGATCCAGCTCCGCCACGGCCGTCGCCGGTACGGTAGGTGCCCGCGCTGTGCCACGCCATCCGGATAAAAAATCCGCCGTAGTGACCGTAGTCGGCCGGCCACCACTCCTGCGAATCGGTCATCAGTGCGTAGAGATCCATTTTCAGAGCGTTGAAATCGAGGTTTTTGAACTCCTCAGCGTAGTTAAAACAGGCATCCATCGGATTGCCCTGGGGAGTATTCTGATGAAGGATCTTGAGGTTCAGCTGGTTCGGCCACCAGTCACGGTTAGAGGTGCCTCCTCCGGCTGTCTGGATGCTGCTTTTGCCCGTAACCGGGCAGGTGCTGTTGTCACTCATGGGGTGCCTCCTTGTGTTGTTCAGATAAAACGAATCCGTAAAAAAAATCCGACCATGACGATACCGATGGCAAGTTTACCACGCTCATCGACGACTACCGGTGAACCTCAGCAGCATGAGGAACAGATTGATGAAATCCAGGTAGAGTGTCAGAGCGCCGAGGATGGCCGGCTTTCTCCCCTCGATACCCTGGGCGGCCATTTCCTTAATCTTCCAGGTATCGTAAGCGGTCAGTCCGGTGAAGACAAGCACACCGATACCTGAGACTACCCATGATACGGCGCTGCTCCCCACAAAGATGTTGACGACCGAGGCAATCACTATGCCGATCAAACCCATGAACAGGAAACTGCCCCAGGATGTGAGGTCACGTTTGGTTATAGAGCCGTAGATACTCATGGCCCCGAACATGCCGGCGGTAATGGCAAAGGTGGAGGTGATCGAATTGGCCGTGTAAGCCATAAATACCACTGAAAGGGTGATTCCGTTGAGTGCTGAGTAGGCAATGAATATGAGCGTTGCTGCTGCGGCACTCAGTTTGTTGATTGCACCTGACAGGGTGAACACCAGGGCCAGTTCTCCGATCATCAGGCCGTAGAAGACAATTTTGTTTCCTAATACGGCATTGAGTACGGCTGGTGATGAAAGTGTTACCAGCGCCATAAACGCCGTGATGGCCAGTCCTGCTCCCATCCAGGCATATACCTGCCGGATGAGGGCATTCTGTTTCACAATAACCTGTGTTGTGCTGCGGGTGTAAACGGGATTTAATTCATTCATGATAAACTCCTTTTTTTCCCATGATGATCGAGGTGATAATTGAAATGAACAGGCCGCCGAAAATCACACCAAGTGAAAACTGGATCAGGATTTCAAAGCGGGTATCCGCCAGCAGCATCTTGACGCCGACAAAGGCCAGTACGAACGATATGCCCAACCTCAGGTAGCCAAACATTCCCATGACGTTTGACAGAAGAAAATAAAGCGCCCTGAGTCCCATGATAGCAAAAACGTTGGAGGTATACACAATAAAAGGGTCTCTCGTCACTGGAGCCTGGACAGGAAAACTCCTTGACGTTACCCGTTGAAGTAAAAGCAGTTTACGCATGCACGCATCGGGTTGCTGCAATACCGCATTTAAGGTTTTCTATGTTGTGTATGGGGTAGTTGTCGCAGATCCTACATGGGTACAACATCCATAGATGCTAATAAAAATAGTTATTTACGTTCAAAGCTTGTTTTGGCACGTCACCTGCAATAACAAAATCAAACACATTCTCTGGAGGTAGTACAAATGAAAAAAGTTCTGTCCACAATCGTAGCCGCCCTCGTAGCTGTTTCCTTCTCTGCCGTTGTTTTCGCTGCTGATGCTGCTAAGCCTGCTGCTGCTCCTGCTGATGCTGCTGCTCCTGCTGCAGAAGTAAAAAAAGAAGCAAAGCCAGCTAAAAAAGCTAAAAAAGCAAAAAAAGCAGCTAAGAAAGTAGAAGAGAAAAAAGACGCAGCAGCTCCTGCTGTAGAAGCTCCTAAAGCAAAGTAATTCGCTTTTAGCGAACACTATAAAAAAGCCGCATCGAAAGATGCGGCTTTTTTTGTGTGCGCCCGGCAGGGCGCGTGGGGCGTAAGCCCCATCGAATCAGCCGTGGTAGCTGATTTGTGACTTGGAGGTGCAAGTCCTCTACGG
>JAYTVV010000153.1:0-1991 GCA_043743795.1 Geobacteraceae bacterium
GGCAGCAACGCTTCCGCCAGGCGGGCAAACAGTTCGTACAGTCGCCGCAGGGAACGCCCGGAAAGGTTTTCGATGCCAGATTGTTGCGCCATCCGGTCAAAGAGAACGGCAAAACTCATGTGCTGTTGCATACAGCGCAGTGCCGCCGTAAAACCGTTGTTGTTGTGGAACAGGTCCAGCAGGCGTCCGACGGTTTCTATTCGGCCGATATCATCGTAGGATAGCCACGGATTGCGCAGGATGGTGTAGGGGGGGAAACCGGAAAAGTGATAATCCTCGCGCCGGGCAATCTCCCGCATGGGTGAGCCCTTGAGAACCTTGAGCGGTTCGACCTGAATCTGGTGAGGATGGAGATCGGCGACGGCCTGGAGCGACTCAGTGAATCCCGCATAGGTCTCGCCCGGCAACCCAGCCACCAGGTCCAGATGCAGTTCAATCTTTGTTTCGGCCCGCAAGCGACGGATGATGTAAAAGAGGCGTCCCAGGTCGGTTTTGCGGTTGACCTGCTCCAGCGTAGCCGGCGAGGCTGACTGGATGCCAATTTCGAAGCGGAAGGTGTTGGCCGGTACCTGGCTGAGTACCTCCAGAGCGGCATCGGTCAATAGCTCGGCGGCGATCTCGAAATGGAAATGACTCTGGCGGTTGTGTCCCAGGATAAAACGCCAGATATCAATTGCCCGGCGGTCATCATAGTTGAAGGTCCTGTCGACCAGCTTGATCTGGGCGACACCCCGCTGCATCAGCAACAGCAGGTCGTTTCTGATGCGATCCATCGAATAGGAACGCACCTGTCCTTCGACGGATGACAGGCAGAACGAGCAGGAGAATGGGCAGCCGCGGGAGGTTTCGTAGTAGATCAACGGTTTTTCCAGATCGACCAGACCGGCCACAAAAGGGGAGGGGAGGCTGTCGAGCGGTATGTGCCCTGTGCTGTGGGGGCCGACGGCGATATCGCTTCGGTCGCGAAAGAACAGGTTTGGTACCTCTTCGAGTTCGGCTCCCGGAAACTGATCGGTGCTGTTGCGGTTCGCTACAATCTCCAGCAGATGGTGGAAGGCAGATTCACCCTCTCCTTTGATGACAAAGTCGATGGCCGGGTGGTCGTGCATCAATTCGAACGTTCCAAAGGATGTTTCCGGTCCTCCCAGTACAACCAGCGTCCGCGGAAAAATTTTCTTGATGTCGGAGGCGATGCGCAGAGTCTGCTCTATGTTCCAGATATAGCAGGAAAATGCTACCAGATCGGCCTGTTCTGCCATGATCATTCTCAGCAGGTGGTCGCGCGGTTCATTGACGGTGAACTCGCGAATAATAACGGCAAGACCGGGAAGGTCCTGACAGCAGGCTGCCAGCGATGGCAGTGCCAGTGAGGCATGGGAGTACTTGGCATGCAGGGTTGTCAGCAGAATTTTCATATCACTACCAATGTGGAATTAAAAATTGAGTACATATCTGCCGCCTTGGTTCTGAATCTCAGTTTTGAATGGTTTTGAGAGCCTGTTCAAGCGCTCTATGACGCTTCGCGCCGCATCGCCCGAGAGGGGCTGTGGCCGGAAACCCACCCGGCGGTGGAGGATATCCAGCGGCAGCAGTTCCGCCTCCCGCTTTGTATCATCCAGCCGCAAACGGATGATGGCGCTGGTGTCTGCGGATTTACCCTTGCTGGCAAAGACGAAGTTTCCCAAACTATAGAAGACCACCCCCGTTTTGTAGCGTTCAATCCCCCGCAGTACGTGGGGGTGATGGCCAATGATCACATCTGCTCCGGCATCAATGGCCTTGTGGGCAACCGTACGTTGATATGGCTGGATGTCGCTTGTGCCCTCTGTACCCCAGTGAAAACTGACGATGACGTAATCGGCCTGCTGCCGTGCCTGGCCAATGTCCTCAATAAAGACCTTTTCAAATCCAGGTGCCGTGCCGGGGCGACCTTTGCCGGCAAAGAATTCCACCGGCTGCGTCAGCGAGTATCCCAGAAAAGCGATTTTTTT
>JAYTVV010000154.1:0-3047 GCA_043743795.1 Geobacteraceae bacterium
CCAGTTGAACCAGTATGTCAGATCTTTGGAAAGCTCAGTCCCCGTTTCGTATGCCTTCAGGTAGATTCTCTCGTATTTCAGGGTGCGCCAGAGTCTCTCGATGAAGATGTTGTCCTTGAAGCGTCCTTTGCCGTCCATGCTGATTTTCACGTCCCAGGCTTTGAGAACCTTGGTGAACTTTTCACTGGTGAACTGGCTCCCCTGGTCGGAGTTGAAGATTTCCGGGGCGCCGTATTTGAACAGGGCCTCCTTGAGAGCTTCGGTGCAGAAGTCGGCATCCAGGGTGTTGGAGATTCGCCACGAAAACACCTTTCTGGTGGCCCAGTCCATGATGGCTATCAGATACATGAAGCCCTTGGCCATAGGGATATACGTTATGTCGGTTGCCCAGACCTGGTTGGGGCAGTCAATGGCCATACCCCGCAGCAGGTAGGGATAGACCGGGTGCTTTGGCTGTCGTCTGCTGGTCCCCGGCTTGGGAGCCAGAGACTCGATGCCCATGAGCAACATCAGGCGGCGAATACGATCCCGGCCAACGGGATTCTCCGGCGTGGTCAGGTGATCTGCCAGAGAACGGCTCCCCATCCAGGGCTGCTCCATGTAGAGTTCATCAATGCGGCGCATCAGCTCCAGATCGCCGGAGCGAAGACCGGATGCCGGACCACGGTAGAAACTGGCGCGGGGCACATCCAGTAACTCGCAGCGGCGTTCAACGGAAACTTCGGGGTGACCCGCGGCAATCACCTTTTGTTTTTGCGCCCGGTCAAGTTCAGTCCGGGCAGATTGGACAAAAAATCGTTTTCAGCCTTGAGCTTGCCGATCACACGGTGAAGTTCATCCACTTCGGCATCGTGGTTGACCTCTTTCTTCTTGCCCTTGCCGAAGAGTTCAGACGAGTTCTCGATCAGTTCCTGCTTCCAATTACTGATCTGGCTGGGATGGACCTTGTACTTACTGGCAAGCTCTGACAGGGTCTTTGACTCCGACAAAGCGGCCAAAGCAACCTTGGCCTTGAATTCTGCGCTGTAACGGGTGCGATGCTGCATGGAACCTCTCCTTTCGATTCGGATCGGTTTATTGCTTATACACCTGTCTCAAAAAGCGCAACCACTTCACAGATTCTGGTTTCTAAAATACTGAGAATCTGTAATTCTCCCTACTACAGCCATCACGGCCATATTTCGAACCTGAAAGAAGCGGTCGTATTCATCGGTCTCAAATCAGTGATGAGTATCGTCACCGTTCATGCGATGAGCAGCTTCAGTCCGCGCAACAGCAAGGAAATCAGGAACGTACTTCAACACTGTCTCGTATGCGGCATGATAGCCCGTCAGATCACCCGTGACATGGGTGGCAACTATGAACTGGCGTTTATTTGCGGCCTGCTGCATGACATCGGCAAGACCATCCTGCTGGACATGCTGAGCGATTACATGCTGCTACCGGATGCCCGGGTACAACTGATAGAAGAGAACCACGCCGAGGTCGGTTATTTACTGGCACAGAAATGGAATTTCGGAAGTGATATCAAGGATATTATCCGTTATCACCATTCACCGGAGCGATCCATAGAACATGTGAAACTGGCGGAGGTAATCAGCCTTTCCAATGTCATGGCTAATCTCAACAGCCATCCGGAAGAGGTCAGGGATATGACATTTACCAGCCTTGAATTAGGTCAGATAAGTATTGATGATCTCTTGGAACAGGTGGATATGCTTGAACATGAGGCCGGTCAGATCATGAGGCTTGCCTGACAAGGCGGCCTCCTGGCAGGCATTACCGATAAGGAGAAACCATCATGTCCCATCTATTTGCCCCCCTGACATTGCGCAGCATAACGCTTCCCAATCGGATTGCCGTATCACCCATGTGCCAGTATTCAAGCGTGAATGGCTTTGCCAATGACTGGCACCTGGTCCACTATGGCAGCCGCGCCGCCGGCGGGGCGGGGTTAGTGCTGACCGAGGCTGCTGCGGTAACTCCGCAGGGACGTATCAGTCCGCAGGACCTTGGAATATGGAGCGACGATCACGTAGAATTTCTGGCACGTACCGTCCACTTTATCGTACAACGGGGAAGCGTAGCTGGTATCCAGCTGGCTCACGCCGGCCGCAAGGCCAGCACACCTCCACCATGGGAGAATCGGGCCGTCACCTTAACCGAAGCGGAAGGCGGTTGGTCGATTGTGGCCCCCAGCGCCATACCCTTCGACGACGGCTGTATCGTGCCAACGGAACTGACCGAAGATGGAATCAAGGATATTGCGACAGCCTTTGTACAGGCGGCCTGCCGCTCTTTACTGGCAGGGTTCCAGATTGCCGAAATTCATGCTGCCCACGGCTACCTGTTGCATCAGTTTCTTTCTCCACTCAGTAACCAGCGAACTGATCAGTATGGCGGCAGTTTCGAGAACCGAACCAGGCTGCTTCGGGAGATTGTGACCGCTGTCAGAGGCATCTGGCCGGACAATCTGCCGCTTCTGGTAAGGATTTCGGCAACCGATTGGGTTGAAGGTGGGTGGGATGTTGAGCAATCTCTTGAACTGGTGCGTCAACTCCTTTTCTTAGGAGTTGATCTGATCGATTGTTCTTCCGGTGGCACTGCTCCACATGCACGCATACCTCTTGGGGCAGGCTATCAGACCTGCTTCGCCGAGCAGATCCGCCGGGAGACAGGTGGCAAGAGCGGCGCAGTCGGTATGATTACAGCGCCGGCACAGGCAGATCACATCATACGTTCAGGCCAAGCGGATCTGGTACTGCTTGCGCGGGAACTGCTGCGGGATCCCTATTGGCCGCTCCGGGCCGCCCGGGAACTCGGACACCTATCACCGTGGGCGGCCCAATATGTCCGTTCTGCACCGGCCCATACGCCAGCATATCTGCCAAAACATCTATAAGTGTAGCCTACTACATGTTAAGGATGCACTGTGGGGTACACATAAAAAAAAGGACTTAAGCAGTTAAGCCTAAGTCCTTGTAATCTTTGGAGCGGGAAACGAGATTCGAACTCGCGACCTCAACCTTGGGAAGGTTGCACTCTAC
>JAYTVV010000155.1:0-2467 GCA_043743795.1 Geobacteraceae bacterium
GCCAATCTTTCCGATGGCACCGTCAACGGTCCAGGCAGCCTGCTCCGCCCGACCACTGACCAGCGCCCAGTAGCACTTCTCCATCAGATTATCGTGAAAACGAGCCGACAACCAGGCGGCGGCTCGTTTGTGCTTGGGAAACAGCATGACTCCCGAGGTGCCCCGGTCAAGCCGGTGGATCACCCGGCAGGGCTCATTGCTCCCCTGCTTTCTGAAAAACTCGGAGACCCAGTATTCAAGCGTACCTTTGAGCTGATAGGGGGTGCGCTGGGTATTGATACCGGCCGGTTTGTTGATCGCGATCAGCTCCCCATCCTCGTACAGCAGGGCTTCGGGTGGCAGCACCAGATCGCGGAAACGTCCCGTCTCCATGACACCCACCTCAATGACGTCTCCCGCCTTGACGGTACGTGACGCCACACGCACCATACTGCTGTTGACCGCGCAACCGCCACGATCGATGATCCGCCGCGCCTCCGACTTGCTGAGCGCCTCAAACAGGCTGGAAAGCGCCTCGTCCAGGCGGTGTCCACCCTGCACCGTATCCGCTGTCTTCTTTAGTATCATGGCATTGTTACTACCCTGTTTCCCTACAGGTATGCAATCAAATTCACGGTGGCGAAACCTGATCATTTCTGCTACTGTCGTGCGCCATGAGCCTATATACAGCACCTGACATTCCGTTGCTGCGGGGACCGGTTCCCCTCTCGCATCTTCTCATCCACCAGTTTGTCAGAAGTGGGGATCATGTCATCGACGCCACCTGTGGCAACGGGCACGATACCCTGCTGCTCGCCGGTCTGGTGGGAGCAAACGGCACGGTGTGGGCCTTTGATATTCAACAGCGAGCCATTGACGAGACAGCCGCAAGAATTGCAAAAGCTGGATATAGTAACAACACTGAGCTCATCCATGCCGGCCATGAGACCATTGCCACACACTGCACCGGACCGGTCACTGCAGTTGTATTCAAACTTGGCTACCTGCCGGGCGGTAACCGCGACCTGATTACCCGGCCGGAATCGACCCTGGCGGGCATTGAACAATCCCTCGAAATCCTGGCCGCAGGCGGTATCATAACAATAACGGTCTACCCCGGACATGATGGTGGCGGCCAGGAACGGGCGGCCCTGGAGAACCGGATGACCCGCCTGGCACCCAACGATTTCCATGTATGGCGTATGGGCCAGATGAATGTGCCGGTCGAAGCACCCTACAGTATGCTGATCCAGAAAACACGCAGATGACCTTCAAACTGCTACCATTCATACTTGTCGCGCCAGCGACTGTGTACAGCCTGATCTCACTGGTCTGTGTCGAGAGGTTCTTCAACGGCACCCCAACGGTAGCGGCGCGGCCAACGACAGCGACGGGCATTACCATCCTCAAGCCGGTCAAGGGGATGGATGCCGGCAGTTACGAGAACTTCGCCTCGTTCTGCCATCAGGTGTATGACGGGCCGCAGCAACTGCTCTTTGCCGCCGCCTTGGCCGATGACCCGGTCATCCCGGTCATCCAGCGGTTGATACGGGACTTTCCGGGGCATGATATCTCACTGGTGGTCAATCCGGCCATCCATGGGCCGAACTACAAGGTTTCCAACCTGATCAACGCCTTCCCCAAGGCCAGGCATGACATCATCATTGTCTGCGACAGCGATATCCGTGTCCCAGCGGACTACCTGCAATCCGTGACGTCACATTTTGTCGAACCGCAGGTCGGCCTGGTGACCTCGCTCTATCGCACGTCAAACGTACACAACATCGCCACCGCGGTGGAGGCCACCGGCTTTACCGCCGAGATGATCCCCAACGTCCTGGTGGCGCTGCAGCTGGAGGGGCTCTCCTTGGCGCTGGGGGCATCCATGGCGGTCAGACGTGAGGCCCTGGCCTCGATCGGTGGCTTTGAAGCGTTGGCCGATTACCTGGCCGATGACTACCAGTTGGGCAACAAAACCCACCGGGCCGGCTGGCGAATTGCCTTGGATGACTGTTTTGTGGAAAGTATGATGAAGGCCGAAAGCCTGATGACCGTACTGTCACGTCAACTACGTTGGGCGCGCACCATGCGGGTCAGCCGACCTGGTGGTTACCTGGCCTCAGGCATCACCCTCCCCTTCCCCGCCGCCTTTTTGGCGGCAGTCCTGGCACCCTCACTGCAGACAGGGCTGGCCGCCATTGCCCTGCTCTACGGCCTGCGTCTAACCATCAGCACAATCTTCAGCCGGCGTTTTGTCCGGGACGGGCTGTTTCCCCGCTGGCTCTGGCTGCTGCCGCTGCGGGATATGCTGGCCTTCTTCTGTTGGGCACTCTCTTTTCTGGGCAGTCGGGTAGAATGGCGCGGCGCCCGCTTCCGGTTGAAGCCGGGCGGCAAGATCGAAGAGATTGTCTGATGCAAAACCTTGTAATTGATTACGACAGCAGCCTTACGGGCTCTGTTGCTTGCCTTGGGTGAGTCCAGATTCTTT
>JAYTVV010000156.1:0-14862 GCA_043743795.1 Geobacteraceae bacterium
CCGATGACCTACTATCACAGGTTACTAAACCAAAAAGGGCTGACTTCACACCACACCTGGCCAGCCTGAACTTTAAAGCAGTCCACAGCACCCCGAAACCATAAACCATGCTACGTCTGAAATTTATTGATGATGCCTCTGCAAAGTATCTTGTCGGGCAGCTGATTTCACCAACTGGAAAATCGTACCACACAGCCTGAGCCAACATCTGATTGTCAAAAACAAAATCATCGGAATTTGTTTCCAGCGGAAGAGTCTCAAGCACCTTGCGGGAAAAAGCACGATAACCGGTATGATATTCGGAAAGTTTTTGGCCGAGAAGGATATTTTCAAACGCAGTCAAAAAACGGTTGGCAACATATTTATAAAGCGGCATACCCCCATTCAGCGCACCGCCGCCCAGAATACGCGATGCCAGCACAACATCATAATGACCAGAAGCAATCATTGAGGCCATGGCAGTAACGAGCCGGGGAGAATACTGATAATCAGGGTGCAACATCACGATAATATCAGCGCCAAGCTCCAGAGCCGCTCGGTAGCAGGTTTTCTGATTACCGCCATAGCCGCAGTTTGCAGTATGAATGATGGTTTTAATCCCTAAACTCTCTGCTTCTCGTGCGGTATTGTCACTGGAAGCATCATCGACCAGGATCACATCATCAACACATTCAAAGGGAATTTCCTGCCAGGTTTTGGCAAGGGTTTTTTCTGCGTTATAGGCAGGAAGAATAACAACTATTTTTTTATTGTTAATCATACAGACGACTCGAATGCGTGATGTGCCCCCGCAAAACTAAAAATTGATTTCTTTATTGGCATAGATACTGTCCAATATGGATTTGGTATCTGAAAGCGGGTATCGTTTAATCATGCCGTCGGTCATAACATCAAGCTTCGAAATCATAGCAACTCCAAACCTACCATCCTCATACACAACAAACTTAATTTCTATGCCCTGCTTTGAAACACCCTTGTCCATCGTAAAAAAGCTAAACAGACCCTTCTTCAGCATTCCGGTAAAATCAATATATGTCTTTGTGGAGGGAAGTTGCGTAACCTTCCAGTCCTTGGTTTTAAAAAACCGATAGCTCCCGAATGCTTCACCAATTGTCGCTGCTGGATAGTTATCCAACTTCTTCTTTTTAATGGAGTTATCCATACCGTACTTACTAGCATCTTTCGGCTCAATCAATACCGCTGGATGAAAGTTGGTCATCTCATTTTTGGGCTTAGTGCCATGTGGACTCATCGCTTCATTCGCATAAGCCACAGTTGTCAGAGCTATTGAAAAAACAACTACCCTCATAGTTACTTTGAACATTACAATTTCTCCTACTCTCTGTCATCAGTTACGAAAATAAATTTTTCTCTTGTAGCCACCATTCAAAATTTGCTAGTTTTACCAAACAACCCCTTTAATACAACTGAAATGAATACAATGCCAACAGAAAAAATGAATGATGTAAGGCTTTGCCTACTCGTTGCGATGATCGCCTTTCTAACCTACGCTAACTCACTTGGCAATGGCTTCACATTGGATGATAACAGCGTCATTGTCAACAATCCGGCTCTTAAAGGGAGTATTTTAGCTCTTTTCAGCGGTATTGACACCAACAGCAAAACTCAACTGCTCCCTTTCTACCGTCCAATTACCTACCTGACCTTCCTCGTTGACGGTCGCTTGCACGGATTTGACCCATTCTTCATTCGCCTGTTCAATGTACTGCTTCACTCTGCCAACGCTTTTCTGGTTTTCCGCCTCGCACGGTCTTTCTTTAAGGATAATATTTACGCCGCTCTTCTTACAGCACTCCTTTTTGCCGTTCACCCGCTACAGAGCGAGGGTGTTGATTTCAACGCCGGCGGCCGTAATACCATGTTAGCCTGTTTTTTCTCCATTGCGGCATATCTCCTTCACAAAAAAGGTATCAACTCAAAGAGTTTTATATACGCCGTAGCAGGATCATTTTTCTTTCTGACTGGACTGTTTTCCAAAGAAACAACATTAATGATACTTCCGTTCATTATAGCCATTGAAGCTTTCAATCTTCGCGAGAACAAAATAGGGGCGGGACTTCAATCATTCATACGACTGTCACCATATTTTGCAGCCACGGTCATTTACTTACTTATGCGTTGGCAGACTCTTAGCAAACTTGGTATTCAGACCAGTATCATTCCGGGCTTTGGCACATCTGTTCTCGAAAAAATATATATAACTAACGACTTGGGCACACGATTACTTGACAATATCTATATAATTCCGCGCTATCTTCAAACAATAGTGTGGCCGTTAGCGCTCTCATCACGCTATATGATTCCAGAAGATCTAAACCTTTTAGCATTGCCTCTTTCTGTTACATGGCTATTTATACTAGGTTGTTGCAGTTGGCTTTTCACCAAAGGGCGCAGCACAATTAGTTATTTCGGGGTTGCCTGGCTGGTACTCTTCTGGCTGCCTGTCAGCGGGATAGTCCTCGTACCTGGCGCCCCACTCGCCGATCGTTTTCTGTATATGCCAGCCATCGGACTGTGGATAATAATAGCAGATCAACTTTTCAAATTATTGCCGATAGAAAAACGTACATCACGAAAATATGGACTCGCGATAGTCATTATACTTCTCATTATCTTGGCCACTATAACAATAAGAAGAAACTTAGATTGGAAAAACAACATCGCACTTTTTACTCGTTTTGTTGACCAGTACCCGGATAACGTCCACGCCAGAGTTGGCCTTGGAAAAGCATACTACATAAGCAGCAAAGAGCAAAACACCGCAACTGCAGAGCTAGAATTTGAAAAAGCGCTAGCCCTTGACCCCAATTCCCCCATGATCAACACATATATGGGCAACATCAAACTTAATAAGGACGATTTAGATCAGGCATTACAATACTATTCTCATGCACTTGAAGTTAACCCCTCTGACAAAGAAGCACGACTGAATCGTGGGATCACTCTCGATAAACTTGGCAGACCAAAAGAAGCCTATACTGACTACCTGTTCTTTTTGACTTTTCCCGGCAACACGGAAAGTATTCCAGGAGGACAGAAGCACGCAGAACAAAGAATCAAAGCAATAACAACAGATCAAAACAAAAGATGACAAACATTTTGATTGTACTAAATCAGTTCAATTTGAAGGAGTAGAAACCAATTCTAACAATTTTTCCGCTAATGAAGCATCCAACCCTTTTATAATCAGATACTCCTTTTGAGCAAGCTCAATCTTATCAAAATCCAGATACAGTAACGCAAGATTAAAATGCACCGTCGCATTGCCTGGTTGAAATACCAGCGCCCAATTAAAAGCATCCAGTGACTTTTGAAAATCACGTTTGCCGCGATAAGCAACTCCCAAGTTCATATAGGCAAGTGCATACGACGGCTTTGCCTTAATAGATTCACTGAGATGAATTATCGCTTCATCATACTTTTCATCTTTCATATACACCAGCGCAAGATTGTTTTGCGCAACCCAGTTGTCGTTCGTAACAGCGACCGCGTGACTAAAAAGAGTAAAGCTGTTTTTCCAATAGCGAAGTTGTACGATAGTGACCGTAATCATGCCAACTAGCATGATTGCAGAAATAACGCCCACCATTAGCGGTTGTATCCGCCATCGTTCAAGTAACAACGGGATTCCCCATGCGACCATAACAAAGATACCAATGAGCGGGATATAGGTATACCGGTCAGCAATTGTATGCTGCCCAATTTGAATCAAACCAATCACCGGCAGCATCGTAATAAGATACCACAGCCAGCCTGTGACAAGAAAAGGGAAGCGAAAGCGCTGCCAGAAGGCTATTCCGGTAATAAGCAGCAGAGCGCACAACGACAACAGTACTTTTTCGGATGAGGGAGGATATTTGGAGAAAGGATACAGAACCGACAGATCTGCAGGCCAGATCATTTTATACAGGTACAACATATACGCGATACAGGATTTGCCCATCCTTGAGAACAGTGTATACCCTTGCGTAACTTCCCCTGACGCATGATGAGCCCAATACGTCATCGCACTTGTCCCCGCTGCTAACACCAGAAACGGGATTTTTTCAACAAAAAGACGTATGGAGTTGGTACGCCGATAAATAACAGCGTCTGACGCAGTCAAAAACTGACTACACGGCCACCAATCGAGCAGCAGCAGCACGAGCGGTAGGGTAACGAGCATTGACTTCGACAGCAGCCCCAGAGCAAAGCAGGCGAGTGTCGCGCAATATCTCGCCACTCCTGGTTGTTGTCTGTACCACACATAAGCATTCAGGGTCAGCATCATGAAAAACGTACTGAGGACGTCTTTGCGCTCTGCTATCCAAGCAACCGATTCAACGTGCAGCGGATGCAGGGCGAACAGACAGGCGACTGCAAAGCTTTGCCACAATGCGCCTGTAGCACGCTTCAGAAAAACGAACAACAAACAACTGCTGGCCGTATGCAGCAGTAGATTGACTGCGTGATGCCCCGCTGGATTCAGACCAAAAAACTGCACGTCAAGAATATGCGATATCCAGGTCAGAGGGATCCAGTTGGCCTCATAGCCTGATGTAAACGCCCAGCGAAGTGCATCAAACGACAAACCGGACTGAATATAAGGATTTAAATAGACAAAAGCAGGGTCATCATAATTGATAAAGTCATGCCAGAGAACCTGGCTAAAAACTGCCATGGTGGTTATGGCAAGGGTGAACAGGAGATAGCGTTCGAGATGCTTTGTCGGAGGATTAAAGATAGGCATCAACTTGGCTTTACGGTAAATCCAACCGGCTTTGAGCAGCTTTTGATGTGCGCCTTTTGAAGATTCGAGCCATCGTTGTTAGAGTCATCCCGAACAGACCTACCCAGAGACTCACAAGAACAATTGGCTGGCCGGGTTCATAGCGCACATACATTCCAGCCCAATAGCGAACCTCCTTAACAGAAAGATCATACATACCTGCATCATATTTAGCACCGATAGCTGTTTTAATATCTTCGTTATTTTCAGCTTTGCCATCCGCAGCATTTTCAAGAGGTAAAACTTGAAAAATTACATGACCTGATCGTTCTTTTTTCAAATCAGGTTGGTATGTAACATTCACATTAATAAGTGGATTTGATGGAGGTTGAGGAAACGGGAGATATTTTGCGCCATCTTTTGTACCGTTTGTATAACGGTAGGTGTTTTCCTTTAACAGCATACTTTGCAGGGCAACATGGGCACCATAAAGCTCTTTGCCCTGTTTATCATACAATATAGTTAAAACAGAAAAACCTTCTTTATCTCTAAAATACTTGAATCCGTTGAAATCAAAGGGTTTAAGTATATAGAGTGTCTCATGCCTGGTTTGTGCACCATTACTCACTATTACATCATACGCAATGCGCTTATCCTGACCGCCGACAACGTAGTTATACTGAACTTTATTTAACGTCGTAGAACCCTTGAACTTTGATAAATTAAAAAAACGTCCTTGTTCAATATGATCATAACTGTCCGAGCGACCGTTGAATAATGTTTCACCTTCGGAAAGACGTAATGAACCTCTAAAATAAAATAAACTATTATAAATAATACCGGCAAACAGAGCAACAAAACTGAGGTGAAACAGAATCATACCAAGTGAAATAAGAGTTACCTTTCTCCCCCAAATTCTACCAAAGAAACAACAGGCAACATTAACAATGAGAAAAACCAGTAAACCGTTGAACCACAATGTCGAGAAAATCACTTCCATAGCCCGCTGGCCACAAAAAACAGTTGCCCCCACCAAGCAACAACCAAGAATAACTATCAATAGAAACATCGCTAATTTCGCAGAAGCTAAAAAACCATAGATCAATCTAACGGTTTTGTTCACCGGGTGAAACCGAGGTTCCACAGGATATACTTCATTCTCGATATCTGAATTTAAATTAGAATTATGTTCCAACATTACAGTTTCTCGACTTTCCAGATAAGTTTTTTACCATCTTTCACGCCATAAGCAACAGAAGCGCCATCTGCTGTAAAAACCGGTTCAAATACCCTCTCATAACCTTGATGCTGGCGAAGAATTTTCCCGGTGGTATCTGCGACGACCACAAAGCGCAGATTATCTTTACGAGCACGATACACAACATACTTTCCATCAGGACTGAATTTAGGAGAAACAACGCGATCAAAGGGAGGCCCCTCTACCCCGTTAATAACAGCAATAAATTTTTCATTCTGTATCGCACCGTACACCAAGCTAACACCATCGTCACTATATGCAAGATCCGCTGCCTCCTTATAGTGTTTTGATGCTTTTCCACCAGATGAAAAAGCCTGATACAGGTAGGCACCACTTTTATCAGAAATAACAATACCTGCACCCTTGCCATTAGGTCTGATAACCGGTGGCCACGGATATTCACCAACGGGAAGCAATTCTTCTTTACCGTCCAGAATCAAATATGTTGCTGTCCCCTTTGTGGCAAGGTATGAAAGAGAAGAACCGTTTTTACTGATTGAGAGGTGCTGGATTGAATCATACAGCGGTCCTTTGACTACAACATCTGGCTTGTTAAAAGCAAAATCAATGCTCATATATTTACCATTTTGTTCACTTACAGCAGCTACTCTGTTCTTATCTGCGCTTATAACCATTGGTTGCGCAGTAGCAGGTATAACTGCAATGCGCAGTAAATTATTAGAGCAGATAACAATATTTTTTTTCTGATCATCAGGTGTATTTTCAACAATCATAATTTTAGAAGAGTCGGCGCTATAAACAGGCTTATCATAATATGAAAGTGCCGGTGATGTTGCAGAACTATCTGCGACAATACTCCATGTATCACCATTCTTTACTTCATACGCGACATGCTTGCTATCCGGGCTAAAAACAGGGGGACCAACTTCATCGTATAACCCCGATGCTACACCATTGATTACAACTGACCATTTTTTTTGAGCAATTGCAACATGAACCACACGTTTAGCATCTGGGCTCATTTGCAGTGCGGCTAAATTATACCCGTCGAAAAGTTTGCCCGGAACGCCATTATGCACTACATGCGTTTTATTACCTACATTAGCAATGTAAGCAACACCTTTACCATGTTGATTAAAATCTATGTAGAACAGATCAGTTAAACTATCATCTGGCATTGAATGGTTTGGTAATTCGCTTTTTGATATAGAATGTGGCTTTTCATCATTAGAGATAGTCGCAAGCAGCGTTGTAGAAGCAACTGCCTGTGATGACTCTATGTTCGAAGTTTTATTTTCGGTATTCTTATTACAGGAAACAAAAAAGAACAAACTCGATAAACAGGCAATCGTACAAAAAAAATACCATCTAGAAATCTCTACATGTCGCATAGTTACTTCCTTATAAACGTTCATATTTAATGCGTCTGAATTTTATCCAAAGAAAAGCCCCGTCTATAAAGACGGGGCTAATTCATCTAATATTGTCAAACCGTCTTAATACACGCCGCCTGGCAAGATAACAACACCATCCATGCTGCTCCTGCATGACGCACCACCACATGTAGCAGTTGCATACGTTGTACCAGCAACAGATCGAGTAGTATTCGTATATGTCGCATAAATTACATTTGAGCGCACAAAACCATAACCTGAATTTACAGCTGCAAAGGCAGTATTATTCTGTTTGGTACTGAACCCATGAGCATCACCAGCTCCAATAGGACGTGCAGGTTCAGTCCCACTTGTTGTTGATTGCCCACCATGACAGAAATAGCATTGATCCGCAAAATAGGACATGCCAGAATCCATCAAACTCGATGTGTCAGCAAGAGCCGAACCAGAACCATGTGGGAATGAAGACGTTGCCACATGACAGATTTTACAGAGGTTACCCGCATTGGTTGTTGACTGAACATAAACCTGACCTCTTAACTGTACGGCGTTTGGAGAAACCACATTTGCACCGTGGGCACCAGTTGTAGTAATTGCACCCGTTGCACCGGATACGGCATGACAGTCCCAACAGGAAATAAGTGGTCCATAAACTGTTGTTGTTGCAGTACCACCAGTTGAACCAGGTTTTACAACACCATTCCATGGCGTGTACATTTTAGTGCCGGAAGCATAGCTGTTGTTCTGCTTTACAAGTACCGGATGAAACGAACGGTTGGTACCAGCAAATTGTGCAGAAACATCAAGTACACCGCCGGATAATCCACTATCACCGGTACGGCTGTTAGCAGCAATCGTTGCATTGAAAGGCTTCCAAGCAGCATTAGCACCAAAAGCAGCAATGGCAGCCGGGGTTCGGGCAGCTGTACTTAAAGCACCATTTGTATCATGGCATTTCAGACAGTGGTTCTTCATGATACCACCGATTACCTGGAAGTTATTAATACCAGCTCCACTAATGGTAGTCGCAGTCTCACCTTCAAGAGTAATGGCAAGGTTACGTTTGAAACGAACAAATTTGGCAACAATTGCACCATTGTCGGCATAAGCACCAGCAGACGTATTAACACCTGCAGCACTATGGTTAACAGAAAGAATTGTTGTTCCTGTATCAGGGTCACGCAGTTCTACATAACCATTACCATGAATGCCAGTAGTGTCTTTTGCATGGGTAGTTGCATTACCTTCCATATGGCAGACAATACAGTCATCATCGGTTGCTACTTTTGAAGCACGTGATCGTGTATGGCTTGATGTCAAAGAAAAATCATTTGTAATAATCGGACGCGACACTACTGTGGCATCAAGTAACTGTGTGGCCGCTGAAGTTGTCTGCACGCTATTATGACAATCAATACAGCCAAGTCTGCCACCCCAGACCGCGCCGCTGCCGTGACAGGTATTGTTACAGCTGTTTGTAGCCGGCACCCAGGTTGGTGTTGTCGTAAGACCGACAAAATTGAGCCTGCCATCGGTGCCGACTTTAGCAATCTTGGCTTTGGTTGTAGTGGTTGTATTAGCGAAGCCATGCTTGATCGCACCGGTACCGAATCCACTATGACAGTTGGAGCAGGTAACACCGGCAATCTTGGCCATATGGACACTGTGGCTGCCGCTTATGTTGGGGAAAACGTTGCTGCCGACAACACCTGGCTTACCAGCCGATGCCGTGCCGTCATTGGCGGCTGCGCCGTGGCACTGGCTGCACTTGGCATTAGCCAGACCGCCGATATGACAGACGGAACAGTTCGGGGCTGTCGCTGTCAGGTGACCGCCGGTGCGCCATGTATTGTAGTCGGTAATCGTACCGGTACCGGTTGTGGTGTGGCAACTGCAAGTTGCCCAAGTAGTACCGGCATCGATCTTATGCTGCGGAGAACCACCAGGATATGGATACGCATGTCCTCCTGCTGCTCCGTCAAGGATTCCGTCAATATGACGAGTCGAGTCGGTAAAAATGTTTGCGTAGGTCGTACCGGCAGTATTGAGTGTCGAATGACAGCTGCATGTTTGTGTTGGGGCTATCGGGAAAGCTGTAACCGCAACTTTTCCGGTATGGCTTCCCGATGTTAGCGGAGGCAGACCATGGCAACGGGTACAATCCGCGACGGTCATGCTGGCAGCCAGAAAGGTTGAGTTGAAAGCAGGGTTAGGTGTCTGCGCACCAATGGCTGTATAACCTGCATGACAATACGTGTTGGTACACGTTATCTGACCAGAAACCCTGGTAAGGGAGGCGCTGCGAGGAGTTTTAGCCTTACTACCATCGGCAAGAACACTGAGTGAAACTGAGGCAGTTGTGCGGTTCAGGTGAGCAGCTACCGTTGCAGTGCTATTAACAACATTGGTATGACAGGCACTACAGAGAATCTTACGTGAGATGCCTTTTGTAGCCAACAGATGTGCCTGGTGCGTGCCGACACGGTTACCAGTCGTCAGACCGTTTGTGCCAATGCCCGTACCGCCAGGAGCGATATTTGAAGAAGATATGGTAGCAAACGCCGCATTGATAACACCATGACACTTGGTACAGGTGCCGTTAGTAGTTGGGGTTTTGCCCCACTGAGGTGATACCTGGCCGTGGCAATTAGTGCTATTACAGGTACCGAAAACCGGCGCTGCGTTTGTTACGTTAAAGGATGTAATATTATTGTACTTGGCAATTCCGGTACCGTTAATCGGATTTGCCATATTTATCCGACCGTTGGCGTGGTCATTGGCGGAAGGGTTACGGTGACACTTGTCACAGGTATATGTGTAGGTGTTTACGTGAGAATTATGTGAACCCGGGAAAAGCCCAGTGCCCCTGGTTCCGTCGGTCAATGCATTTGTACCACCGGGGAAACCATGGCAACCACCACAGTTTGTGATGTTTGCAACAACACCCGTCGTAATAGTAAGAGTTGCGGAAGCTGTATCACTATAGGTTGGGGTGCCAATACCCGTGCCGGTGGCCGCAGTAACTGTGCCGGTAAAGGCCTGTGCCAACGTCGCACCGGACTTAGCAGTTACTCGAATAAGGTAATTCTTAGCAGTTGTCGTAACCGGTTCTGGCGTAGTGAATGTAATTGTACCCACAACGCCGGAAACCTGTGAGTATGTGCTAGGAATCAGAACATCGGTACCGGCTTCGTAGGTACCGACGACACCATTATCCGCATACACGGCAGCACTTTGAATGTTGGTTGTTGTAAAATTGGGACTGCCCGTCAGCGTAAGGGTGCTGATGGTAGCTGATCCGGTATTGACAGCCAGAGTAAATGAATCAAGTGAAGCGGCGCTGCCAGCACCAATATTAGCATTGATTGGGTTCGTTCCATTACCAACCGTCAGGGTCTGGGCGGCCGTAATAGTCAAGGTTGCAGATCCAGAATCGGTAAATGAGGTGCCAATATAACCGCTACCGGTTGCAGCAGTAATTGTGCCGGTCAGCGTATTTGCAAGTGTAGCACCGACAGGTATATCCACAACCACCAGGTAATTCTGCAAGGTTGTGTTAATTGCCTCGGGGGTTGTGAACGTGATGGTTGCGACTGCTCCGGTGATGGAAGATGTGGTCGGAATCAGGGTATCAGCACCATCCAGTACGCCCAGGGTACCATTGTCTTGATAAATCTTTACGCCGTTTGGATTGGTGACGTTGGTTGTGGAAAAGTTCCCACCGCCGGTCAGAGTCAGTGTATTGATGGTTGCCGCGCCGCTTGTGGTGACCATGGTAAAGGCATCGAGCGCATTATTGGTGGAACTGCGTGCGGCATTGGCATTGGCAGGATTAGTGCCATTGGTAACGGTCAACCCAGCGCCTGCAGCGACAGTAAGTACACCTGATGAAGAGTCGCTGATAGTAGGTGTACCAACCGTACCCGTTACGGCTGAAACCGTTGCCGAAAGGGTATTGCTGACAGTAGCAGTTGCTGACACATCAACTACAATAATATAATTCTGTGTAGTGGTATCCTGTGGTTCACCACCGGTAAAGGTAATAACCGGGTTAGTTCCGGTGTGTACATAGGTAGTTGGAACGAGGGTATCGATGCCAGCATCATAAACACCAGCGGTTCCCAAATCATGATACACCCTGATGCCAGTAACGTTTGCGGAGGTAAAGTTTGTACTTCCTGTTAGTGTCATCGTTGCAAGACTACCGGTACCCGCACTCATAAATGTTGAAAAACCATTCATAGCGTTGCTGGTGGAAGCTTGCGTGGCAGTCGTGCTAGCAGGGTTTGTGCCGTTAGTTATAGTGAGATTACCTGCCGAAGCAGGGTTAAGACTGATTGCAGCATTTGCAAAACGTTGTGATGTCCAGTTGAAAGTTGTAGTTACCGGAGTTGTTACGGCTGTAATGAGCTTTTCACCTACCATACTAGCATAACCTGTACCTGCAACATCAAATGGTGTAGTCCATGCTGGCGTAACAGGCAAAACAGCACTTTCAGTGACTGAATTTGGACCGGCGTTGTTATTGTAGTTACCATAAACGACAACACCGCCATTAACTACTGGAATAGAAAGATTTGAAGTTGCTGCTGCTGTATCGTTTGCAGCTGACCAGGTTCCTGAAGTCACGAGTGGCTGAGTTTGACTAACGCCGTCATAGCATGTCAGGTAAACATCTGAACCAGTCCATGCTTGCCCCGAAGCATTAGTAATACTGATTGCATTTGTATTTCCGGTTATTTGAGATTCTGTCAGATACCCAATCCATACTTGACCACGGGCCGTAGAAGTAGAAACAGCTGTGGTAAAGTTTATACCGGTACCTTTTGTAGCGGTAACATTTGCAGCAGCGGCCGTCCCAGCCTCGGCAGTCACAACTGCTACAAGCAATCTGTTCGTACCAGCACCACAACTGAAAGATGCATTGGTAACCGAGTAAGGTCCTGCAGTACCGGTAGCAGAACGTGCCCAAGCGGTTACCGTACTCAAAGCTGCAGCCTGTTTTGGCTTATACCAACCCTCATACATAAACACCATTGAGGTTAGCGTGAGGAGCAGAACAAGGCTGGTCTTCATTATCCAGCTCATACCCTGTATTTTCTTTTTGATGACTTTTCCCATAATATATCTCCCCCGCGCTTAGTACGTCGACCAGAATGGTGTCGTGAAGTAGTGACAATCGATATTTGAACATTTCTTTGGAAGTCCGCCATTTGACGAAGTTCCAGATGACCCACCATACCATGTGCTTGGTGCCGGAGCCCCAGACCATGATGCACGTGCTGTTGAACCGTTGAAGTTAATATTACGCGGTGCAGTCTGATTGCCTGTTGAATGATCGGCCGCTGCATTGTTCGAGTGGCAGACGCCGCAGACTGCAGCAGCATTTCCAGCACCAAAACCGACAATATAGTCTGCATTCGGATCTAATGTTATCTTCCAACGCTTCTTGATGTATTCAATGTGCTTGGCGTGCGCGCCAATACCTTCGTTGAATCCACCATAATTTGTGCTACCCCAGGTAGTGCCGCCGTTTGTAGTATCGTAACTATGGCAACCTGCACATGAGGTTGAGCTACCATCAACTGTACCGTCAATATGTTTGGATTTTAAATTAAATGTCAAACCATCCGTGTTCAGGTGGCCGTGACACCCGTTACAGGCTGAAACAGTGAGGTTTGTTGCATGGCTGCTTGGTGGATATCCGTGGCAGTTGGCGCAGTATCCCGATCCCGTGGATCCACCGGTTCCCAGTGATGATGTACCGGTAACAAATGGTGTGCTCCAGGTCGGACTGGTTCTCGCTGGAATGTTCTGTGGCAGAGAAGTTGTGTTGCCGCCATGACACCAGGTAGTGCCGCAGGTAGTCGTTGAGGCGGTTGGTAATGTGCCATTGGCGGTAGCAATCGGACCGGTGAATGAAATTATGGTGGATCCATTCATGTGCCCTGCGTCACCGACCAAGGCAGGAACAATGTGACATTCAGTGCAGGCGATTGGGTTACTGATATTGCTGCTACCGGTCAGATGGGCGGCATGTGCGCCTACTTTGGGATCCGAGGTAGCACTAACCTTAGGAATTGCAGTTGAGTAGAAAGGGGCAGCTGCCGAACCATGACATTTTGTACATTGGACAGTCGAATACGGGAAACCATTTACCGGGGTTCCAGTAGTTGCATTCCAGGCAGGTGCGCCCGAACCATGGCAATTTGTAGCGGAACAGGTGCCCGTAGCTGAAATTGCGCGGCTTGGCAAATAGTTGCTGGCAGTTCGTCCACCGGCGTAGGTACCGGGAGACATTTGAAGAGTAATCGATGCCGCTACGCTGGTTGCGTGCAGGAAGGCGGCTGTGCCAGCGATACCGTTGAAATTTCTATGACAGCTGTTACAGGCAGTCAGTGAACCACCAAGGTCGGTTATGTGCACTGGATGCGCACCAGTCGTCAAACCTGTTGACAAATGACACTGCGCGCAATTGGCACTATTATCGTTCACTAATTTGGTACTTCCCCAGGTTGGTGTGGTACCCCAGGTTATTGTGGTTTTTTCAAAATGGCAGTTAACATTCGTACAGGTACCTAGAACGGGTAGTGATGTCTGATTTTTAAAGGTTGCTATACCGGCATACTGAGCAGAGCCTTGAATTGACGAATTTATGTTTGCAAGAAGGCTGATTTGACCATTTTTGTGCGACATATCTGCAGGGTTACTGGTAGTTGGTCCTATGTGACATTTGTTACAACTTAAAATGTTTGCGGTGGAGTGGGTCGAATGATTACCGGCAAAATTTCCCGAGTTGACGTCTCTGGTCGCGCTGTCAGTCGGTGGTGTCCCGTGGCAGGATACACAGGTAAATGTATATTGCGGTGCTGCCGCTGCGCAGGTTGCAATGAATAGTAACATCAGCGTGATCAGCCAGACGTTTCCTGGTCGCTTGATATTTCCCACCCTGAGATTATTTTTCATTATCAACTCCTTTAAATATCAGCTTTTTACATTATTGAGAGTTATGAGTAAAGGTGGGGCGCCTCGGCGCCCCACCCTCCTGTACAGCTACTTCTTCTTAATGGTTAACCATGTTACTCCACTTCGGTGAAGGCTTGAAGTGGCAGGCAGTGTTGTAGCATGTGCCTGTTTTGTTATTAGGTACTGCCACCAGTTTAGCACTGGAGTAGGTCATCTGTGCACCGTTGCTGAACTTGCTACGTACTGTAGTGTTAAGTTTTACGGATACGTTAGTGACGTTGGCTCTGACTGGAGTAGTTGTATTGTGTGCGCTTGGTCCATCGGCGTGACACTTAGTACAGTTAGCCCATCCAGCAGTTCTATCAGCGGTTTTGAGTACGTGAGCATCAGCCACGTGAGCACCACCACCGCCTGAGTAATCTTCGAATTTACCGTTGATGTAGTTACCAGCGGCAGCGAAGTTAGTACCGGAAACCCAACCAATGTTTCTTGGAACTGGTGGATAACCGTGGCAATCATCGCAGTTTTTGCCAACAAAGGCATTAAGTGCTGTG
>JAYTVV010000157.1:0-17347 GCA_043743795.1 Geobacteraceae bacterium
GCCATCATAGCAACATTGGCTATTTCCTGGGCACCGAGCCTAACAATAGCCTCTTTAAGGGTGGCAACTTTTGAGAGACCGGCATAGTAGGATGAATTGGCAACCCTGAGCACCTTGCCGGCCAGTGACTGATCTTCGCTGATCAGTTCAAGTATCTCATCAATCGTGAATTGCCGTTTTGACAACGCCTGTTGAAGGCGAACGGCAATCGTATGAAAAACAGGCAATTCTGTAAGATCGCCGGATAGATGCTCGTTTATAATGGCTACTAATGGCTTCTCAGTACTCATTCATTGACTCCCAATATTCTACGTAATTCACCAAGCGGTCGCGGTTTACCCAATTTCGGTAAATCAGTTATGATTTCCGTTACCGATACCTGACCATGTGACGCCTTTACCAAACCATCCTCGAAAAGAGACACCAGTCCGGCTGTTTCTATGCTTAGTTTTCTGATTTCCAGAGAACTTTTACCTTGGAGAATAGCGTCACTTATCACTTCATTCAGAATCAGTGACTCAAAGATACCCACGCGACCTTTGTAACCGCTGAATCGACAGGCCTTACATCCCCGTCCCTGCTTGAACTTTGCACCTGCAATATCCTTTGCCGTAACGAACATGCGACTAAGGTCAAGCGGCGAAGGGGTGTATGGCTCCGCACATGCAGGACAAATCCTCCTCATCAGCCTTTGAGCAACTATACAGGTAATTGTCGAGGCGATAAGAAATGGCTCAACCTGCATGGTCATGAGACGGGTCAAGGCTCCGATACTGTCTTCAGTATGAAACGTGGTAAATACCTTGTGCCCGGTGAGAGCCGCTTCAATAGCTGTTTCAGCGGAAAATTTGTCGCGGACTTCTCCCAGCACGATAATATCCGGATCCTGGCGGACGATGTGCCGCAGGGTTTCCTCGAAAGTGACTCCTATTTTCGGGTTTATGGAGCACTGACAAACTCCATCCATAACGATCTCTACCGGGTCTTCAGCTGTGATGATACTGGTATGGATATCGTTCACGTAATTTATGCAGCTGTACAGAGTGCTGGTTTTGCCGCTGCCGGTGGGCCCGGTTATGATAACGACGCCGGTAGGGGTCTCGACAGCATTGAATATGAAGTTTTCCAGCATACGGGGTGCCATGCCGATATCTTTAATATCGAGAAGCGTGGCTTTGTTACTCAAAAGCCGCAATACAATCTTTTCTCCGTAGATCGTGATAAAAATTGAAACTCGCAGATCAAGGCTTGTGCCGTGTTTAAGGCTGTTGAAAAGGATGCGGGCATCCTGATGGCGCCGTTTTTCAGCAATATCGGCCTTACCCATGACCTTGATACGCGTCGAAAGCTGGGGTGCGAGTTCGCGGGGAAAATCCTTGTAGTGCTGCATGACGCCATCACGACGAAAACGAATGCGCAGCCGGGTATCCATAGGTTCAATGTGAATATCGCTTGCACTTTCAGAGATTGCGTCATCCAGAATTGTATTAATTATGCCGATGATGGTGTTTTCATCTGCTGCAACCGGGGTCTGAGACGATGTTCGCTCAAGTGCAGAGAGTGCCTCCACAACCGTTGCTTTGGATGTAATAGCCGGCTTGAAGTTTTTACCAAGAAAACGTTCAGCTGCCTGAAGCGCCTGAAGGTCAAGCGGATCGCCAAATGCGACAACAACCATATTGCCGTCTTTTTCGATCGGAAGGATACTGAATTGAGCACAGATATTGTGGGGTATTATGTTTGCGAGAGCCTTGTCAAGTTTACCGAAGTCTATTGAGATAACCGGGTATCCCAACTGATACGAGAGCGTTTCAAGCAGCCGGCGCTCCTCAATAAAGCCACCTTCAATAAGAATTTCACCAATACGTTTCGTGTTTCCGGGCTCATTCTGCAGGCCGAGTGCCTGACGCAAGCTGGAATCGCTCAAATAGCCGAGTTCAACGAGCAGATCACCAAGCCTCACATTCAAATTGGAGTTGCGCAAGGTTGACTTGACTTGGTCACGTTCAACATAGTCAAGCTCAATAAGTGTATCCAGCATGGTCTGAGGAGTGGAAATTTTCTTACGGATACGGAGGGCGTAGGTGAGCTGTTTCTCCGTGATAATGCCCAACTTCAGGAGCAACGTTGCGAGAACTCCGGCCTCCTGTTCAAGTGGAACCAGTTCCAGAGGGGTAGTGGACGTTGGCGGTATTACTGTCTCATTACTGGATATCATAGCGTACTCCCAGCGCGAGAATAGGGTTATCGCACCAATAATGCAACATTTTTAATATTTATGTGAAAGGGGATTACTTCGAACTATTTTGGAATTATATCGATGATAGTAACTTCCGGTGGAGCACATAATCTCATGGGAGGCCCCCAGGTCCCGGTCCCTCGTGAAACATAGATGAGTGAACCGGATTTGGTTGTGGTTATGCCGCATGGAATCGGATGTTTGAGTTTGACGAGGAAATTGAACGGGAATATCTGTCCGCCATGAACGTGACCGGAAAGTTGCAGGTCAAAATGACCGTCGCTTTCTGTCAGTATTTCGGGGCGGTGTTTCAGCAGAAGATGCATCGAATTGTTCCGCACCGCATTGACAAGATTCTTTTCAACATTTGTATCAGCAAGAGCTTTCGGATTGATGGCCCGATCATCAATGCCCGTTATTGTTATGCCGTTTGCAAGTTGCAGCGACTGGTTCCTGATCGTTGTAAAGCCTGCTGCACGGCTGAAGGCGAGCGCCTGAAGAAGCCCGGCATATACCTCATGATTGCCGATTACGGCGAACTTGCCAAGTGGCGCCCGTGCAGTAGCCAGTAATGCTGCGAGAGGATTACGTCCTGAAATCGAATCGTCACGGTTTAGTTTACCGTCGATTAAATCACCGGTGGAAACAATGATATCCGGACCGGCTTCTTTAATCCTGTCGAGAATCAGCCGAAGACGTTTTTCTCCCAGAAGCAGGCCGATATGCACATCCGATATCTGTACTATCCTGATTCTGGATGTTGACGCCGGGAGTTTTGTAGAGGTGATAACAACGTGCCTGCTCTGGATTTGACCTGCTTCAATGAAGGAATACATACTGGCGATTACGGCAACTACAAGCACAACAACGGTGGCTATTCGCGGTGATAAAAATTCCGGCAACTGACGGGGAGCAGAACTGGTTACGAAACGAACACTATGACGGACGACATCAGTGAAGAATAACGCAGATGTGAAAATAAAGAGGAATCCCATCCAGAGATAACCGGGCCATGCGATAGCCTGAGCGGCTGTTTCCATCCCGAATTGTTCTGCAACACGGACAAGCAGCGGGGTGAAAGCCATCAGAAACATCCAGAAAATCAGGAAGCATGTCAGATGAGGTCGTGGATGAAGTGCGTCTTTTCGTTTGAAAAAAGCATAGATATGCATGCCGCCGTAAAGTGCTAGAAATGTAATCAGGAAAAGGAACAAACCACATGCTCCCTGACGCCGCCAAACGTTAGCCGATGGATAGGGGACGGACCGAGTTTTCTGATCGCTTCCAGATGCATGGCGCTTCCATACCCCTTGTGTCCGGCAAATCCATACCCCGGATACGTTGCATCCATCTCGATCATAAGCCGGTCCCGGGTTACTTTGGCTATAATTGAGGCGGCAGCGATGGAAAGACTTACAGAATCACCTTTTTTTATGGTTTTCTGAGGAATAATGCTGTCAATGGCGGTGATCCCGTCAATTAAAAGGTAATCAGGTTGAGGAGATAGTTGCTGAACGGCAATCAGCATGGCACGGCGGGTTGCCTGTAGAATATTGATCCGGTCAATTTCATCAGGGTTGATTATACCGATTCCGACTGCCAGCGCTTGATCCATAATGACACCGTACAGCTTGTCACGCATTCCGGGAGATAGTTTTTTTGAATCGTCGACGCCGCTGATTGAAAGACCGGCCGGCAAAATCACTGCCGCAGCCATTACCGGCCCAGCCAACGGACCCCGGCCGGCTTCATCTATTCCTGCAACAGATTTGTATCCGTTGCCGTATTCAGTTTTTTCAAATGCCAACATGTCGAAAAGACCTGCCGGAAAAAGTTCGCCTTGCTGTTTCATAAATCAGTCCTGACCCTTAAAACAGGAGAAAAGCGTTAACAAAGTCATTCGCAGTCAGAATAGCGAGATACATATCTCAGACACACTAATAATAAAAAAGCCCCGCTTTTGCGGGGCTTTTTTATGCTATTTGGCAACCGGTACGTATTTTTTCTCGCGAATCCTGGCTGCTTTACCGCGCAATTTACGCAGGTAATAAAGTTTGGCGCGACGCACATGACCGCGGACCATAATTTCAATATTTTCAACATTTGGTGAATGAAGCGGGAATGTTCTCTCAACGCCGATACCATTGGAAATTTTACGAACAGTAAAGGTCTCGCGCACACCGCCGTTCTGGCGGGCAATACAAACACCCTGATAAGCCTGAATACGCTGTTTGTCTCCCTCAACGATTCTTACATGTACTTTTACTGTATCCCCGACTTTGAAAGGGATTACATTCTTCTTCATTTGTTCAAATTCCAGAAAATCGATGGTGTTCATTGGTTACCTTCCTCCTGTATTATGCCCGGTTTGTGAGTTTGTCTATCTTCGATTTTAATTGCCTCTAAGTCGATCAAGCATTATTGCTGCTGCAGAACGAACAGAGAGGTGGTTGTAAATTCCGTTTCCTGCAATTGGTTCAAGTATCAAATCAGCGCTTGCAAAACATTCATCAGTCAACCCCCATCCGGTTCCTAACAGCAGCAGATACGGCTGGTCAGATTCCTGAAGAAGATTCCGGAATGTTCTCAGAGCGATTGAGCCGGGGCGCTGGGCAGCTCCGGTAATCGCAATTTTGACCACTTTATCAAATCCATTTTGAAAATCTGCTACAGCTGATGAAATCGTTGGAGTCACCCGAACAATATCAAGGGCCTGTCTACGGTCCGGGTTATAATCAGCTCCCCACCCTTGCTGCCAATGACCACTTATTCGTTCAGCCAGCTTTCGCTGTTCCTCGGAAGGGGTCACAATATAAAAACGGTCAAGTCCGAATGTTTTTGATGAACGTGCAATGTCATGCTGATCAAGGTTCGTTAACGCGGAGGTGACTACCTCATGGTGCTTGTTGTAAACCGGAAAATGAACAAGCGCGACAGCCAGATTGTTACACTCCATTGGCTTCCTCCCGCTCAATCTCCGTCAGCATTTTCCGGTCTTCCCGTGTCAGAATGATTTTTGAGAGCAGGTCAGGTCGCAGTGCCTTGGTTTTACGTAACGATTCTTTACGGCGCCATTTTCTGATCAGTTCATGATTTCCCGAAAGTAAAGGGGCGGGAACAGCCAGTCCTTTAAATTCAGGCGGACGAGTATAATGCGGGTATTCCAGCAAGCCGTCACCAAAAGAGTCTGTCTCAGCGGATTCGTTACTGCCAAGCACGCCGGGAATCAATCTGGTAATCGAGTCAACAAGCGCCATAGCGGCGATTTCTCCACCTGAGAGGACATAATCACCAAGCGAAATATCATCTTCAGCGTAGACGGATCGAATTCTCTCATCGATACCCTCATAACGACCACACACAATGATCAAACCAGGTCGTTCCGCAAGCTCCAAGGCGACGCTATGTGTGAGTTGTCGTCCATGAGGGGACGTAAGAACTACTGTTGACGCAGGGTGCAGTGCTTTTACCGACTCAATGCAATCGGCCAAAGGAGCGGCTTTCATAACCATTCCTGCACCACCACCGTACGGAGCATCATCTGCAGTTTGATGACGGTCGGTTGCCCAGTCACGGATGTTGTGAAGCGAAATGTCAATGAGCTGTTTATCTTTAGCCCTTTTGATAATGCTTTCATCAAAAGGACCCACAAACATCCCGGGAAAAAGAGTCAGGATGTCAAACTTCATAGATCAAGCAGACCCTCAAGCGGGGTGATAATCATTTTTTTCCCCGGTACGTCAATGAGATAAATGACATCAGCAATCGCCGGGATTAAATATTCTTTAGCCGCCCCACGTACAACGTAAATATCATTACTGCCGGTTTCAAAAATATCCACAAGTGTACCCAATTCAACACCCTGATCCGTGTGAACGGTAAGTCCTATCAAGTCACGCCAGTAATATTCATCTTCATCAGGAACCGGTAACTGGCTTAATCTCAGACACAGTTCTGATCCTGTCAAGGACAGGACCTGATTTATATCTGAAAAATCGGCCAGACCTAAAATGAAGCCGCCGGCATGGCTTGCAATACTCTTGATCGAATATTCATGCACCAAACCGTCCTTTCCTTTAAGGAAAACGGTTTTTGCAGACTGTAAACTTTGTATGTTCCCGGAATAGGAATAGACCTTCAAAAGCCCTTTTATTCCGTGTGTTCCGCTGACTTTACCCACCGGAACCATTTCTTCTTGATCTGTCATTTATTCTACAATCTTTAGAATTGCCTTCTTGTGATCTTTTGTAGAGACGGCATTCAGTATAGTTCGAATTGCCTTGGCCGTTCGACCTTCTTTGCCGATTATTCGTCCCATGTCATCCTTGGCAACGGTCAAACTAATAACCAGAGTATCCCCTTCTGTCTCCTCAGTTGCATTCACGTGAGTCGGGTCATCAACCAGTGCCTGTGCAATGCTTTCAACAAGAGTCTTCATGGCGGTGTCCTCTGCTGTTTCATATAGAGTGACCGGCGGACCGGACGAACTGGATACGTTAAGCGGTCGCTGCTGGTACCTTGTCTAACAGACCGGCATTTTTCAAAAGCTGACGAACCGTATCAGTCGGCTGTGCGCCCTTGCTGAGCCAATCAGCTGCTCGTTCTGTTTTCAGCTTAACAACAGCCGGGTTCTTTGTTGGATCGTATGTACCTACATTTTCGATGAAGCTGCCATCTCTGCGACTGCGTTCGTCTGCGACAACTATCTGGTAGAAAGGTCTTTTTTTAGCGCCTGCACGTGCAAGCCTGATTTTTGTAGCCATTGGTGTTTCCTCCTGATTTTGTACTTCGTTAGATGTATTTTGTGAACACCTGATTTAAACTTTTTATTGGAACGGCATCATTCCTTTTCCAAGCCCGCCCATTCCTTTGAGCAGACCCTTTGGACCAAGTTTTTGCATCATCTTCATCATTTTTTGTGCTTCCGTAAAACGTTTAAGAAGCAGATTGACTTCTTGCACCGTCGTGCCACTGCCTTTTGATATCCGCAGGCGACGACTGCCGTTAATTATACTATGATTCGCACGTTCGACTTTGGTCATTGAGCGAATTATTGCTTCAATGCGCTTGATTTCATTTTCGCTTGGCTGGGCACCCTTCATCTGCTTCATCATTTTGCCCATACCAGGGATCATGCCCATTATCGACTCAATCGATCCGAGCTTTTTTATTTGCTGCATCTGGGCAAGAAAATCTTCCAGATCAAATTGGTTTTTCTTTAGTTTTTGTTGAAGAAGTATGGTGTCTTTTTCGTCGAAAAGCGTTTGTGCCTTCTCAACAAGCGTAAGAACATCACCCATCCCAAGAATACGCGAGACAAGCCGATCCGCATGAAATACTTCCAACGCATCAAGCTTTTCACCAAGCCCGACAAATTTAATCGGTTTGCCGATAACAGCTTTAATGGAAAGTGCTGCTCCACCTTTTGCATCGCCGTCCAACTTGGAAAGGACAACGCCACTTATTTCGAGACGATCATTAAACCCGCTTGCGATGCTGACGGCTTCCTGCCCCGTCATTGCATCAGCCACAAACAGGATCTCACGCGGTTGGACAGCAGCATTAATTTCGCTCAGTTCGTTCATCAGAAAGTCATCAATCTGATGGCGTCCGGCGGTATCAAGTATGACCGTATCAAAACCATTCAGCTCAGCATACTTCATGGCGTTGACACAAATATCAAGAGGTTTTTGGTCAGCAGTCGAATCAAAGACGTCAAGACCGAGCTGGCGTCCCACGGTTCTCAGCTGCTCAATGGCAGCAGGCCTGTACACATCCGCCGGTACCAATAGCAATCGGCGCTTCTGTTTTTTGAGCAGATTGCCCAGCTTGCCGCACGTAGTTGTCTTTCCGGCTCCCTGCAGACCGACCATCATTATGGCGACAGGTGGCTTTGCGGCGAGGTCAAGCGAATTATCCTCGCCTCCGCCCATAATGGCAACCAGCTCGTCATGAACAATCCGGATAACCTGCTGCCCCGGCGACAGACTCGTCAGGACTTCAGTACCAACGGCTTTACTCCGGACATTCTCAACGAAATCCTTGACCACCTTGAAGTTGACGTCAGCTTCAAGAAGAGCCAGGCGAACCTCACGCAACGCTTCCCTGATATTCTCCTCAGTCATTACTCCCTGACCGCGAAGCTTTTTAAAGACTGATTCGAGTTTGTCGGATAAGCTATCAAACATGTAGGTTTCGTTGCCCCGGATGCAGAGTTATTCCAAAAGGGAATCAATATAAAGGGCAGCACCATCCCTGTCAAGAACTATTTGTTTTTAAAGCTGTATTAGGCCGGGTTCGACGGATATTTCATTCCCCGGGATGTGCGCCTTCCCTGCCATGCAGACGCCATTATTCGGATAAAACATCCGAAACGTGAGCATCATCTGCATTCCAAAGTGGTTCGTAATGCAAATCACTTTTTTTCAGATAAATAACAGTGGGCAAAAGCTTTTCTGCAGTGAGTGTCTGCAGTACGCTGTCATAAATATCGGCACTGTACCGAATCGCCAGGCCACAGTCTGTTGAAAGTGCTCGCGGAGCAGGTATAAGCATAATAGCAAACTCGTAACTTTTGAGAATATTTTCAGCTTTCATGACTCGATGTGCTGAGTTAAATACCGCAAGTATTTGTCCATTTTGAATCACAGTGCCGGTCTCCCGTAATTTAGGCATATTATGTCTGCCACAGTACAAAGCTGATTGACAAAAACCATACGAGTTCCTACTATGCCCGGAAAGGAGCAGTACATGGAAGGCGCAATTCTCATTATCGGGCTGGTTATCCTTGCTTTAGTCATAAGTATTCCCTGCGGCTACATTCGCCAAAATTACACAAAATATTCCTTCATGTGGTTTCTTCTGATACATCTGCCGATCCCTTTTATTGTGCTTTTGCGCATTAAAGCAGGGCTTAGCTGGCATTTCATCCCGTTTACGCTGTTCGGTTCCTTTGCGGGGCAGATTATTGGCGGCAGAGCAAGTCGTCGGAGAAAGCAGAATGCCAAAACGACCTAGAATGCCCTTTCCCCGCATGTTGTCCGGAGTTGTGCAGGATAGTCTGGCAGGCCTTGGACTGGCTGAGCGGTTACGCGAAGCAGAAATATGGCGTATCTGGCCGGACGTTGTCGGAGCAGCAATTGCCGGTCGGGCCCGCCCGATGCGGATTATTAACGGCACCTTAACGGTAGCTGTTTCCAGCGCTCCATGGATGCAGGAACTTCGTTTCATGATTGCCATGATGAAAGAGAAACTTAACAGTCACCTTGGTGCCGAGGTTGTTCGTGACATCGTACTCAAGGCAGGCAGAGTTGAGCCACCAATCGCTGAAGCTCCTGATGAAATTACCGAAATCCGCCCCCTGACTCCTCGCCAACATGCCCGGATTGAAGAACAATCCGCCTCCATTAAAGACCCCGAAACCAGACTGGCCTTTATCGAACTGATGCAGGCCAGCATGGAACAGCACGGCTGACTCGTTTTCAAGAGTCAGGATCGTGTCAACTGTCGGTATTTGATGCGATGAGGGATATCGGCAGCAGCCCCCAGTCGTTTTTTGCGATCATCCTCATACTCTGAATAATTCCCTTCAAACCAGACAACCTTAGAATCACCCTCAAACGCCATGATATGTGTGGCGATTCGATCGAGAAACCAGCGATCGTGGCTGATAACGACCGCACATCCGGCAAAATTTTCCAGAGCCTCTTCCAGCGCACGCATCGTATTAACATCCAGATCATTGGTCGGTTCGTCCAACAGAATGACGTTGGCACCGCTCTTCAGCATTCGGGCTAAATGTACCCGGTTGCGCTCTCCGCCGGAAAGTGTTCCGACCTTTTTCTGCTGATCACTGCCGGAAAAGTTGAACCGGGATACATACGCTCTTGAATTTACTAAAACTTTGCCGAGCTGAATCGCTTCCTGTCCTTCGGAAATTTCTTCCCAGATGGTTTTGTCAGGATTCAGTGCATCGCGACTCTGGTCAACATAAGCCAGCTGAACAGTATCGCCAATACGGAACGAACCGGAATCTGCCTGTTCCTGACCGGTTATCATGCGGAAAAGAGTGGTTTTACCGGCACCGTTTGGACCGATGATGCCGACGATTCCGCCACGCGGCAAACGGAAGGTCATGTCTTCAACAAGTAGTCGCTCACCGTAGCCTTTGGCCACTTTTTCCGCCTCAATAACAATATCTCCCAGACGCGGACCGGGCGGCAGGTAAATTTCAAGATCCCGGGCGTTCTTTTCGCTCTCCTGAGCAACCATGTCCTCATAGGCACTGATACGTGCCTGTGACTTGGCATGGCGCCCTTTGGGTGACATCCTGATCCACTCAAGTTCTCGTTTCAGTGTTTTTTGACGATCTGTTTCCTGCTTTTCTTCATGGGCCAGACGTGTTTGCTTTTGCTCCAGCCAGGAGGAATAATTTCCTTTCCAGGGGATACCTTCACCCCGATCAAGTTCCAGTATCCATCCGGCAACATTATCAAGGAAATAGCGATCATGAGTAACAGCGATGACCGTTCCGGAATAGCTGTGCAGATGATGCTCCAGCCAGGCAACGGTTTCAGCATCAAGGTGGTTGGTCGGCTCATCCAAAAGCAGGATATCAGGTTTTTTGAGTAGTAGACGGCAGAGCGCTACCCGACGCTTTTCACCGCCGGACAATACTTTTACCGATGCGTCCCCATCCGGGCAGCGCAGGGCATCCATTGCCATTTCCAGACGCGAGTCGAGGTCCCAGGCATCCAGATGGTCCAGCTTTTCCTGAAGAACCGCCTGACGATCGCACAGTTTTTCAAAATCAGCATCCGGCTCCGAAAATTTATCCGTAATTGCATTGAATTCCGCTAGTAGATCGACCGTTTCCTGAACGCCTTCCTCGACAATTTGACGAACTGTTTTAGTCTCGTCAAGATGCGGTTCCTGCTCCAGATACCCGACGGTATACCCTTGCGACAGAACTGCCTGGCCATTGAATTCCTTATCAACACCCGCCATGATTCGCAGCAGAGAAGATTTACCGGAACCATTCAAGCCAAGCACTCCGATTTTAGCACCGTAAAAATAAGAAAGTGATATGTCCTTAATGACGGGCTTTTTGTCATAGAACTTGCTGACACGCATCATTGAATAAATTATTTTGTTTGGATCAATAGCCATGTGGCCTCCCTCTCTATTCGATAAAAATAACTACGTACCTGTCATTTTGTTATTACATGCTACTGTTCCCGGACACATGAGTGTGCGCAACCCTCGCGTGATGTCTCAAATTATTGAGTCCTGCCCTGCCTGAATTTCTTCTCTGACCACCGTCAGCAATTCCGCGCAGATCACAATCAGCTCCTGCCTCAAGTCTTCAGCTTCTGATGAAAGTGCTATATGTACCGACTCGCTAAAAAACTTGAACTTGGCCACAACATTCTCAAACTGTTCAATAGTACAATCCATAATACCGCCCCCTCTCCTTCCGTAATACGCTTGAATTGTGTGTTCTGTACGCACTGCACATACATATACCCTCGCCAATCATCCAAGGTCAACAGATTGATTATTCGCTAAAGCCCTGCCGTACGCCGGTTCTGCTCCTGAGCAAACCGACGGAAAAAGGGAGGTAACTCGGCATAAATAGTAGTTTATTGCAGAATTTACCTGTGCTCATCTGCCGTAAAACAGAGTATAATCGAGAAAAAGAAAGGTGGTGGCGCACATGAAAAAAAATCTCACTGCCAAGATTCTGGAGTCACACCTCGTCGCGGGGGAACTTACTCCGGGATCTGAAATTGCAATCAAAATTGACCATACCCTGCTGCAGGATGCCACCGGCACCATGGCGATGCTGGAGTTTATCGCCATGGGACTGCCGCGGGTAAAAGTGGGGCTGGCAGCACAATACATCGACCACAACCTGCTGCAGACCGATTACAAGAACGCCGACGATCATGTGTTTCTGACATCGGCTGCCATGAAGTTCGGCGTACATCTCTCCCGACCGGGCAACGGCGTTTCCCATCAGGTACACCTGGAACGCTTCGGATTCCCCGGCATCACGCTGCTGGGTGCAGATTCGCACTCTCCGACTGCGGCCGGGTTATCCGTTCTCGCGATAGGCGCCGGTGGTCTGGATGTCGCACTGGCAATGGCCGGACACCCCTTTAACCTCCCCTGCCCCACGGTCATGGGAGTCAAACTGATCGGCACACTTCCTGACTGGGTTTCGGGCAAGGACGTTATCCTGGAAATGCTGCGGCGCCATAAGGTCACCGGTGGTGTGGGCAAGGTTATCGAATATTACGGCCCCGGCGTGGCAACACTTTCCGTTACCGACCGTGCCACAATCGGCAACATGGGAGCAGAACTGGGAGCCACATCCTCTATTTTTCCCTCGGATGAACGGACGCGCCAGTTTTTGAAATCACAGGGAAGGGTTGAAAGCTGGCTGCCATTGGCGGCTGATGACGGGGCTGTATACGACGAGTACGACGAGATTGACCTTTCAGCGCTGGAACCATTGATCGCCTGCCCCTCATCACCCGACAATGTCGTGAAGGTGGCAGATGTGGCGGGGACAAAGGTTGATCAGGTAATAGTCGGCAGTTCAGTAAACTCCTCGTACCGTGACCTGATGACTGTCTGCCGGATTATGGAAGGAAATCGGGTCGCGCCCGGAGTACATTTTCACGTTAACCCCGGCAGTCGTCAGGCGTTGGAAAATGTTGCCCAGGACGGTGGCGTGCTGATGTTGCTGATGGCAGGGGTCAGTATTCATCAGTCCGGTTGCCTGGGGTGCATCGGCATGGGGCAGGCGCCCGGAACGGATCAGGTGAGTTTGCGCACCTTCCCGCGCAACTTTCCCGGGCGAAGCGGCACCAAGGGGGACAAGGTATATCTCTGTTCGCCTGAAACGGCTGCGGCATCAGGTATATACGGCGTCATCACCGATCCGCGCACGTTGGGAAAGAGCGCAGCATACCCGGCAGTGCAGAACCCCGAGACCTATCTTCTGGATGATTCCGGTATTATTTTTCCGCTGGAAGACGGTTCTACGGTTGAGATCAAGACAGGACCGAACATCGTCCCGTTTCCAGAGTTCGAAGCACTGCCTGATTCACTACAGTTGGGTGTTGTCATAGCACTTGGTGACAACATCACGACTGATCACATCATGCCGGCCGGAAACAAGGTTCTGCCATTGCGCAGCAATATTCCGGCCATCAGTGAACATGTTTTCGAACAGATGGATGCAGGTTTTCCTGCGCGGGCGCGGACCATCGGCAACGGAGTCGTCATTGCCGGAGAAAACTACGGGCAGGGTTCCTCTCGCGAACATGCCGCTATTGCGCCGCGTTTCCTGGGGATCCGCGCCAAAATTGTCAAAAGTTTTGCCCGTATCCACAAGGCTAATCTAGTCAATTTCGGCATAGTGCCGCTGGTTTTTAAAAATCCGGCAGATATGGAGCTGTTCAAACAGGGAGATCAGATAACCATTCCTGATGTGCGACACCTTGTCGAAAGCGGAGCCTGCGAGATTCCGGTATTTGTCAACGATAGAGAGGTCTCCACTTTGCTTGACATCTCTGACCGCCAGCGGCTGGAACTGTTAGCGGGTGGAACACTGAACTTTGTAAAGCAGAACACTCATTGAAGGAACGGTTATGTCAGCATACATTATTACCTGCACTTTTTGTGGCACGGCCAACAGGGTTCCGGCGTCATGTGACATAATGTCGACACTCCCTTGCTCGTGGCTGCAAGAGCGGGCTGTTAATGATTTGGAGGTTACCAATGGAAACCAAGCTGCGTAAAACCGCCCCTGATCAGGAACTTCTCAAATTTTATGAGCAGATGTACCTTTCAAGGGAATTTGAAGAGCGATGCGCCGAACAGTACACCAAAGGGCACATCACGGGGTTTCTGCATCTGTACAGCGGACAGGAGGCGGTAGCTGTCGGGGCGACAGCGGGGCTGCATAAGGATGATTATATCCTCTCCGCATATCGGGAGCATGCCCAGGCGATTGTACGTGGTGCTGAGCCGCGCCGTGTCATGGCGGAACTGTTCGGCAAAGCGACCGGTATCTGCAAGGGCAAGGGTGGTTCCATGCACCTCTTCGATCCTTCGCTCAACTTCATGGGCGGCTATGCCATTGTCGGCGGCCAGTTTCCCATTGCAGTCGGGCTGGCTTTTTCGGCGCGTTACCGTGGCGAGGACCGTATCGCCGCCTGTTTCTTCGGCGATGGAGCGGTCAACCAGGGGACCTTTCACGAATCACTTAACTGGGCACAGCTCTGGCAGTTGCCGGTACTGTTCATCTGTGAGAACAATTTCTATGGCATCGGCACCGAAGTTCATCGTTCATCGGCGCTGGCATCTATCCACAAGCGCACCTGCGGTTATGATATCCCCTCAGAAAAGGTCGATGGCATGGACGTAATTGCCGTCTATCGGGCGGTTAAATATGCCGCAGAAAAAGTCCGCGAGACCGGTCGGCCCTATTTTATCGAGGCAACTACCTACCGGTTCCGGGGGCACTCCATGGCCGATCCGGCCAAGTACCGCTCTGTGGCAGAGCACGATATGTGGAAGAGCCGCGATCCGCTGCCGAATTATGCCAAACAATTGATTGAGGAGGGAATTACCACCCGCGAAATACTGGATGGTATCGAGGCACGCTGCCGGGCAACGGTGGACGAAGCGGTACAATTTGCCGAGGAATCGCCGTGGCCGGACGACAGTGCTATCTGGGAGGATATTTATGTCTGAGATGACGTATCGCGAAGCACTCAACCTGGCTCTTAAAGAAGAGATGCGCCATGACCCGTCCGTAGTTGTCTTGGGTGAGGATGTGGCGCTCTACGAGGGGTCGTTCAAGGTAACCCGCGGCCTGCTGGCCGAATTTGGTGAAGAGCGGGTCAAAGACACCCCCATTTCGGAAAACACCATCATCGGTGTTTCCGTGGGAGCCGCCATGGGAGGTCTTCGGCCGGTGGCTGAGCTCATGACCGTCAACTTCGCCCTGCTGGCCATGGATCAGATCATCAACCATATGGCCAAGATCCGCTCCATGTTCGGCGGACAGACATCCGTACCGATGACGATCCGGATGCCGGGAGGGGGCGGCAGCCAGTTGGGTGCCCAGCACTCCCAGAGTCTTGAAACCTATTTCATGCACTGCCCGGGCATGTACGTCCTGTATCCGGCAACCCCGGCGGATGCCAAGGGACTGCTCAAAAGCGCCATACGGAACAACAACCCGGTCATCTTTCTGGAACACGAACTGCTCTACAACAGTAAGGGAGAGGTGCCGGAAGATCCTGAATACCTTGTTCCGATCGGCAAAGCAGATGTGAAGCGCTCTGGTGAACAAGTGACCATCGTGGCGTACGCCCGTATGACGATACTGGCCCTGCAGGTCGCAGAGGAGCTGGCCAAGGAGGGTATCTCATGTGAGGTGGTTGATTTGCGCAGTTTGGCACCGCTGGATGATGAGACCATCCTTGCCTCGGTTCGTAACACCGGGCGGGCCGTCATAGTAGAGGAGTGCTGGCGCACCTGCGGCCTGGGGGCTGAGATCACTTCCCGCATTTACGAAAACTGCTTCGACATCCTCAAAGCACCGATAAAAAGAGTATCCGGGCTGGATGTACCCATGCCCTATTCCCGCAAAATTGAAAAAATCTGCATTCCTCAACCGGAAAACATTCGGCAGGCTGTTCTGGACGTCATGTCCGGCGCATATTAAAGGAGAACCACTGTGGCCATTGAAATTACTATGCCGAAGCTTTCCGACACCATGACCGAAGGGCTGTTTGCCGCCTGGAAAAAGAAGGTGGGGGACCGGATTGAACGTGGAGACATCATTGCTGAAATTGAAACGGACAAGGCGGTAATGGAGTTGGAAGCGTTCGCCTCCGGCATACTTATCCAAACCATGGTTCAAGGTGGTGAACATGTTGAAGTCGGGGCAGTACTCGGACGTATCGGTAACGAAGGCGAATTGGCAGAGTCTGCCTCCAGCCCGGTTTCAGCACCTGCAGCAGTGTCCCTGCCGCAGGAACTCGCAGAAAGGATAAAACGGGAACCGCCTCTGCCGACAGCATCTCCTGCTGCAGCACCCCATCTGGAAACAGAGTACGAAAAGGCGTCTCCGCTGGTACGGCGGCTGGCACGGGAAGCAGGGGTCAGTCTGAATGAGGTCAGCGGAAGCGGTCACGACGGGAGGATCACCCAGGAGGACCTTTCCTCATTCACCCTGAACCGGCACAATGGTCCAAAAGCCGCAGAACCGGCACCACTTCCTCCGGCTAAGCTGCAAACAGCCCATGCGGCACTGACGCCCCTGCGACAGGCCGTTGCCGAAACCGTAACGCTGTCGTGGCAGTCCATCCCCCATTTTTCAGTTACCGTTGAAATTGACATGAATGGCTGTCGTGAGATAACTCAAGAGCTGAAAGATCTTTCCACTGTCATTGGATACAATGCTCTGATTATCAAAGCCTGTGCCACTGCTTTGGTCAATTTTCCACTATTTCTCTCAGATGTCGGCGCATCCTCTGATGAGATCAATATCGGCTTTGCCGTATCAAAGCCTGATGGCATCGTGGTACCGGTTATCAGGCAGTGCCAGCGTTTATCAGTTTCCGCGATCGAGAGAGAATTCTCCCGACTGGCTGACAAAGGCCGGGCGGGCCACCTGACGTCTGACGAAATGACCGGGGGGGCTTTCACTGTGTCGAACCTTGGAATGTTCGGTGTGGACGAGTTCACAGCCCTGATCATACCGGGACAGACCGCTATTCTGGCAGTTGGCGCTATATGCGAGCGAGCGGTGGTACGCAACAGCCAGCTTGCCGTCGCCACCACCATGCGCGTCACCCTTTCCTGTGATCACCGTCGTGTCGATGGCGCATATGCTGCTTCTTTTCTGGCGGAATTGCGCTCTATTCTTGAGAGACCTGTTTCACTTCTGGTGTAGCGCGATTCCTGCTGACAATTCCTGCAAAAAATCGGGTAGGAGGCGGAATTACTTCCGCCGTCCTCCCACACCACCGTGCGTACGGTTCCGTACACGGCGGTTCACGTTGAATGCTGAAAGCGGTGAAA
>JAYTVV010000158.1:0-34903 GCA_043743795.1 Geobacteraceae bacterium
CATGTTGATCGTCAGCAGCCAGTCCTGCAGGCCGGGAATGGGCAGGCCCGACAGATAACGGTGGGCGACGGCGACGAAGATAATGACGGTCGCCGCACCGATGAGGAAGGTGATGATTATTTCCTCTAGGTGGTCAAGGTATTTTGTCATGGTGACTGCTCCTGGCCCCGGTCGTCGGGATTGTGTCTAAAATGGTCATAAAAAGGCCACTGCGTCATCCGCAGTGGCCGAAAGGTGATTAATTTGGTGAATAGCCGGTTTCCTTGTAGACTTCCTTGACCAGGTCGGCGCCGATGCGGCCCATGTGTTCTTTATGGGCCTTGTCCATGGTCTTTTTCCATTGTGTGCGTTCCTGGGGGGTCAGGGTGATGAACTGCGAGCGACCGGATTTCTTTACCGCAGCCAAGGCTTCATCATTATCCTTTTTGGCAACATCGTTGGCAAACTTGGTGGCATCCTTCATGGCACCCTCCAGGGTGGTGCGGATGTCGGCAGGCAGGCCGGCCCAGAATTTTTTGTTAACGATAACGGCATAGCCGAGGTAACCATGATCGGACAGGGTTACGTATTTCTGAACTTCATGCATTTTCTGTGTATACAGGTTGGAAGGCGGGTTTTCAGTGCCGTCAACAACGCCGGTCTGGAGAGCCTGATATACTTCTGAAAAGGCCATGACCTGAGGGTTTGCACCAACGGAGCGCATCTGTGCATCAAGAACTTTGGATGATTGAATACGCATCTTCTGGCCTTTAAAGTCGGCTGGCGACTTGAGCGGCTTATTGGCGCTCATGACCTTGAAGCCGTTGTCCCAGTATGCCAAACCATGAATACCCTTCGCCTCAAGTTTTGCGAGCAGTTTGGCGCCGACGGGCCCTTGAGTAACCTTATGCAACTCCGCATAATTGTCGAAAATGAAGGGGAGATCAAAAACTTCAAATTCTTTCACGCCGAGCGGTGCAAATTTAGCCAGGGATGGTGCCAGCATCTGAACAGCACCAAGCTGCAGCGCTTCCATCTCTTCTTTGTCTTTATAGAGCTGGCTGTTTGGGTACACTTCAATTTTTACCCGTCCTTTCGTACGTTCTTCGGCAATCTTTTTGAAATAATCGGCGGCCTGTCCTTTGGGGGTGTGTTGAGCGACAACATGGCTGAACTTGATCACAATCGGTGCGGGGGCAGCAAGAGCGGTCACGGGAATTGCCAGTGCTGAGGCAGCGATAATTATCAAACTCTTGAGACAGCGATTCAGTTTCATACGTGTTCCTCCTGTGGGGGTGTTTTGGTACGTGCCGGTATATGTTGTCGTTAATGCAATGAGATTACGTTTTAATTAATGCAATGGGAATGCCAACAGAAGGGAGGTGGATAACAACCTGATATGGTGATCTCTTATGTTATACACAGCTGATAAATGTGGGTTTGAAAGCAGGTGGTGGCTAAAAACTGCCAGTGATTATGGCGGTTATCAGCCATTCCGGTGAAAAAGAAAGAATGGTGCGATGTTGGACAGGACTGCGGAATAAAAAGATTACGGTGTAAAAAAACGGTGACTCATTTCAGTCAGTCCCAGTGAGTCCAGAAGTTCGTTCAGACGTTCGGACGGCCGTCGGCGAGGCAGGTTTTTGTAGCTGGCAATAATCAGCTCATTTTTCATGGAATGTTCCCATCCGACCAATTCAGTTACGTTGACCTGATAACCATGCGCTTCCAGTTGCAGGCAACGCAGGACGTTGGTGACCAAACTGCCGAATTCACGCGTGTGCAGCGGGTGGCGCCATAACTCGGTCAGGGTGTTTGACGCAAGTGCGGAAGCTTTATTTTTACGGAGAACGGCAGCGACTTCGGCCTGACAGCAGGGCACAAGTACAATGAAGCGGGCATTTCGTTTCAGGGCAAAGCGGATAGCATCGTCGGTGGCACTGTTGCAGGCATGCAGGGCGGTAACGACATCTATCGTAGACGGGATGTCATTAGAGTCGATCGATTCAGCAACAGATAAATTCAAAAAAGACATACCGGAAAATTCAAGTTTTTGTGCAAGATCCCGCGATTTTTTTACAAGCTCATCTCTGGTTTCAATGCCGAAAACATGTGAACTGTCGTCGCGATACTTGAAAAACAGATCATACAAAATGAATCCCAGGTACGATTTTCCGGCTCCGTGATCGACCAGGGTAATACCGGTGTGATCCAGAAGCACCTCTTGTAGCAGCGGTTCTATGAACTGAAACAGATGATTGACCTGTTTGAGTTTGCGGCGACTGTCCTGGTTCAGCTTCCCGTCACGGGTAAGGATGTGCAACTCCTTGAGCAATTCAATCGATTGTTCAGGTCGTATGTCGTGTTTTTCTGGCATTGTAATAGGGTCTCCGGCTCTATAATTCGTATTTATCCATTTTATAGCGGAGTGTCCCGCGAGGAATTTTCAGCATGGCTGCTGTCTGCAGCACATTGCCCCTGGTTTTTTCTAATGCCTGACGGATAATTTCTTTTTCAAAGTTCATCACTGCGTCATCCAACCCTGTATCTACGGGCAGCTGTGCGGCTTGAGCGGATTGGTGGTCCGATAAAGAACTGGCCATCTGAGCCACTTTGCGGATCTCCTGCGGAAGGTGTTCCGGTTGAAGCGTTGGTCCATAGTTCATAATGCAGATACGCTCGATAACATTTCTCAGTTCGCGGATGTTGCCCGGCCAGTGATATTCCTCCAGCAGCGTGGTTGCTTCCGGTGACAGCGCTTTAAAGTCGCGTCCGAAGGAGCGGCTGAACGTGTCGAGAAAATAGGCGGTTATAATACTGATATCGTCAGTACGCTCCCTGAGTGGCGGAATATGAATCGGGAACACATTGATACGGTAGTAGAGGTCTTCACGAAATGAACCGATGGAAATCTTGTCACGCAGGTTACGATTTGTCGCTGCAATAATGCGGACGTCAATGTTGATATCCTTGATACCGCCGACGCGACGGATAGTCCGTTCCTGTAATACCCGAAGGAGTTTGGCTTGTACGGCTAAATCCATTTCACCTATTTCATCTAGAAAGACTGTTCCGTGGTGTGCTTCCTCGAATAGTCCCGTTTTTCGTCCGGCAGCGCCGGTAAAGGATCCTTTTTCATGACCGAAAAGTTCGCTTTCCAACAATGCGGCAGGGATGGAAGCGCAGTTAATCGCAACAAAAGCCGCCTCGCGGCGATCTGAAAGGTCATGAATTGCTCTGGCAATCAGTTCCTTGCCGGTGCCTGACTCTCCGGTAATCAAAACGGTTGAAGGGATGCGGGCGATTTCTCTGACCTGATTAATTACTTCGAGAAATGGTTTGCTCTTGCCGATCATCGGTGAGCGCCCCGGCAGACAGTTGTCGGCTCGTTTCAGGTTGCGTACTTCCCGTTTAAGAGTTTGCGTCTGAAGCGCAAGCTTGACTATTACCCGCAGGGCATCAGCCTTAAATGGTTTTTTCATATAGTGGAAAGCGCCCATTCTAAGGGCATCTACGGCACTTTCCACGGATCCGAACCCGGTAATAATGATAACCAGTAGCTCCGGATCAAGCTCTTTTAATATCTTCAGGACATTAATGCCATTTTCAGAGCCAAGGTTCAGATCCAGGAGAGCCAGATCAATTTCACCTGATGCAACCTGCTCGCTCGCTTCATGGGTGTTGGCAGCTTCGCAGACCTGGTAGCCTTCATCAGACAGAATACGGGATACATTTTCCCGGATGAAGGCTTCATCATCGATGATAAGAATTTTTTCCATAGAGTTGCTCTTAACGCTCGTTTTAGTTGTCGAACATCAATTTGCGCTCAAAATCCATCGAATGGGTTAATCGTTGAGCGTCATGCAGGGTAATCAGATCCTGTCGATAGAGTTGCAGAAGGTGCATATCAAGTGTCTGCATCTTGTACTGGGATGCACCTTTTTCAATATGTTGTTCAATTTCATCCAGGCGGCCTTCACGAATACAGGCCTGGATGGTTGTTGTTGCGCGCATGATTTCGACCACCGGCAAAATATTTTCGCCGGTTTTATCCTTGATCAGACGGATTGAAATGGTTGCGACAAGTATATCGGCCAGGCGGTGGCGCATTATTTCCTGAGCATCCGGCGGGAAGTGCCCGATTATCCTTTTGATGGTGGAGACTGCACCCTGAGTATGCAGGGTTGAAAGCACCAGATGCCCGGTTTCGGCAGCTTTGATACAGGAATCAATGGTCTCTTTATCGCGCATTTCACCGACCATTATGACATCCGGATCCATTCTGAGCGCTGCTTTCAGAGCTGAAGCAAAGCTGTCGGTATCGGTTCCGATTTCACGTTGAATGATACAGCTCTTTTGGGATGAAAATAGAAATTCTATTGGATCTTCAATTGTTATGATGTTGTAGCTAAAGTTTTCATTGAGGTGTCTCAGCATGGATGCGAGTGAAGTGGACTTGCCGTTGCCGGTGGGGCCGGTTACCAGGATAAGGCCGTTAGGAACCTGGGCAATTTCTCCCAGCACCTGTGGCAGATTCAGGTCTTCAAACGTGCCAATAACCGGAGGAATCACTCGCATCACAATACCAAAATGTCCCTTCTGACGGAAAATACTGACTCTGAACCGCCCGCCGGAAGGCAGTGAGTAGGAAGCATCACACTCTTTAAGATCACTTTCAATCCGGCGGTCATTGTGAGCCAAGACCGTTTCGGCAATAAATTGGGTATCAGCCGGGGTAAGATGCGGCATTTTAGCTCGAACCAGTTGACCGCGGCCTCTGAAAAACGGAGGGTTGTCTACTTCAAAGTGGAGGTCAGAAACTTTCTTCTGAAATGCTATCTCAAGAATCTGATGCAGAATATTGGCGTCCATTGTGTCCTCCGTATTAACAGATAGTATACGTTGCCGCCGATCAGGCCGGTTTTTCAATACTTTTACGATATAGGGCATTGTCAAGTATCGAACCGGCGTGTTGAGCGAACGCTTCAAGAAGATTGATCTGCGGTGGGTCTACCGGTCTGGATCCAAAATCAGCGTAGGTTACGGCGATAACCCTGCCTCGACTGACAAGTGGCACTACCATGATTTTTGGACTGCGTGGCGCTCCGATTTCCTTGTATAACAGGTTTGTTAGCACGGAGTCGCTTCGCTGGCCGTAATATAAACGGCCCTTTTCAACAACCTCCTGCAGAACAGTATGGCCTTCAAGAGGGATTCTGAAGAGGAGCGGTGCCGAAGGACCTTTTGATTTAACTGCGGTAACACCGATGGACTTTTCAGCAATCAACTCGGATTTTGCGACGACAAACGTCACCGCCCGCTCGAATTGCAGTGCCGCAAATCGAAGCATTACCAACGCAATTTCAGGTGGTTCTGATAGTGTCTTCAGTTGATTGAGTGCTGCAATGAAATGGTGGCCTACTTCAGCACGCGGGGCAGGCACAATGGATTTCAAAAATAAACCCATTCCTGAAAGAAACACAATCATCTGCTGCACATACGAATCTTCATGACAGCGTCTGCAGGGACGGGGAATAATTGATCGCGTTCCTGCTCCGAGAGCACTCATGCTGATGGCACTCCAGGTATGGCAGCAGGCGGTGATCAGGATTGAAATGTTCGGGTAGGCTGAAACCTTCTGGCGCACGAGTGCCAGTGTCTGCATTCCATCAACATCATGTGGAACGTCAATAACCAGTACCGGATGAAGGTCCCTGCTCAATGATTGTTCGATGACAATGTCCAACCCGGTTTCTTCGTCAGATGCAAAAATAAACAGATTTTCGTGTTTGCACACGGTTGTTAGAGCGTGTGAAAGGAGCTCATTGTTCGTCAGCAGGATGATTGCCGTAATCGGCGGTGTTGGATCAACAGGCACCGGCACGGATATTTTGCTGAGATACGTGACTAACTGTTCCTGCTGGTCAATCGTCGTTTCCGGAAGCGCATGGGAAACCACCTGACGGTGTCCATCAACCGGGTCATGATCTTTAAGGCCGATGAAGACATTCGGGATTTTTCGGATAATAGTGTCGAGTGCATCAAGTCCGAGCAGGTCGGCCGTTATATTCTCTGTGCCGGAGTCGGAGGCCTCTGCAGTCGCGCCGCCGCTTTCTTCAGTAAAAAAAATCTTGCTGAGAGTCCCGTCCCGCATTTTTTCATCATAAATGCGTAATGAATCCATAAGAATTCCCTGGGCATTGAGCAAAATTTCCTGATGCAGTTTTTCAGGAAAGTAACGATACTCATCGGAGACATACTCTTTAGAAACATCCAGTAAAAATGTGCCGCTTGCCCAGGTCAATACCTCCACAATGGTCATTTCAATGAGGGTTTCAAGTCCCTTGAAAGCGGTCTCTTTATCAATAGTTCCTTGTTCAATTAAAGTTGCGATCAGTGGCTTGCGATTTCTTCCCGCCTCTTTTTGTTCTGTCAGTGACTGATTGAGTGTCTCCTCGGTAATGGCATTCATATCGACCAGCACTTTGCCGATGCGGACGCTGTTATTCAGGTGGTTCGCACTGACAAAAAAACCCTCGTGAAAAACAAGCTGGCTCTCACCTTTTGGGCTTTTTAAATATAAGATACCGGTTTTATTGGTCATGTGCAGCAGCTGAATAACATCGACCAGCGGGAAATGTTCAAGATCGCCGTGGAATGACATGTGAAACCCTCCCTGTTGAATCAAAAAGCAGTCGGCACTATAGCGCAATTTGTTTTGTTTTGGTGCAGATTTGTTACGCTGTTTGTCGAGAGTATTGGTGACATACTGCAAATGTTTTGCTACAAAAGGCAACGTATGAAAATGAAATCACCCTTCCAGGAGTCGTTGGAATATGAAGATATCCTGTCCGAAATGCTACGCCAGTGGCACTATACCTGATCATGAGATTCCTGAATCGGGACGTTTTGTCAGTTGCCCACGCTGCAGTGAAGGATTTACTGTTACCAAACCCCGCTCCGGAAATGATGTATATCTTGTTGATACCTGTCCTTCCTGTGGTTTCAGTACGTTTGGCGACGAAACGTTCAGTACCTGCCCCAAATGCGGTGTTGTGGTTAAAGCGTTTGTCGAACGGCAACGGGAAGAGCTGTTACAGAAGCGCAATCAGGAATTATTGGGAAAGAAACTCAACAATGTTGAGGCAGCTCCACCTCCACCTGAGGTCACAGCAACTCCCGTCGCAGATTTTATTGATAACCTTCATCCGGTCAATCTTATTAGCTGGGGTGTTGCTGCTGTTGCGATAGTGGTGCTTGGCATAGGATTATGGGGAGTTATTGACTACAATCCATCAAAAATACAGGCACTGTTGATGGAAGAGCGGGATGAACAGGTTTCAGGCTTTTATGTATTTCTCCATTATGGCCTGATTCATTGGGTAAAATTATTATACGGGCTGGGTGCTCTGGTGATTTCTCTGTTGTTTATGAAACGGCTAAAAATCGGACTGAAGGCATTAAGCGGCTTGCTCCGGGCAACGATTGTTCTTGTGCCGCTGTCGTATGTCATCAGTTTTGTCTATTGGGTATTGGCGCCGATACCACATGCAATCAGTGCATATCTTATTGAAATTTTAAATATTATCTTTATGGCTGCTCTTGTGGGAGTGCCGCTCTACCTGTTGGAACTATATCTTCGAGAGCGAAAAATAACTTCAGTTGTCAACCTCTGATGATCGCTTCTACACCGATACCGCTTCTTCTTTGGTTTGCCGTTGCGTGTTTGACGGTCGCATCATTCTGGCGTGCAGGATTAGCCGCTGCTCTTGCCGCCCAACTGTTTTACCTGTTCAGCCGTGGTCTTGCGCTCGGCCGTCTGCCGCTGCTTGGTCCGCATGACACCCTTCTCTTTTTTGCCATGTCTGTAGCACTTATGGGGTTGTTTTCCTCGTACTCTCCGGTTGTGCGCAAAACTCGCTGGTTTACCGGTGTTATTGGACTTTTTGCCGGTATCTTCTCTGCTGTAGCGCTCCTGTTTATGCCCCTCAATATGTCGTTGCCGCAGGTGCTTGATACACTCTGGTTTGAACTGCATGTCGTCGCCGCTTTTTTTGGTTATTCCCTCTTCGTCATCGGGGCCATAACGAGCGCGGCATATCTTTTAAGCGGCATCCGGGCGTACCTTGATCTGTTCTATAAAACGGTGCTTGTTGGGTGGACGCTTTTTTCACTCTCAATGATTTCGGGGGGCATCTGGGGGTATTATGCCTGGGGAACGTACTGGCTCTGGACAGCTAAAGAGTTGTGGACCTCGATTCTTTGGTTGTTTTATGCTCTGGTGCTGCACGTCAGGCTGAAGGGGGCACGCTGGGATACCATTTCGGCCTGGTTGGGAATTCTCGGAGTATTTGTGATGATATTTACCTACCTCGGCGTTAGCTTGCTGATGAAGAGTTCGCATAGCTTTTAACCGGAAATGTTTGCAGGGAGCACCCAAAATACATTGCCCCTCTGTCACGTATTGTGGTATTAATAAATCGTTCGTGAACCACAGAGCTCACCATGCCCTGTGGTTTTTTATTTAGTCACTTCAAAGGAGTACGAAATCGCATGATTGCAGCATCAAACATAACTCTTTCTTATGGTAAACGAGTGCTTTTCAAAGACGTTAACATTAAATTCACTCCTGGTAATTGCTATGGATTGATCGGTGCAAACGGAGCGGGGAAATCGACTTTTCTCAAGATTCTTGCTGGCGAACTTGATGCTGACAAGGGTGAAATAATCGTCGGTCCCCGGGAGCGAATTGCCGTGCTTCGCCAGGATCAGTTCGCATTTGACGACGAGACGGTCTTTAATACGGTAATTATGGGTCATAAGCAGTTATACGATGTCATGATCGCGCGTGAGGCAATTTATGCCAAGGCAGAATTCACTGAAGAGGATGGCGTGCGTTCTGCCGAACTTGAAGGTGAATTTTCTGAAATGAATGGCTATGAGGCTGAATCCGAAGCAGCCGTTCTTCTGAACGGACTCGGTATATCGGAGGAATTGCGCACAAAACAGATGAAGGAACTTGAACCGGGTGAAAAAGTACGTGTGTTGCTGGCACAGGCGCTTTTTGGCAATCCGGATGTCCTTTTGCTTGACGAACCGACCAACAATCTCGACCTGAAATCAATAAACTGGCTGGAAGAATTTTTGTTCCGGTTTCCTAATACGGTTATCGTGGTATCGCATGATCGCCACTTTTTGAATCAGGTCTGTACGCACACTGCGGACATCGATTTCGGGCGAATTCAGATTTATGTCGGCAATTATGATTTCTGGTATCATGCCAGCCAGTTAAACTTAAAGCAAAAACAGAACGAAAACCGAAAAGTTTCTGAAAGAGCTGAAGAACTTAAAGCTTTTATTCAACGCTTCAGTTCCAATGCCTCCAAGGCAAAGCAGGCAACATCGCGCAGAAAGCTGCTTGATAAACTTACCCTGGAAGATATGCCGACCTCATCCCGAAAATATCCGCACGTTGTTTTCAAGCCGGAGAGAGCCTGTGGCGATATTATTCTGGAAATTCAGGGGCTGACCAAAGAAATTGACGGCGTCAAAGTACTGAATAATTTTGATCTGATCGTGCGCAAAGGAGACAAAATCGCGTTTGTCGGAGGCAATGTCCTCGCCCGAACGACACTTTTTCAGATTCTGGCGGGTGAACTGGAACCGGACAGCGGCAGTTTTCGCTGGGGTATAACTATTACCAGTGCCTATTTTCCCAAGGAGAACAGCCAGTATTTTGAACGGGAGATGACTCTGATTGAGTGGCTGGGCCAGTATTCACCTCCGACGGAGGGTGAGACTTTTGCGCGTGGTTTCCTCGGTAGAATGCTTTTTTCGGGTGAAGAGGCCATGAAAAAAACTACGGTTCTCTCCGGTGGTGAAAAGGTTCGTTGCATGCTGTCACGCATGATGCTGACCGCGGCCAATGTGATTATACTTGATGAGCCGACCAATCATCTGGATTTGGAATCGATTACCGCCCTTAATGATGGTCTGATCGCTTTCAGTGAAGTAGTTCTGTTTGCTTCGCATGACCATGAGTTTGTTTCAACCGTTGCCAGCCGGATTATAGAGATTACTCCAGGGGGAGTCATTGACCGGACAATGGGCTTTGAAGATTACCTGGAGAGTGAGGATGTATCGAAGGAACGGGATGTGCTGTACCACGGTCATGCCGATCTGAGCCTGTAATCAGGCAATCTTTTTTACTTTAAAAGACCACAGAGATGCCCTCTCTGTGGTCTTTTGCAGCGGAGACGCTATGATTTCTACCTCGTCGCTCAGTATTACCTGGCTGCAGCCGGACATCGAAGAAGAGCGTTGGGAGTTTTTTAACCACCCTGCCAAGCAGGAGTGGTATCGCTCACATGCAGTTACGTGGGAACAGATCGTCACATGTTTTGGCAGTGGTATGTTGGTCACCTATCCCCGTGCTGCGACAATCGGTACCGTTCCGGTTGCGCTTTCATATCACCGGTATGATGAGTATCAGACGTACCTTGCCCGGGCAAAACGGGGCTACCGGAAGAACTACTCACGGATGGAGGATGCGTTGCAGAGTACCGGTTCTCTGTCACTCAAGGCGCCGATAATCCTCTGCAGCAATGGAGAAGGGGTGCTTTTTTCCGGATACCGGCGGCTCTGCCTTGGGTGGAATTATGGCATGCTGCCGTCTGTGTGGCTGGTTCAGCTCGGATAACCAGCAGGGACTACACGTACTATTTATCATCAGCAAAACAGGGAGTTTTATTCAATGGTTCAATTGTCAAACATATCCCGGCAGCATGGCTCACAGATTCTGTTTCGGGACGCATCCTTTCAGATTCTGCCTGGAACGCATACCGGTTTGGTCGGTCCGAACGGTGCCGGGAAGACAACGGTCTTTCGTATCATAGCGGGGCAGGAGGAGCCTGATGCCGGCGAGGTAATCCTCCCAAAAAAGACTACAATCGGCTATTTTTCCCAGGATGTTGGTGAAATGTCGGGGCGTTCGGCGCTTGAAGAAGTTATGGCTACCTGTGGCTCAACGGTGCGATTGGCAGCAGAGATGAAGGATATGGAGGCGGCGATGTGCGAGCCGCAGTCAGATGAGCAGATGGCTGCTCTTCTGGAGCGCTACGGAAACGCCGTTGAAGAATTTGAACATATGGAAGGGTATGACCTGGATTCACGTGCTCAGGCCGTGCTCACCGGACTTGGGATTGGTCCTGATCGCTACAATCATCCGGTTGAATCATTCAGTGGCGGTTGGAAAATGCGTATCGCTTTGGCCAGTATCCTGACATTAAAGCCGGATGTACTGCTGCTTGATGAGCCGACCAACCACCTGGATGTCGAATCGATTATTTGGCTGGAGGAATGGCTCTCAAGTGAATTTAACGGGGCGCTTCTGATGACCAGCCATGATCGCGATTTTATGAACCGGGTTGTGACGAGGGTTATTGAGGTCGCGAATATGACCGTAACGACCTATGGCGGGAATTATGATTTCTATGAACGTGAACGCGATATCCGGTTGGAGCAGTTGATTGCGTCGCACAAACGTCAACAGGATATGCTGGCAAAAGAAGAGGAGTTTATTGCCCGTTTTGCGGCCCGTGCTTCCCATGCCGCCCAGGTACAGTCCCGGGTCAAGAAGCTTGAGAAGATAGAGCGGATTGAGATCCCTGCTGAAGAGCGTACGGTGCGCTTTGGTTTTGCTGAACCGCCACGCAGTGGCGACGATGTTGCCGCTTTTGAGGGGCTGGGCAAGGTGTGGATGACGCCGGACAATCAGGAAAAACCTGTTTTTCACGGTGTTACCGGCATGGTTAAGCGCCTCAACAAGATTGCAGTCGTCGGTGTGAATGGTGCCGGTAAATCGACTTTTCTCAAGATTATGGCGAATCAGACTGAACCGACAGTTGGAAGTATGACCATTGGTGCCAATGTGGAGATTGGCTACTTCAGTCAGCATGCCATGGAGTTACTTGATCCAAAGAAGACAATCTTTGAAACCATGCAGGACTGTATGCCGCTTGCCACCATCGGTACAATTCGCAATCTGCTTGGCGCTTTTCTCTTTTCCGGCGATACCGTAGACAAGCGCATTGAAAATATCTCTGGCGGTGAGAAGAGCAGGGTGGTGCTGGCTACAATTCTTGCCCGTCCGGTAAACTTTCTGATTCTTGACGAACCGACAAATCATCTCGATATACGTTCTCGTGAGATGTTGCTGGAAACACTTAAAAACTTCGGCGGAACTATTATTCTCGTCAGTCATGATCGTCACTTTCTCCGATTGCTGGTTGATCGGGTTTTTGAAGTTGATCATGGCGAGATGCGGGTGTATGAAGGCAATTATGATTATTATCTGTCGAAAAGTCATCATGCGGCAGGATGAAAGTACGAGTTTGACATTATTTACAAGGAGAAATGACAATGGCAAAGCCAAATTATTCATTTGAAAAACGTAAAAAAGAACTGGATCGCTTGAAAAAGAAGGAAGAAAAGAAGGCGCGCAAGAGCGAACAGGGTGATGACGGGGCTGAAGTGGTCGAAGGTGCTGAAGTGACGGAAGTTGTTATTGAAACGGTTTGAGTCGCTGTTCCCGAGGAAATATGACAGCAGATTATTTGAAATATTGTCTGGCGGACTCTGCCAATGAGTGATTCCGTTATGGCTGCGTCATGTCATTTTCCTATTCTTATTGTTGATGACAACCGACTTCAGCGCAGTGTTCTTGAGGCAAACCTCAAAACGGCAGGCTATGATGTCGTTTCCGCTGAAAACGGTAGAGAGGCTTTGGAAATATTCCGTAAAGGATATTTTCCGATAGTTATGACTGATTGGATCATGCCGGAGATGAGCGGCTTGGAACTATGTCGCGCAATCAGACAGGATGAATCAGGTCGCTATACGTACATTATCATCCTGACGTCACTGGATTCTAAAAACGACATCATTGCCGGGCTTGAAGCCGGTGCCGATGAGTATCTGGTTAAACCTCCACATCAAGCAGAGTTGACTTCGCGTCTTAAAACCGCCCGCCGTATTTTGGATCTTGAGCATTCTCAACAGCGCTATATCGAGACCATTAAAAATCTTTCCCTGGTTGACCCCGTTTCAGGTGTTTTCAGTCGTCGTTACATGGATGAGCGTATCCAACAGGAAATTAAGCGTGCGTATCGCTATGAACGCTCCCTTTCGATCATATTGGTGGGGATTAACCTGTTTGAGCAAACGGTCGTAACCCATGGACATTTTGCGGGAGATCTCATTATTAAAAGTTGTGCCGACAGTCTGGTTGAGGCGGTGCGTAAGGATGTTGACTGGATTGCCCGGTATGGTCAGGATTCTTTTGCTGCGATAATGCCGGAGACTGATTCTGCCGGCGCAATGATTGTAGCCAAGCGTTTAAGGATCAGGATTGCGTCACTGGTGATGAAAATGTACGACAAGGAGTTGAAAATAACGGCCAGTTTTGGTGTTTCAGGTTTCACGGCAAGTCAGCAAAAGCTTGGCTTTACTGCTGATATACTGCTTGATAAGGCTGATCATAATCTATCCCTGGCTCGTGAAGAGGGCGGCAACACAATTAAAGGTGTACAGATGGGGTGAATTTGTCCCCGGGTAGCAATTTCAAGTTTATACACCAACGCCCTTCCTGTGAAAAGGAAGGGCGTTGGTGTTACGGTTGATCGTTTACATGACTTGATGTCTGCTCGCTGGCCGGTGTAGTCTTTTTCTTGCGTCGTCGTTTTTTCCTAACTTCTCCATCAGCTGGAGGAACGATAGCCGGTTTGGCAACAGTCGGGGGCGTTTTTTTCACCGGGCGTGCCGCAGGGCGTCCGCTCTTGTCACCTCCCCGGGGTGCACCAGGCTTATCCCGTTTGAGGTCCTGAACCCGTTTTGGTCGGGGCGTGCGAACATAATCAAGCACATAGAGCTCATCATCAGCCCATTCGGTAGGGATCTTGGCCTTAATATATTCTTCAATTGCCTCCAGAAAGAAGGCACCATCCTCATCAGCCAGAGAAATAGCCTTTCCTTCAGCACCTGCACGGGCGGTACGTCCGATTCGATGGACATAATCTTCGCAATCCTGGGGTAAATCATAGTTTATAACATGAGAAACACCATCAATATGTAAACCTCGTGATGCGACGTCTGTCGCAATCAGAATCGGGAGTGTGCCGTCTTTGAAGTCATCAAGGATCTTCATTCGTTTACGCTGCTCAACATCGCCAGAGATGACCTTGCAGGGGAAACCGTTTGCATTTAAAAGGTTGTACAAATGTTCGGCTTCCCGTTTGGTGTTGATAAATATCATGGTGCGTGCCATTCCGTCACGCCGCAGAAGTCCAAGCAGAAGAGAAAATTTCTCCTTGCGGGAACAATGAAACAGAAGCTGCTCAACCCGCTCGGCAGTCATCGTTTCCGGGGTTACCGATACCTTGGTCGGTGAGTTCATGAATTCGTACGCCAGTTCCATAACCCGTGGGTTGAGTGTCGCAGAAAACATCAGATTCTGGCGTTTTTCAAATGGCGGCAATTTACGGAGGATAAAGCGCAGGTCAGCAATGAAACCAAGATCAAACATTCGGTCCGCTTCGTCAATTACCAGCACTTCAATGCTTTTTAAACTGTAGATCTTCTGCTTGAGGTAATCGATTAAACGTCCTGGAGTTCCGACGATTATATCAGCTCCGTCAAGAAGGGCGTTCTTCTGTTTCATGTAGTCAACACCACCGTAAATAGCCTGAACGGTGAAACCGCAATGAGCTCCCAATTGCTTGGCATCTGCTTCTATTTGAACAACCAGTTCGCGTGTCGGCGCCAGAATCAACGCACGTGGTCGGCCAGCAGGGTGCTTGTGTGCCAACAGTCGTGTGAACAGTGAAATCAGAAACGCGGCGGTTTTACCGGTGCCGGTTTGCGCCTGACCGGCAATATCTGTTCCCGTCAGTGTTATCGGCAGCGTTTGCTCCTGGATGGGGGTGCAGATAGTAAAGCCGGTCTCAGTAATGCCGCGAAGGACCTCTTCGGGAATCGGGAGTTCATCAAAACGCATATTTTTTCCTTTGCTGCATAAATCTATTAGGTAAATTCCCACTACCATATACCGTGGCGTCACGTCTGGCAATCTAAACATGATGGCTGCTGACCTGCAACAAGCCATAAATCCTTTGACAAGACTGAAGCTATTCCTTTAGTATGGCCCGAATTTATTAAAGGAAGTCATCAAATGCAGGCAGCGCTTAACATTATCGGTGAAGATCTCAAGCTGGTTGAACAACAGTTCCGTAAAGATCTGCAGTCAGATGTTCCTCTAATTCGTAAAGTTGGAGAATATGTTCTTTCCAGCGGTGGTAAACGTGTTCGTCCCGCTCTGCTCCTGCTTGCCGCCCGGTTGTGCGGATACACTGCCGAAAAGGCTGTTCCGCTGGCGAGTGTTGTAGAGTTTATCCATACTGCAACCCTTTTGCATGATGATGTTGTTGATAGTGCCACGTTGCGACGGGGGTTGGCATCGGCCAATACTCTCTGGGGCAACGAAGCCTCGGTTCTGGTTGGTGACTTTCTCTTTTCCAAATCATTCTCTCTGATGGTTGGAGTTGGCAGTCTCGAGATACTTCGGGTTCTTTCCGATGCCACGACAGTAATTGCAGAGGGTGAGGTCATGCAGCTGCTCTGCACGGGGGAACTTGAGCTGGCTGAAGAGCAATACATTGACGTTGTACGCTCTAAAACAGCTATTCTGATGTCTGCTGCCTGTGAAGCCGGTGCTCTTCTTGCTGCTGCATCGCAGAGTCAGCAACAGGCTTTGGCCGATTTTGGAATGGATCTCGGCATTGCGTTCCAGTTGATGGATGATCTTCTTGATTACACCGCAACTGAAGAAGAATTTGGTAAGTGCATTGGCCACGATTTGGAAGAAGGGAAAATTACCCTGCCATTGATCCATGCACTGCGTCGATGCAACGAAACGGAAAGAGTTTTTATTGCCGGTGTTGTTGAGCGTGATGAAATGTCGTTGGAGGAGTTCCGGACTGTTTCAGGACTAGTCAAAAAGTACGGCGGAGTTGAATACACTATTGAATCTGCCCGTGCCTGCGTCTCCCGCTGCAAGAGTCATCTTGATTCGTTCGAGGCATCACCCGTCCGTGAGGCTCTTGTCAGCCTGTCAGAATATGTTGTGACACGCAGTAAATAAGTCCGCTTACAGATATTGTACCCACCTTGTCGTATATCCCGGAGGTTTTATGCAGCGAATTCTCTTCCTTTGTGTAGCGTGTCTGCTCCTGTCCATAACTGCCTGTACCAAAACAGAATCTCCAAAAGTGAGTGTTGTTGCAAAAGAGAAAAGTCCGGCACCGGATATTTCCGTCGTGTCGATGGCAAATGGAAGTGCATTGAAATTATCTGACCTCAAGGGGAAAGTCGTTCTGCTTAATTTCTGGGCGACCTGGTGTCCGCCATGTCGTGAAGAGATCCCTTCCATGATGAAACTGAACAACATTATGGCCGGCAAGCCGTTTCAGATGGTAGCCGTTTCAATTGATGAAGGTGGTAAACCGGCAATTGAAGCCTTTTTCAAGGAATCCGGATTCATGCTGCCGACATACCTTGATGAAAGCGGTGCATCATCAAAATCCTATGGAATCACCGGTGTTCCGGAATCATTTGTTATTGATAAGCAGGGTGTCCTGGTTAAGAAAATAATCGGCGGGTTTGCCTGGGATTCCCCCGAAACTATCACATTTCTTGAAGGACTGATGAAATAGGGACTCTCATGATCAGTCAGGAAGTAACCTACATTGGGGCATTTATTGCCGGCCTGCTGTCATTTTTATCACCGTGCGTATTTCCGCTGATCCCTTCATATATTATGTATGTTACCGGGATTTCCTATGCCGATCTGCAGGCAGAGCACCCTTCGCATATCATCCGCCAAAAATCAATCCTCCACTCTGTCTGTTTTATCTGCGGTTTCACCGTTGTGTTTGTGTTGTTGGGCGCCTCCGCTACCTATATCGGATCATTCCTGCACGAAAATGCCACTATTATCAGAAAAGTTGGAGGAATTCTTCTGGTAATGCTCGGCATTCATGTAACGGGCATCCTGCATATCAGGTTTCTTCTTGGCGAAAAAAGAGTTTCGGTCAAACACAAGCCTGCCGGGTATGCCGGTAGTTTTCTGGTCGGTATTGCGTTTGCTGCCGGGTGGACTCCCTGTATTGGACCAATACTCGCTGCGATTCTTGCGGTCGCAGCTACTGAAGAGAGTGTCTATCAGGGAATACTGCTTTTGCTGCTTTATTCTCTCGGTCTTGGAGTTCCCTTTTTTCTCTCGGCGATTGCCATGCATCGCTTTCTGATTGTCTTTAACCGATTTAAAAAATATATCCATGTTTTTGAAGTTATCACCGGGGTATTCCTGATGGTGATCGGTGTGCTCATCTATACGAACTGGCTCTCTCGATTGTCCGGGTATGTGACGCTCTTTTACAAAGGATTTGAGTGAAAGCACATCGCGCTCCTCATTCCATTCAGCTGACCGTATCGCAACTGGTGGTAACGGAAGCATTTTATGCCGGTATCCTGGAATTGCCGGTACGGCGATCCTTTACCTCAAAAGGTGCGCCTGATCATCTGGTTATTGATATGGATGGTATGGCGATTGTTTTTGTTGAGGAAGCTGATGTCATCAAAGCCCACCCCGTCCTGGAGCCACGCTTCAGCATGTTTCCGCGTGGTATTGGCGTTACACTCCATTTCGAAGTTACCGAAATAGAGGACATACGTGACGCAATTATGGAAGAGGGGCTTGAAATTCTCTATCCGCTTGATATAAAACCATACGGCGTTAAGGAAATGTGGTGTTTTGATCCGGATGGCTACTTGATTGTCCTTGATGAACTGATGCCGGTACAAAAGAAGGTTGGGCAGTAGCTCAGCCTTTTTTTATCTCAAATATGTGCTTACGCGGTGATACACCTTATGCGCAAATATCTCATGTTTTTTTTGTTGGCGTTGGTATCTTCGTTCGTAATCTTACTGGTTGATTTCACAGCTGTTACTTTTATCCACAATGTCGATCTTAAAATGAAAGACCTGCGCCTGCTGGTGCGAGGTCCTGTCAAACCGCCTTCCTCGGTAGTCATCGCTGCAATTGACAACAAAAGTGTTAAAGAGATTGGCCGCTGGCCCTGGTCTCGTGAAATAATCGGTAAACTTATCAAAGGCATGGCCGAATACGGTGTGAAAGTAACCGCTCTCGACGTTGTCTTTTCTGAACCGCAAAATGAGGTTTCAGATACCGCACTTGCCGAGAGCATTGCTTTGTCCGGTAACGTCATTGCCGGTCATTTTTTCAGAAATGAACCACACCCGACAGACCCCGATATTCTGGCTCAAATTCAATCATCAAGAATCCAACAACTTCAAATCGATACCGGCGTCACCTCGGTGCCGTTGATCGAGTATACAAATCTTGATGCAAATACAGCGTTGATCGGTCAAGGTGCGCTCGGGTACGGGTATTTTAATGTCATCTCCGATAGTGACGGCCTGTTCAGGCAATTACCGTTGCTTATGTTGTATAAGGGAGATGTTTATCCGTCGATGGTGCTGCAGGCGTTGAAACAGTTCACACATGAAACAGCGCAGGTCAACATCGGTACGTCTGGGGTACGCTCGATCAAAATTGGTCGGTATACAATCCCCTCTAATCAGGAAGGCGAACTTTCAGTCAATTATTACGGCCCGAGCGGCAGCATCACAACCTATTCAGCGGTCGATATACTAAAAAAACGGCTTCCTCCCGATGAGTTACGAGGGAAACTGGCATTCGTCGGTTTTACCGAAATGGGTATCTATGACGTCCGTCCAACCCCATTTGACTCGATCCTGCCCGGTGTAGAAATTCATGCGACTGTTGCTGCAAATACCCTTGAGCAGCGTTTTGTCATTCACAACGGCAGTACCATTCTCATGGAGCGAGTAACACTACTCCTGTTACCGCTTGTTCTTGCACTGCTTCTTGCTCTGTCCCCCAGTGCATCAATCGGCATAATGGCTGGAACGGCTTTGAGTACCATGTATCTGGTAACTAATTACGTGCTATTTAGTCGTTATTTCCTTGATTTATCCATACTATCCCCGTTGATGGCTCTCGGACTCACTACGGTCAGTTCTGAAATCTATCGCAGTCTGGTCGTGGATCGAAAAGGGCGCTACATGAAGAAAGCGTTCAGTAACTACGTTTCGGCCGATCTGGTGGCTCAGATCATGAAAAATCCTGACATCCTTAAGCTCGGCGGTGAAAAACGAGAGATCAGTATTCTTTTCTCGGACATTCGGGGATTTACTTCTCTGTCGGAACAGCTTTCTCCGGAAGCACTGGTACAGGTACTCAATGAATATCTCAATCCGATGACTCTGATTGTCCTTGAGGAAAAGGGAACGCTTGATAAATATATCGGAGATGCGGTTATGGCCATTTACAATGCTCCGCTTGATGTCGCTGCTCATGCTGATCACGCCTGTCGCTCGGCCTTGAAGATGATGGTAAAGCTGGCCGAACTTAATCAGTCATTTATAGAACGAGGTGTTCATGTCATCGATATCGGCATTGGAATCAACACCGGCGATGCTGTCGTTGGCAATATGGGTGCTGCCATGCGCTTTGACTACACCGCCATTGGGGACAATGTCAATCTGGCGTCGCGCCTTGAAGGACTCAACAAGATGTACGGCACACACATCATTGTCAGCGAATCCACCAAGATGCTGGCAGGGCACGATCTTCTGTTTAGGGAAATCGATCTGGTTGCAGTAAAGGGTAAAGTACAGCCGGTACCAATTTATGAATTGATGACTGTAGATGATGCCGACTTGCGTGAAGGGTTTGCCGATGCGCTCAGGTTATACCGGAGTAGAGTGTTCACCGGGGCTGCACGGCTTTTTGATGAGCTCCATACTCGAAAACAGGATTACGTTTCAAGTCTCTATGCCGGACGTTGTCGGGATTTTATTGCTGTGCCGCCACCGGTGGAATGGGACGGGGTTTTTGTTGCAAAGACAAAATGATAAGAACTGTTTTATTAACGGTGTATTTACTTGAATTCTCGTTTTTAAAGGATTAAATTCGTAAAAACTTTGTAAACAGATCGATAGAAATGTGTTTTAAATATTTAGTATACAGATTTATTCGAATAAAAAAGGAGGATAGCATTATGAAAAAACGAGTTGGTCTGTGGAAGTATTTGCTGTCAGCAGTCATGTTGATGCTACTGTGTGCGGCACATGCATTGGCATTTGATGTATCCGGTACGGTTAGTTATCCGAGTGGTGTTAAGTCGGGTAAAATAGTGCTGCAGATCATTACAAATAACGGAATGCGCGGGACAGTCATCAATGCGCCGGGACCTTTTACTATCCGCGGAGTGGAGGATTCATACGGAACCCAAAACTACGTGCATGCCTTTATGGATACACAAGGAACGGGCGTTAATCATTATACTGATCCGTTTGGCATGTCGGAGCCGTTTACCGTTTCTGCTTCCGGGGTCTCTGTTCCGAGCTTATCTGTCATTATTTCAGATCCCCCTTCGTCTCCCATGATACAAGCACCTATTGATCTAAAGGTATTCCCTGGGTCGGGTGGAGTCATGGCCATGTGGGAACCTCCACGGACAGGGTTGGCCGAGTTGGCGGATAGCTATACTCTTTATTGGGGGACTAATCCTAATCCAGGATCTGGAAATTCTCTCGGCAGCAAGCCCGGAATAATATCTTCCGGTAATAACAGGGTGGTCTTTGTCACAGGGCTTTCAGATAACAGCCAGCTTTATTTTGCTGTTACAGCTACTGTCAACGGTACTGAAGGGCCTTCAATAGCTACTCCAGCGGCAATTGCCATTGGTGCACCTGTCGGCGGCAATGCAGTTAATGGGTCGGTCGATTTATCGTCAGCAGGAAATGGAACCGCTCCACTGTATGTGGCTCTTTGCGACGATAGCCAAAATGGTCCTCCGGCAGTTTGTTATATCAGTTCAGTTCCTTCAGTTTCCTATCCGACAACTCAGAATTTTTCCTTTAGTGGAGTTCAGAACGGAATATACCGGGTGTATGCTGTTCTTGACCGCAACAGCAATGGTCAGATTGATCTTGGCGATCTGAAACCGTCAGAACTTTTGGCATCGCAGGTTATAGTAAACGGCGCTTCTGTTTCAGGCGTGACGACGTCCCTCAATGCTGCGAACTCCCATGTATTGACAATGACCAACCATTGGAAAGGCGGGACAAGTGTAGGGTTTGGACTGAGTTTTTCATTCAGTGATAATGTCAAAGCCCCTGTCGCCTTCACGTTAAACAGTGGACTGGGTCTCCCATATTCCCCCATTGATTTTGTTACCTTTGGTAATGGTGATGTCTATGGTTGGATTGGCACTGGTACCACAGAACCATCCGGAAATTATTCACTTACGGTAATGTATACCGATGGCACAATAGAAAATATCAATGGAACGGTGGTAGGTAATATTGTTGATTTTGCCAATCCCGTATCACCAGTTGATCTCCAGACATACACTGACGGAAAGCCGGTATTTACATGGAGTGCTCCGGTAAATCCGCCGGCAAATTATACCTATGAACTTGAGGTGACGGCAGTTGATGGCTCTAGTAGCTGGTATTCCAGCAAAATGCCGAGCAGTCAGCGGACTGCAGTCTATAACTTTGATAATCAGCTCTACGTTCAGCCACTGTCCAGCATCAATCCGACAGATTACAGATGGAGCATTAGAGTCGTTGATACGGCCACTGGTAATTCCAGCAACAGTGAGGTGTTCTTTCACTATGGGACGGGATCTGGTGATGTCATTGCACCAACTACTCCAACCGGGGTGATTGCAACTGCATCTTTGAATCAGATAGACGTATCGTGGAATGCTTCGACCGATAACATTGGTGTCTCATATTATAAGGTGTATCGTAACGGTACGCTTGCCGGTCAACCAGCCGGTCCATTTAATACCTACTGGCCTGATTATCCGGTCGCTCCAAATACAACTAACTTCTACACAGTTTCAGCGTGTGATGCTTCGGGAAATTGTTCTGCACAATCAACGAGTGCTTCTGCAACAACACCTCCTGCTTCTTCCGGAGTCGGAAGTATTACCGGAAATGTATTGTCCAGTACTACGGGGGCTTCGCTCGCAAGTATCACGGTCAACATGAGCGGTCCTGCAAATACCTTTGTTATGACTGACTCCACCGGCTCCTTTTCTTTTCCCGGCCTTTCAGCAGGAATGTATACCATCAGTGTTAGTGCTTCGGGATATTTGAATTATAGCAATCCGGTTCAGGTGAATAGCAACGGTGTGACGACAGTTCCTATTTCGCTTACACCTAAAACGGCCTCCTTTGGAGATATTTCAGGTACCATTTCGTATTCAGGATCAAAAACCGGCAGAATATTCATCAATGTGAATACTAACAACGGCAACAGGTACGGCACCAGCATTACAGGTCCTGGTGCTTACATTATTCGCGGTGTTCCAACCGGTTCCGGTAGCTATACAGTAAATGCCTATATGGATGTATTGGGAGTCATTTCTCCGGTTGTAAATTCTCCTAATGGCTCAGCTTTTGTGTCAAGTACAGGTGTTTTGTCTGGTGTCAATATCACGCTCATGGACCCTATTCCTGCTTCTCCTGGTCAACCAACCGCAGTTGAGGCGACACCTGGTGACAGTTCGGTGTTAATTAGATGGGATGGGGTAAGAATAAATGGAGTCGAGGCGGCTGATGGATACACGATTTACTGGAATACTTCTGCCTCGGTAAGTAAAACAAACTTTACCGGAAGCAGAACAGTACCTGCAGGGATTGATTCTCCTGCAATTATTGATGGCTTAACCAATGGTGCTAATTATTATTTTGTAGTTGTGCCAAATGCTGCCGGTTTATCTGGACCGCCGTCTGCGGTTTTTGGGCCGGTATTAATCGGAGCGCCAACAGGTGGAAATACGATATCCGGTACGGTCAATTATACTGGACCAACAGCAACAGGGCCGCTGTATGTGGCTGTTGTTAAGCCGCAAAACAAAGGACTTGGTAGCGTCTTTTTTACAAAAATCATAAATCCTTCTCCGAATCAGTCTTTCAGTGTAAGCGGGATACCCAATGGCACGTACGAAGTTTACACAATTTACGATATGAATAACGATAAACTGTTTGCTAACGGTGATGTAACAAATACTGATAACAGTGCTCTTGTTGTGACTTTGACCGGAGCAGGCTCATCCGGAAATGTGATCTCCTTAGCCAGTAGTAATTCCAGCGTGAAAATTACCACTCAACATGGAGTTGTTGCCGGCACAACTAATGATTGGTACAACATTGAAAGCAGAATTTCCAACCAATTAAAAACTCCGGTGGCAGTCGCACTAACTTCTGCACCATCTACATCCGGACTAAATTTAATTACCGATATTGGCTATGATCGAGAGTTCCGTTTTTATGGTAATGTTGCTGTTCGTCCGGTCATTAATGATACCTATACTTTTACCGTTACTTACTCTGATGGAACAACAGAAGTGTTCTCTCCGCAAGTAACCGGAGTGCTTGACAGCTATCCAACAAATCCTGGCATTAGCGGAACCGTTTCTACAGTGCCAACTTTTACCTGGGGAGCACCCGCAACGACGCCACCAGCATCGTACAATTACGATTTAAGTGTCTATGGAAATAATTCCTGGGATGTAAATTCCATGCCGTCCACTCAGTTCTCTGTAATTTATGGGTTTGATGGACAGGCACCTATTCTTCAGGTTGGTACTTCGTATAATTGGGATGTCAGTGTCCGTGATAAAAATGGTAACAGAGCGTCAGTTCAGAGCACTTTTACGCCTACCGTTGCCGCAGTTTCAATTTCTGGTTCAATTAAAAATGTAGCAGGTGCCGGAATCGCTAACGCGTATGTTGGTGTATATAATAGTTTAACTGGCAGCTATAGAGCTTCCAACATCGCTGATAGTAACGGCAACTATGTAATTAATGATTTACCTACCGGTAACTACAAGCTTTATTTTAGTGCCAGCGGCTTTATTACGCAGTGGTATAACAATAAAAATACCGTTTCTACTGCAGACCCTGTGGTTGTAACTTCCGGTAGCGTGACGTTAGTCGGAGCAACTATCCTGGCTCAGGCCGGCGCGATCACAGGTACAGTCACGAACAGCTCTGGTGTGGGTATCAGCGGTGTTATTGTCCGTCCCTATGATGCTGTTTCTAATGCCATCAGTAATATTTCTGGCCTGACAACAGTTGGCATGACAACAGATGCAAACGGTAACTACATGCTTTCCGGCATGCCAGCCGGGAGTTATAAACTCAATTTCGAGCCTAATACATCCGTAATTACCGGTTATTCCGCCCAGTGGTATAATAACAAAAACAGTATTACAGTTGCTGACCCGGTCGTAGTAACTGCCGGAGCAACGACACCGGCAATCAATGCCACTCTGATTCTTGGCGGGAAAATTTCCGGTACGGTGACTGATTCTTCCGGTGCCGGAATCGCTAATGTTAATGTCTCAGCATACGATGCCGTTACAAACTCTTATGTGAGTGGTTCAGGTGCAACAAGTTCGACGGGAACATATACAATCCAAGGACTCTCGTCTGGCAATTATAAGGTGTTATTTACACCTCTATCAAGTTACATACCGCAGTGGTTCAATAACCAATCTTCCATCACGGCCGGCGACACAGTGACTGTGACAGCCGGTGCTACTACACCGCTAGTAAATGCTACCCTGGCTTTAGCCGGCAAAATTTCCGGCACGGTGGTAAGTTCCGCCGGCTCCGGGATGAGCGGTATTACCGTTTATGCCTTCAATGAAGACTCTAACCTGCAAATTACGTCAGTCGTAACATCTTCTACAGGAACCTACACGCTGAGTGGACTTCCCACAGGCAATTACAAAGTCCGTTTTAACTCTACTAACAGTGCCAACAACTACGTAACCGTTTGGAACAATAGTAAACCGAGTATTGCTACTGCAGATAGTATCGCGGTGGTAGCCGGTATAACAACTGTCGGGGTCAATGCCACTCTTGCTATTGGTGGCTCAATCTCCGGACAGCTCACGGATGTTTCTGCTGGTGTCACGAATATTAATGTAAATGCGTATAATTTGTTTGATGAATCAGTTGCCACTGCAGTAACAGATACTAATGGTAACTACACAATCAAAGGTCTTCCGAATGGCAGCTACAAACTTCGTTTCCAAGAATTGCCTAACAGCAGCTCCTACAGTGCGATTGGATATGTTATTCAAATGTATACCAATCCTAACATCAACGCAGTCTACATGTCTCAAGGGACGTTAATTCCGGTGACCGCTACAACTCCAGTAACTGGAATAAATGCGGTACTGGTAAAAGGTGTCGGCAGCATTTCGGGTACAGTGACAGGTGCAGCAACAGGAGCAGTTCTTTCTGGAGCGGGTGTACAGGTTACTGACCTGAGTGGTGGCTTCTTTGGTAGTGCAAATGCCGATGCAAACGGCAACTACACTGTAAAAGGTCTTCCCACCGGATCGTACAAGGTGGAACTCTATATGTCGGGCAAATATGCCAATCAATGGTATACCGGTTCGGGTGATTTTACATCAGCAACTTCTGTTACAGTCACTGCACCAAATGATACTCCTGTAACCAACGTAGCACTCGGGACTGGACCTAGTGTGCGGTTGCAGGCTGTGATCAAAGGATATGGCAATGTGAATGTGACGTCAACTTCAAGCAAAATATTGTCTGTTTTCAATTTTGGGACAAGTGATTTAATCATTGGCACGTTAACGGTTACTGGAGCGGACTTCAGTCTGCTAAATGACCGTTGCTCTGGAAAAACGCTGCCGCCATCAGGGTCCTGTACAATTCAGGTCTCGTTTGCCCCGACCTCTGTCGGTGCGAAAAGTGCGATAGTGAATATTCCTTCCAATGATCCAGAAACTTCAATCATTGGGATGGTTGTCAAGGGAACGGGAGTCTCAAACGACTCAACACCGCCAACCGTTCTTTCAGCCACGCCGGCTTTAAATGCGACAAATGTTTCAATTACACCGGTTTTGACTGTTAAATTCAGTGAAGCAATTGATGGAAATACGTTGCCGGTTGAAACGGCATTTTTGAAAACATCCGGCGGAGTTTATGTCGTTGGTGTGGGGGTATATGATACCGCAACGAACACTGCTGCGTTCACGCCCGCTGCACCGCTCGCCTACAACACAACCTATACTGGGACTCTTTCCGGTATTAAGGATCTTGCAGGAAATAGTATGGTTGGGAGCTATACATTTACATTTACGACCGGTACCAATCCGGACTCAACAGCTCCGACGGTTATTCTGAGTACACCACAGAATAATGCTGCAAATGTATCTGTAGATGTAGTCCCAAGTATCAAATTTAGTGAACCGGTCAAATCAGCTACTGTACAGGGGGCCCTAATCCTTCGCGCAGGCAGCGTTCAGGTTGCCGGTACTGTTTCTTTTGATCCGATTGCAAATGCTGCTTCGTTTACACCATCGGCGCCGCTTGCCATGGGCACGACCTACACACTCTCTGTTGGAAATGCTATTGAAGATTTGGCAGGCAACAAGCTAAATCCATTTACCATTTTCTTTGCCACTGAAGTGCCAAGTGGAGATATTGACGGTCAAAACGGTGTTGACATAGCTGATGCCTACAAAATGCTTGAAATTGCAATCGGAAGAGTGTCGGCAACACCTCAAGACTTGAAACGTGCTGATATTGCACCGTTAGTTAATGGCAAGCCAAAACCTGATGGTGTTATTGATGTTGCAGACGTAGTTGTTGTGCTACGTCGAATCGTCGGTTTGGTAAACTGGTAATGTCCGGTTTTTCGGCTCAAATGTAAATTAATCTACTTAATTGCGAGGTGTTGCATGATTACAATACAGAAAATGATTAGAGTGATGTTGATTGTCAGTTTGGCGGCACTATTTGGTTGCGGAGGAGGAGGGGGAGGGAGTAGTTCAACGACAACTGCGCCGGCAGTACCTGCAAAAGCTACTACGACAGTCTCTGGAAAAGTCAATTTTCCTACGTTGTCAAGTCTTGTCGCGAAACAGGTTTATGCCGTTGGTGACACAATAAATGTTCAGGCTTATACCATTGATGGTGTGGCAGTCGGGAAATCCGTTGTTGCTCAGGCTAATGGTGATTTTAGTATTCCGGATCTTAATGCCGGTGTTGATTATGTGCTTAAGGCTACAAGAGGCACTCAGGTATTAAAGAAACTGATTGAGAAGGCAACAATTACCGGGGTGGATGTTTCTGGGCAAAATATCAGTGATGTTTCAACAACAGCAGTTGTTGTCGCTTCTCAAAAACTGGGTACTACCATAAATAATTCTTCATTTAGTCTTGGTGAGTCGGTGAATCTTACCGCTGCCGAAAAAGCAAATTTGTCTACAGGTATTTTTGCAACTGTTTCCCCCAAAGATCTTGAGTCCGCCATTAGTACTGCAAAAACGACAATCATTGCTGCAATTGGAAATAGCACGTTATCGTCAGTAACTAATTTGGATTTAGTCAATTTGGTTAATACTCTTAATCTCATTGTGGCAGCTGTTTCTAATAATATCGATATGACGCAGGTTTCTAGCGGTCAGTTAAAGACGTTTACTGCTCCGGCAAGACTTATACCGCTTGAAGTTACCGGTGGTACTATTACGCAGGGTGCACCTATCGTTGGTAACGTATCTTCAGATACGGTGAAACAGACGGCATCCAGTGTCACGTACACACCACCAGCCCGTACTCAGTTAGAAATTAAAACTGATGCTACAGCAGGCTCATTGTATGGAATAACCTTTGATATTATTATTCCTGCGGGGGCCACTGTAAAGCTGGACGGACAAGGCAAACCTGATCTTTCAGCAATGTCACTTGCTCCAGGGGTAACATTAAGTTGTCAGCTGATTGCAAATATGAGCGGAAATGTTTTGAGAGTCATGATTGCAGATGTGTCGCCGCTGCCCACCGGTCGTCTGGTTTCAATTGTCTTTGATGGAAAGCCTTCTGCCGGGTTATTCTTTGTCCCGACAATTATTAAAACTTCTGATGTAAACGGTGCTTCTACGACCGTTACCCTGGCTCAGAGTGTCATCTGAGATGCTGTAGGGTTCGGTCAATAGTGCTGAAATTATTGTAATTCGAAAACCCCTCTCCGTGTGATTGGGGTTTTCTTTTGGTGTTTACATTTCTTTGACGTTTCTGCTGTTACATGATATTTCTTCACCAGTTTTTTATAGTCGGTTATGAACTAAAAATTCACCGGACGAGGTACTTTGTATGAAGAAAAACAATCTGATTCTCCTGGCAATCACCGCGTTGCTTTTAATAACGGCTGCATGTGTATTTGCTGAAGAGTCTTTCTACGTCCAGCCATTCCGCGCAAAAATTTATGCGAAATCATCGATTGCTTCTGAGGTTCTTGGCTTAGTGGATTCCGGTTATCAGTTCGTTTCGACGGGTAAAGAGGGTGGATGGGTGATGCTTGCCTACAAAGGTAAACAAGGATTCATTTCTGCAGCACAAACCGCAAAAACGCCGCCTCTTGGCAAAAGTACTGTCCAAGGGGCGGATAGCGCTCCCAAGCTTGGGGCCAGAGCACGAACGTCCTCTTCATCTGCCGTTGTTGCAGGAATGAAGGGACTCACCTATGAAGACCGGGCCAGGGTTTCAAAGGGCGAGCAAAACGATTATGATGCGCTGGAAAAGGTTGAAACCCTTAAAATATCATCTGATGAACTAAAATCGTTTCAGTTGGAAGGGGGCAAACGATGAAATACGTGAGCCTGATATTCTCAATTTATGTACTCTGTAATCTCAATCCACAAGCCACTCATGCCGCCGAGAACAAAGCCAATGACTGGCGCGCCCGTTCCTCAGTTGCAGATCGCAATGCCTTCTCAGAAACTGATACCGATGAAGAGTTGAACTTTGGTCGTGAAATTGCTGCCCGTTTGCTTGGCCAGCATAAGATGTCGGTGAATGAAAAATTGCAGAAATATGTCAATCTTGTCGGTACATCATTGACCCAAAATTGCAGCAGACCGGAACTTGATTTTCATTTTATTGTTATTGAGAGTAGTGAAATTAACGCCTATTCAACCCCTGGCGGGTATGTTTTTATCACCACTGCGATTCTTGCAAAAATGGAAAATGAGGCTGAACTGGCTGGCGTGCTTGCCCATGAAATTACTCACATTACCGAGCGCCATATTGTAAAGGAGCTCAGCCTGAGGGGGGCTGAAAAGTCTGCAGTGACATCGATTGCCGCTTTGATAGGAGGGGCTTCCGAAACAGTCGGGGTCGCTTTCTCGCAGGCAGTTGATAAAGCGGTTGACTTGATTTTGCGTGATGGCTACAAAAAAGAGGATGAGATGCAGGCTGATGCCGGTGCTGTTCTGCTGTGTGCTTTCGCTGGTTATGATCCTTCTGGCTTGGTAACCTTTCTGGACAAGATTGGCAAAATAAAGAGTGGTGTTGGAAAAACCTACCCAGTCTATGACATTCGGCTTAAAACCCTGCAACGCACGATGTCAGATGAAGGGATAGAAGAGATGAAGCTGGCCATGAACACGGAGCGATTTAAAGCTGCTATGAAAAAAACGGAAAGCAGTATCAATCCATTAAATTTAATCCGCAATGTGATTCCAGGAGGAAAGCCATGATAGGAAAACAACTTCAGGGTGCTGCAGCATTAGTACTACTTGTGTGTGCCGCACCTTCCAGCGCAGATGAGTTTCATTACAATAATATTCTGATCGGTGATCGGGCATCCGGGATGGGCGGAGCGTACGTGGCTGTTTCCGATGATCCGGGTGGGATGTTTTACAATCCAGCGGGGATTGCCTATTCAACCGGAAAGAATCTCTCTGCGAGTGTTAACGCCTACAGTGTCTCTAACAGAACCTACAAAGGAGTTATGGGTGGTCAGGACTGGACAAGAACCTCTTCGACACTGTTGCCAAACTTTTTCGGTATCATTCAGCCGGTTGGCAAATTAAAACTCGGCCTGTCATATGCGGTTCCCGATAGTAATCAGGAAAATCAGGATCAGAACTTTTATCGTGCTGATCTTGGGGGAACTCATACGGTTAACTTTAATAACAAAAATGACACAAATCTTTTTGGACCGTCAGTAGCTGTTCAGTTGAGTGATTCACTTTCAATTGGCACAACACTGTATATTCATAAGCGTAGTACAGAAGCAATTCTTAATAATTCATTTGTGTCGGGAAGCAGCTATTCATGGTCAAATAATTATACTGAAAGTGATGAATGGGGCATTAAGCCAATTGTTGGAGCCATGTGGGCTCCAATGGACAAACTTTCACTGGGTCTGACGGTCTCGAAAACGGTTGTTCTTAAGTCAGATATCTTGACTCAATCTACTGACTCCAGTGATTCAGCTACGGTTCCTACAAGGACATTTGATCGGTACACTGATAAACGAAGATACCCTTATCAAGTGACTGCAGGGGCTGCATTCTTTCCGAACAGTTCGCTACTACTTTCGGGTGATGTAAGCTATTACTCTTCTTTTGAATATTATTTGGCAAATACCCTGAATAAACGTGATTCAGTAATAAATGGGGCACTTGGTGCGGAATATTATTTCAATAAAAACTGGGCTGTTCGTGGTGGGCTTTTTACCGATTTTGCGAATACACCAAAAATTATAAATGACACTACTGATCAGCAGGAGCACATCGATATGTTTGGTGGCAGTCTAACAGCAAGCCATTTTACAAAAAACACTTCGATAACTCTTGGCGGAAGTTACAAATATGGTACTGGAAAAGCCAAGGTGCTTGGTGGGGCAAATGGTATTCAGGATGTAACTGCTGACAACTGGACTATGTTTGTCTCATCTTCCTACTCATATTAACTTCCGATATGTTCTGACATATATTTTAAAATGATACGGGCGCATATGCATGCGCCCGTATCGTTTACTCTTAAATTTCACTGCGCAGCAGAATAGTTGCCGACTGGCAGAGGATTTCAATCCTGTCGATAACTTGTTTTGCATCCTGCAGTTCTTCACCATTCCGCAGCGTTATTTCTAAACGATGGCACTGGTCTGCGAGAAATTGAGCTCCGAGCATGGCGCTTGATGTTTTGAGACTGTGTACTGCTCTGATAAGCTCTTCTGTATTATTTTGTTCAAGACTGTTACGCATTGCTATTATCAGTTGGGGAGCGTCAGTTTCATACACTGATATAACTTTTGCCAGGATATCGGGGGTTCCCGGTTTTCTCAATTCCTTGATGCCATCCAGTGGTGCGCGCTCAAGGAGGAGCATATTTTCCCTGTGAGTACTAACAGGAGAGGTTGGTTCTGTAGAACCGTTTCTGGAATCAGTTCGTTCCAAATCAGGTAGCCAGCGAGCGAGAACATCTCTTAAGTCGCTAAGGTTAAAAGGCTTTTTTAAATAGTCATCCATGCCGGCATCAAGACACAACTGCTTATCCTGCTCCATTGCATTTCCCGTGAGTGCAATTATGGGCAGCCGCTCGACGCCCTGTCTTGATTCCCACTCACGATGTCTCTGCGTTGCTTTATAGCCATCCATAACCGGCATTTGACAATCCATTAAAACAACATCGAACCGTTCATTCTGAAGCAATTCCAAAGCTTCACGTCCATTATTGGCAACAGTCGCTGAGTGTCCCAAGTGTAACAGCAGTTCGCAGCAGACTTCACGGTTTACCATGGTATCTTCAACCACAAGCACCTTTACACCAATATTTGTCAGCGCTACAGAGTCATCCTCAATGAGCGTAAATGCTGTTTCAGGTAATTGACCGCTGAAACGTGCCAGCCGCGTGGTGAACCAAAAGGTTGACCCCATTCCGAATGAGCTCTCTACACCTGTTGACCCTCCCATGAGTTCAGTCAGCTGTTGCACAATTGAAAGCCCGAGCCCCGTTCCGCCGAAGCGTCTGGTTGTAGAACTGTCGGCTTGGGCAAAGCGATCAAAGATCAGTGGAAGCGCCTCTGGGCAAATTCCTATGCCGGTATCAGTAATTTCAAATTTAATGACTACGTGTGTGGCAGTCAGCTCGGCAGTCCGGGCTTTGATCGTAATTTGCCCCTGTTCAGTAAACTTTAAAGCGTTACCTACGAGATTTATTAGAATCTGCCGTAATCGAACAGGATCACCTTCAACAGAGTAGGGTACTTCATGATCAATTTCTGTTTTTAGTATAATTTCTTTCCATTCTGCCTGTTCGGAAAATACTTCAATCAGTTCGCTAAGCATGTCCAAAAGGTTAAAGGGAACGGTTTCCAATGCAAGTTGTCCCGCTTCAATTTTTGAAAAATCAAGAATATCGTTGATTATCGTGAGCAAAGAATTAGAGGAGTTTTTTATTGTTGCGGCAAAATGGTGCTGGCGTTCGGTAAGGCCGGACTTGAGAAGTACTTCTGTCATCCCCATGATTCCGTTCATGGGTGTTCGGATTTCATGACTCATGTTTGCTAGAAATTGTGATTTTGCAAGGTTTGCGCTTTCAGCGGCTTTTTTGGCAACGTGAAGGTCCGAAATTGTAGTTTCCAATTCATTGTTAGTAGCAGTAAGTTGGAAAGTCCGTTTGATTATCGCGTCTTCGAGAGATTCCTTATAAGAAGCAATACGTTCGTCACGTTTCTGAATTTCTGCAAGCATCGTATTGAAGCCTTCAATCAGAGTTCCCACTTCGTCAAGCCGCTTTTTTTCTACCCGAAGCGAAAAATCTGTATTGCTGCTGACCTGCTGCATTGTTTGTGCGAGTTCAATAACCGGACTGGTGATGACTCTTTGAAAGCTTTTTGATAACGCGTAGGTGAGCAAAAGTGCCGATACAAAAACCGTGGTGATAATGATTATGAAATGACTCAACTGTGAATATAATAATGACAGATCAGACTGAATCAGAACCCTGCCGATGGTCTGACCATCCACAACGATATTTTTCACGATTTCGATGTCGTCATCCCAGACAAATCCGCCGGCTTTGACGGTCGCCTCCTCCAGAAGTGCAATCGGTTCTACGTAGTTACCAACGCGATTGGAGCGGTACTGGGCGAAAATGGTATCTTTACTGTCAAAAATATATGCAGATATGACCTGCTTTTTTTCTTTGAGCCCGCTTAAGGTTTCCTGAGCAGCTTTCCTGTCATCAAATACAAGAGCTGAACTTGCATTGAGAGCAATAATGTCAGTCAGGGAGGCAATATCCTCCTTAACCTCCTTATGCTTGACGATTGCAACATTAGCAATAACCGCCAGAGAAACCAGTGTCAGAACAATGGTGCTTTGCAGAACCATAATCGACATTACTTTGCGCTGAATGGAAATGTCGCGAAATCTATTTCTGATATTTGATACGATCCGATGAATCATTTGATTACCTCGGATGCCAGTTTGAGTAGATTGCTGCTGATATCAAGGCCAACGGCCCGGGCTTGTATCAGGTTTACTGAAAAAGTAATGCGGGTATACAACAGAGATATGTTCAGAATACCACCGAAACTGATAAAGGCAGGTGAGTCACCGATAGTTAGAATGGGATAGTCTCGCAATATCGGTAAGATACGGGATAGTCTCGTTTGATTATTCTCCTCAATAAACACAATCCGGCAATTGAGCATTTCATCAATGTCACTTGATTTGATTACAATCAATTTACTGCCATTTACCATTTTTCCGGAAATGTTCTGCCATTCACGCCCAAGCGGCCCTTTGCCTAGAACGCCGATAAACAGTGCGTTACTGGCCGGGGGAGGCCAGCTTATATAATGAGCAGCTTTAAAAACGAAAGCCGCTTTTGCCTGGCTTTCGCTTATCAGCCGTTCTTCTGCGTGCGATACTGAACTGCAGAGCAGATGAAGAGTGAAGACGAGTGACCATATTATTTTAAAAACAGAGTTCATGACGGTTCACGTGTATAACACTCTTGAATATAAACAGTTAGAATTTCCAGGTCACTTTGCCGTAGCCGCTGCGGACAACTTCAGATGGCTGGGTATTAATGTATTCGGGAATGAATTCCGGGTGATGATTGTGAAGCAGGTTTTGTCCTACAAGAGAAACTTCGATATTTTTGACTGGCTTCCACGCCAAGCGAATGTCCATGGTTACATAACCAGGAATGGCAGTTCCATCGATTGAAGCAAGCCGATCTGAACCACGAACCCAAAAATCAAGAGTCATCTGCCGTATCAGGTCAAAGCCGGAGCGAAGCGAGACCTGATGCTGTGGAGTATCACCCTCGGCATTCCCCTTATTGATTTCATCAACACTTGTTCTGTCAAGGTGCATTTTCAGTTTTTGATAACTGTAGGCCGCCTGAAGTCTCCACCAATCAAAAGGTGTCCAGTCTGCAGCAATTTCAACACCGATTGCCCGGCCATGCATATCATTGCTGAGCATGTATGGCTGAACAAAATTGGTTGGAGTTCCTGATGATGGTTCGGCATAGCCGGGCATCGGGCTAATCACGCGTAAGTTTTTGTATGTGTTGCAGTAGAATGCCATATCAAGGGAAAGACGCGACATAATTTCACTTCGATAACCAACTTCATACGCTAACAACTCCTCAGATTTGAAATCCGGATTGCCGTTAATTACAAGCCTTAGAGGAGTCGTCTGATTAGGGTTGGGATCTTCGCCCGGTGCAAGTGACCGATAGTTATAATTTACATCCTGTTCCCCTTTGGTGCCGGTGCGAACGGCACGGGAAATAGAGCCCCAAAGTGAATTGTGCGGAGTCACTGTCCAGAGAAGGCGTCCATTCGGTTGAATTGAAAAATCGGAATAATCATTCTGTTCAAAGCGCGAGCCGATAA
>JAYTVV010000159.1:0-2612 GCA_043743795.1 Geobacteraceae bacterium
CCGGATCATCGCTGATGATCAGAGTGATATCTGCGATGGAGCTGCGCGGGTGGTTGATGGCCTGATTGAGCCGGTCATAGAGTAGCGGCAGCGAGTAGAGCACTGCGGCATCATTGACAAGAGCATCAAAGGTTGGTTTAGTCCGCTGCATGGAGGGCCTTCCTGAGGAGGCAGAGACGAAATAACTCTTCCATGGCAGGATGTGCAAGGTTGGTGTTGCGGAACAGGGGCTTCAGCTCTGTTTCCAGTGCATGCAGCCGTTGGGTATCGATCTCGCGGGCAATGGGTTGGATGGTTTTCCGGGCATCGCCGTCGGCGACATCCACCTCTACAATACCCCAGGTTCTGAACATGCGGAGGTGCTTGTCATTCAATTTTATACCGGCACTCAGTAACAGACGTCCACTGCGATCATGAACATCACTTGACACGATCATCCCTGTCACAAGGTTATCGATCACTACATTCGCCATACTACCGTCAGCCTCCCCTGGATCTTACTGTAAATCCTCAAGAAGTATCTAATTGAACGAATCATGATTTTATACCATGCTTTTCGGTATGTGCAATGCTTATATATGGTTCAACTTTAATAATAGGCCGTGAACGTATCGAGGGGCACTTCCCGTGTTTGGGAGGAGCCCCTCGATATTCCATCCTCTGCCGGTACCGTTCTCAGATCATCTCGAAATACGCCTGAGGGTGCTTACAGACCGGGCAGATCTTGGGTGCTTCCGTGCCTTCATGGATATGCCCACACTCCCTGCATTTCCAGGTAGCCTTCTCGTTTTTTGTAAAATGGGTACCCGCCTCCAGCTCTTCCAGCAGTCTCTGGTAGCGCTCTTTGTGATGTTTTTCAATCTTTCCGATGGACTCAAACAGGAAGGCAATGTCAGCAAAGCCCTCTTCTTTGGCTTCACGCGCCATGCGGGGATACATATCGGTGAATTCCTCTTCCTCGCCGGCGGCGGCAGCCTTCAGATTGTCGGCGGTTGAGCCGATGCCGGACAGGAGTTTGAAATGCAGTTTGGCGTGTACTTTCTCGTTTTCAGCCGTTTCCAGGAAGGTGGCCGCAATCTTTTCATAGCCTTCCTTCTTTGCCACTGAAGCGAAATAGGTGTACTTGTTGCGGGCCTGGGATTCCCCGGCAAACGCGTCTTTCAGATTCTGCTCCGTCTTTGTTCCCTTGATGTCAGCCATGCGGTATTCCTCCTCTGGGATGATCTTAAGTATTTTCAATTTATAGCCGACAACGTCGTGATTGTAAAGGGGAGCGGAGATCTTTCGGGCTGACAAACCCCGCCCTACCCCCAACCCGTCCCTCGAACGGAAGAGAGCCCGGCAGCTCGGTACTATTAAGGCAAAATTTTGTTCTATCGCTTGAGTTGTGCCGGTTATCAGGTATAGTTGCAAAATAATGCCGGCGGCAAACGTGACGTACACACGGCATGGGGAGTGATAGCATGGCATTTATTCGATACGCCGCACTCATTGGTGGCTTGACGCTGCTGGTGGCCTGTCAGAAACCTGAACCGATCCGGATTGGTTTTGTGGGCGGTCTCAGCGGCCGGGTGGCCGACCTGGGGGTGGCCGGACGCAATGGCGTCCAGTTGGCGCTCGAGCAGCGCAATGCCGCTGGCGGTATCAACGGCAGATCCGTCGAACTGGTCGTCAGGGATGACGGGCAGAATCCGGAGACAGCCAAGCGTGTGGTGGCTGAGCTCATCAGCCAGAAGATCGAGCTGATCATAGGTCCCATGACCAGCAGTATGGCCATGGCAGTCGTACCCCAGGTGAATGCCTCGCAGAGCATCCTTCTCAGCCCGACGGTGACCACCACCGACCTGGGCGGCAAGGATGACAACTTCCTGCGGGTCATGTCCGTGACAACCGACTATGCCTCAAAAAGCGCCGGCTACCAGTACAAAAAGCTCGGCATACGCACCGTCGCGGCACTGTACGACATCAGCAATAATTCGTATTCCGAAAGCTGGCTCAAGGACTTTCGTACCGCATTTGAAAAGCTCGGCGGCAGGATAATCCTCGTTAAAAACTTCTCTTCCGGCAAGGATACGGTCTTCCAGCCGCTGGTACGGGAGCTGCTCGCGGCGAAAGCCGATTCAGTCGTGATCATCAGCAATGCCGTGGATTCGGCGTTGATCTGCCAGCAGGTGCACAAGCACGCCCCCGGACAACGCATCGCCATGTCGGAGTGGGCCTCTACGGAGCGTTTTACGGAACTGGCGGGCGATGCAGCTGAAGGGGTCATCGTTTCCCAGTTCCTGGACAGAAACGATACCTCACAGCGCTATCGCAATTTCCTGACGGCCTATCGTGCCCGCTTTAATCATGAACCGGGATTTGCGGGAGTGGCTGGCTATGATGCTGCCCTGGCTGCCCTGGATGCATATACAACCCGTACACAGGGTGAAAGCTTAAAGCAGGTCATTATCGCGAAAAAGAGCTTCCAGGGAGTGCAGCAACCCCTGAACATAGACCGCTTCGGCGATGCCGACCGCAAGACCTTTGTTACCGAGATCCGTGGCAATCAATACATTACGGTGGAGTAAACCATGTCTGTTCAACCCTTGCGGCGCGTACTCACGCTCCAA
>JAYTVV010000160.1:0-17807 GCA_043743795.1 Geobacteraceae bacterium
TCTGCCGCAACCATCCAGGGGTCATGGGGAGAGCAGATCGCATTGATGATCGGGGCAAAAAGACCGGCATCGAACAGATTGAAGTGGCCGCAGCGGAGAAGATTCATAACCCGCTGCAGATCGTCATCATGGTTGATCACCGCGTGCGGATCATAATTCCAGCGCAGTTCATCAACCTCTTCGCTCGTCAGGCCGAACATAAAGAAATTCTCTTCGCCGACCTCCTCACGAATTTCAATGTTGGCTCCATCCAGAGTGCCGATTGTCACAGCGCCATTCATCATGAACTTCATATTGCCGGTGCCGGAAGCTTCCTTGCCGGCAGTAGACAGCTGTTCCGATAGGTCCGTTCCGGGGCAGATAATCTCCATAGCGGTGACACTGTAGTTTGGCAGAAACGCTACCTTGAGTTTGTCGCCGACAGCCGGATCAGCATTAACAACGCTGGCAACATTGTTGATCAGCTTTATGATCAGTTTTGCCATGGCATACCCGGGTGCCGCTTTTCCTCCGATCAATACGCAACGATTGGTCCATCCTGCCGTATCACCGCGTTTGATCCGATCGTACAGATGGATGACGTGCAATATGTTGAGAAGTTGGCGTTTGTATTCGTGGATACGTTTGACCTGGACATCAAAAAGCCCTTCCGGGTTGAACGCAACATTACATTTGGCTTGAACAAGGACAGACAGCCGCTCCTTGTTGATCTGTTTTACGTCATGCCAGCGGCCCCTGAATTCAGCGTCATCCGCAAGCGCGGCAATGCTGGCGATCTGTTGCAGATCGGCCACCCAGTCGGCGCCAATCTTTTCGGTAACCAGCTGACTCATGCCGGGGTTGCAGTGCGCAATCCACCGTCGTGGGGTCACTCCATTGGTCTTGTTGTTAAACTTGAGCGGCCAGAGTTCATAAAAATCACGGAACAGCCCCTGGATCAGCAACTGTGAATGCAGAGCGGCGACACCGTTGACGGAAAAACTCCCGACAATGGCAAGATACGCCATCCGTACTTGAGGGACGGCCCCCTCTTCTATTATGGACATGCGCTTCATGCGCTCATTGTCCATAGGCCAGTGGCTGGACACTTCTGCCATAAATCGGGCATTGATCTCCAGAATTATCTCCAGAATCCGCGGCAGAAGCTGGCCGAAGAGCGGCATCGGCCATTTTTCAAGCGCTTCGGGGAGCAGAGTATGGTTCGTATATGCCATTGTCCGGCTGGTGATCCCCCATGCCTGATCCCATCCCATACCATGATCGTCCATCAGAATACGCATCAGTTCCGGTACGGCGCAGCTCGGATGGGTGTCATTCAGCTGAAAACAGTTGTTAGCCGCAAAATTGCTGAAATCACCCTTGTTCACCACCATCCAGCGGTCGACAACATCCTGAAGAGTTGCCGAGGCGAGGAAATACTGCTGGCGCAAACGGAGCACCTTGCCGTTTTCACTCGCATCATTCGGGTACAGTACCATTGTGATATTTTCCGCTTCATTCTTGGTGGCAACCGATTCAGCGTAGTCTCCGGCATTGAATTCACCCAGGTCAAAGGCATCTGTAGCGGCAGCTTTCCAGAGCCGCAGGGTGTTGACAGTGTCGTTGCGATAGCCGGGGATCGGGATGTCATAGGGAACTGCAAGCACATCGTGGCTGTTGACCCAACGGACGCGCTGCTCGCCGTTCTCCGTCGTATAGCGTTCGCTATGGCCGCCGAAGCGGACGCGCTGCGTGAATTCAGGCCGTTCCTGTTCCCACGGGTTGCCATCCCGCAGCCAGTGGTCCGGTTCCTCTACCTGGCGACCATCGACGATGCGCTGGCGAAACATACCGTACTCGTAGCGAATGCCATATCCCATAACCGGCAGCTGCAGGGTGGCGCAGCTATCCAGGAAACAGGCTGCCAAGCGCCCGAGACCTCCGTTGCCGAGTCCGGCGTCAATTTCGGCTTCGGCCAGATCTTCCAGCTTGATGCCAAGTCCGTGCATCGCCTCGGATGCGGCATCAGTAATGCCGAGGTTCAGCATGGCATTACCGAGAGTCCGTCCCATCAGAAATTCCAACGACAGATAATAGCCGCGCTTACACTGTGACTCAATATAGGTGTAGCGGGTTTTCTTCCAGCGCTCCATCAACCGGTCACGGACCGTCAACGCCAACGCCTTGTAAAAATAATTAACTGAATGGCAATACTTGTTCTGGCCGAGGCTGTAAGTGAAATAGCGGCGGTAATCGTGTGTCAGCCCGGAAGCATCGAGCGGCAGCGGCGGCAGTTCCGTCAGTCCGGGAGAGCTTATTGATACACGTTTTCTTTTTTGAACCATTTGTTGTTTCCTTTTCCGGCGCACCAAATTGGTGAGGCGCGAGTGGGTTAATATGATGAAATGCCGTATTTTGGCTGACTACTGTACATGTTTTTACCATGAAAGGCAATTTACAATACGACTAAATAACTCCTTTACATAAAACCTCCATCTCACGGAAACGCCTGACCGCCTCAGGAATCGCCTCTTCCCGTATGTTGCCGAATGCCAGCCGCAAATACCCCTCCAGACCAGGCCCGAAAACCTCTCCCGGCAAGCAGAGAATAGCGGCTTCATTGACAAGCCGTTTCGCCACGGTGCGCCCGCTGCAGCCGGTGAACGGATGGCGTATCCAGGCGAAGAAAGTGCCGCTGGCCACCAATCGGAACGGGTTGCCCGGTCGAATGAATTCGGAGCGGAACAGATCATGGCGCCGGTTCATCATATCCCGATTGGCTGCGACCCAGGTGTCAAGCTGCTCAACACCGAATTTAACGGCCTGCTGTGTTATGCGGGGCTGGCACACCGCCATGGTGTCCTGCGCTTTGAGGGCGTGATGGATGAATTGCTCCGAGGCCGTAAGCATTCCGGCACGGTAGCCGGTCAGGGCGTATGTTTTGCCAAACGAAGCGATCTGAACAAAATGGTCTCCCCAGGCCGGGTTGCTGAACAGCTCATGAGGACGTAAGCCGCCGGGAATAAATTCATTGTAGGTTTCATCCAGAACCAGGGCAATATTATGACGCCGGGCCACATCGTAAAGGTCACGAATGATCTCCGGTGGCGTGATGGCGCCGGTCGGGTTGCTGGGTGATACGACCAGAACCGCTCTCGTTCTTTCAGTGATAAGTCCTTCGATTGTTACCGGATCGGGAAGTCCTGCTCCGGACTCAACAAAGGGGGCGTACACGCCGCGAATGCCGAGGATATCCAGTGCCATGGGATGGTCAAAATAGTAGGGTGTCTGCACCACGATTTCGTCCCCGGCACGGCAGAGCGTGACCATCGCCAACCAGAATGCTTGGCTGGCACCGATCGTCAGGCAGAAATTGCCCGGCGACAGCTGCGCGCCATATTTTCGGGCATAGTAGTCACAAAGTGCCCCGCGCACTTCCGGCAGACCCTCGTCAGGAGAATATTTTGACAACAGCGGGTCGCTCAACAGTCGGGACAGATATTCAGTCAATTCCGGGGCAGGGGCATAATCCGGCACCGCCTGGCAGAGGTCAACCAACTCCATACCGTCGTGCGGGCGCTCGGCAACCCAGCGCCTGACTTCAGAAATGGGAGGGAAGTGGACGTTGGTTATCAATGGCGACATTTTCATGCTCATGAGTTGACTCCTGCGACATGCGTTTTTCGCAATAATATACCAGAAATTACCCACCCCGCATGTGCAATTTTCCCCTACAAAATTCATATTTTATATTGACATGACGCTTGACCGCCGGTATAAGTTCCAACACTGTGGAAAAAAGTGGAAGATTGTGGAAAATAAGGCCAACGAGACGACCATGTTCAGGGGAATTTTTGAAACAACCATAGATGCCAAGGGGCGTACCAGCCTGCCGGCCAGGTTTCGGGAGATCCTCGTCGACACCCATGGCGACGATCGCTTCTTTCTGACCAATTCTGTTCCGGTTGATCTGGGCGGCGGTCTGCACAGTTCCGGCCTGCTGATTTTCCCCTACAAAGAGTGGTTTGTTTTTGAAGAAAACTTCCGCGCCAGCAAAGGATTTACCGCCGAGCAGCGCAAGAGCATCATTCGTACGATCATCTCACCGGCACAGGAATGCTCCGCCGATAAACTGGGACGTTTTCTGATTCCGCCGACATTCCGCAAGATTGCAGCCCTCGACCGGGAGATCCAGTTCGTCGGCACGATGGATAAGATAGAAATCTGGAGCATGAGCGAATGGGACAAAGTTCGTGCCCAGGATGTGAAGAACTTCCCCAGCGGTACTGAAGCAGCCGCAGAGCTTGGCCTCTAATGACGGGGTTTCATCACCTCTCGGTTCTGCCGGAAGCGGTCATCCGTTTTCTCGAACCTGCTGACGGCAAAACATACCTGGATGGTACATTGGGCGGAGGCGGTCATAGCACATTGATCCTTGAGAGCGCATCCGGAGCACTGCTGATCGGCATTGACCGGGATCGGTCGGCACTGACTGCAGCAGGGGCGCGGCTGGCTGCGTACGGTGAACGTGTCAGGTTGCTCCATGGCGACTTTGCTGATGTTATCGGAGATTCGGATACTCTCGGCAGTACTGCTCTGGACGGTTTTATTCTCGACCTGGGCGTTTCGTCACACCAGTTGGATACTCGAGAGCGCGGCTTCAGCTTTCAGCAGGATGCTCCGCTGGATATGCGAATGGACACAAGCAGTGGTGAAACTGCTGCAGACCTGGTCAACGAACTCCCGGAACAGGAGCTGGAACGGATTATCAGCGAATATGGCGAAGAACGCTGGGCGAAACGGATTGCATCGTTCATCGTTAAGGAACGTGCCGAGTCACTGATAACAACCACTTTCCGTCTGGTGGATATCATCAAGGGGGCCGTACCCAAGGCTAAGTGGGATGAGCGGATTCATCCTGCCACGCGGACATTTCAGGCGCTCCGCATTGCAGTCAACAGTGAGCTGGAAAGCCTGGAACGGGGAATGCGGGCGGCTCTTGACCTGCTGAAGCCGGGTGGGCGAGGCGTTATAATCTCATTTCACTCGCTGGAAGATCGTATTGTCAAGCATATCTTCCGGGAATATGCGGAAGGGTGTACCTGCCCGCGACAGATGCCGGTGTGTGTGTGCGGAAAACAGCCGAGAGTGAAAATTCTGACCAATCGACCGGTAATGGCGACTGATGAAGAAATAGCCGGAAATCCACGGGCGCGCAGCGCCAAGCTGCGGGCAGTAGAAAAGTTGTAACCAACACGAGGTAATCTTTATGGCACACGCACGAACCGATTATACCAAAGTTGCCGCACCACGGGCACTTGGCGGTATGGAAGCCGCTCCGCACCGTATTGACATATTCAAGTACCTTATGGTCTGCATGATTGTATTTACGATCGTCTCGGTCTTTCACGTCTGGTCACGTTTCAAGCTTGTTGACCTCAATCTGCAGATTTCAGAGATCAGCCGTCAACTGAATGAGGCCGGGCAGGAGCAGAAACGTTTGAAACTCGAAGCCGCCTCGCTGAAGGCGCCGGCCCGCATTGAAACCATCGCCAAAAATGAACTGGGAATGGCTCTGCCGACGGAGCAACAGGTTATTCACGTCAAATGAAAGATGAACGGGAAAAATGGGCGCGTGTCCGAATCATCATGATCGGGACGGTGTTCGGCCTGCTGTTTCTCAGTGTGGTCGGACGCGCATTCTACCTCCAAATCCTCCAGCACGAAAACCTCGTTAAAAAAGCAGACAAGCAACATCAGCATAAAGTTGACCTCACCCCTGCCCGCGGCAGTATCCTTGATCGTAACGGCACTACACTGGCTGAATCGATCCATATGGATTCCTGTTACGCCGAACCACGCCGTATCAAGGATGTTGACGGTACTGCCGGCGTGTTGGCGCCGATTTTGGGCATCCCGAAGGATGAATTGGTCGCCCGGCTTTCAGTCAACAAATCGTTCACATGGGTTGAACGCTGGCTGGCGCCTGAAGTCGCAACCCGCGTCAAAAACATGAAATTACCCGGCATCGGATTTGCGCCGGAGTCCAAGCGTTTTTACCCCAACATGGAAATTGCTGCGCATGTGGTCGGTTTTACGGGGCGCGATCCAAACGGCCTTGAGGGAATCGAGCTTAAATACGACAGCACGATTTTAGGCAATACCGGCTATATGATAACGGAACGTGACGCTCTCGGCCGAAACATCGCCATTAAGAGCACCGTTATCAAAGATTCATCGCCCGGCAAAAGCGTTATTCTGACCCTTGACAAAACGATTCAGTTTATCGCCGAGAAAGAACTTGCCAAAGCGGTGACAGAAAACAACGCTAAAAGCGGCATGGTCTTAGTGATGGAATCGGATACCGGCAGGGTTCTGGCTATGGCCAACTATCCGACGTTCAATCCGAATGCCTACTCGCGCTACTCACTCACTCAATTGCGCAATCATGTCGTGGCAGACAGCTATGAACCGGGTTCAACCTTCAAGGTATTTACGATCGCCGCAGCGATCGATTCAGGGACCGTCAAGGCAACGGATGTGTACAACTGTGAAAATGGTATTTATCAGATTGCGGGCAAAACTATCCACGATGATCACCCGCATTCCCGACTGACCGTCTCTGAAGTCATCAAATATTCCAGTAATATTGGCTCGGCGAAGATCGGTTTCAAAATGGGCGGGGAGAAACTTTCATCGTATCTGCGTAACTTCGGGTTTAGCAGTCGTACCGGCATTGACTTGCCAGGCGAAGCATCCGGCAACCTGAAACGACACATGTACGGAATCGATCTGGCAACAATTTCATTTGGCCAAGGCGTTTCCCTGTCCACAATTCAGCTGGCTTCAGCGCTTTCAGCCATCGCCAACGGCGGGAATCTTATGAAACCGTATCTGGTAGAGCAGATTCTTGACGATAACGGTGCGGTGGTACAGAAATTTGAACCGCAGCTTGTGCGAAGAGTCGTCTCTCCGGAAACAGCCCAAAAAGTTACCAGGATGATGGAAACCGTTACCGTTGATGGCGGTACAGGCACCAAAGCCGCGTTGGATGGCTTCCGGGTCGCCGGAAAAACAGGGACGGCCCAGAAGGTCGATCCGGTCACCCACACCTACTCTTCCAAGCGCATTGGTTCTTTTGTCGGTTTTGTCCCTGCTGACAAACCAAAACTGACGATCGCCGTGATTATTGATGAACCCCAAGGGGTTAAATACGGGGGGGTCGTCGCAGCTCCGGCATTTCGTGGGATAGCGCAGAATGTGCTGGCGTATCTTAAAATTCAGCCGAACATGCCGACAACGGCTTCAGCCAAGCCGGCTGAGATAAAGGCACCCGCACCGGTCAGCGATGAATCGCTTGCTGAAGATGATGATGGAGATGCACCGGACGATCCGGCGGCCGGGGGTGTTATGCCGAATTTCCGGGGCATGAGCATGCGCCGGGTTCTGCAGGTGATGGAGAAACGCGGCATAAACATCAGGCTGATGGGAAGCGGGCGGGCTGCGGAACAAAGTCCCCCCCCCGGCCATAAGATACGCGGAGAAGGGGAAGTCTGGGTAAAGTTTACCCCTTCGGCTTGATGCAGGAAACGCCTGTCGGGTTACCGACAGGTTTTACCGTTTTTACAGGAGTACGGCATGACACTGAGTGAACTATTCGAAAAACTCCCCGACACAGAAATTAACGGAAACCCGTCGGTTACAATCAACGCTCTGACTTGTGACTCGCGTGCCGTACGCCCCGGATCCCTCTTTTTTGCCTTACGCGGCTCGCAGGCTGACGGGCATCACTATATTGAGCGGGCCGTGGCAGCGGGTGCCGTTGCGGTGATTCTTGAAGATGCGGCATGTGCACCTGTGGGACTCCCCTGGGTCAGGGTGGCAGACGGTCGCGCCGCCATGGGGCGAATATCAGCTCTTTTCAACGGAGACCCAACCGCAACACGGCCGCTGATCGGCATTACCGGAACCAACGGAAAAACGACCACCACGTATCTGGTCGAGGCCATTCTGGCTGCTGCCGGCCAGCCGGCCGCAGTGCTCGGCACAATCAGCTACCGCTTCGGTGCTACAACTATTGCGGCATCTCATACAACGCCGGAATCAACGGAACTGCAGCGTGCATTCCGACAGCTGGCGGAAGCCGGAGCAGAAGCCTTTGTGATGGAGGTGTCTTCGCACGCACTGGAGCAGAAGCGGGTCGATGGCTGTCATTTTGAAGTCGGCATTTTCAGTAATCTGACCCGGGATCACCTGGATTACCACGTCACGATGGAATGCTACCTGGAGGCCAAATGCCGGCTCTTTACCGAGCTGCTCCGGCCCTCTCAGGAAAAACCGCATCGCCGGGCCGCCATAAACATGGATGATCCCTACGGTACAGAGATTGCCCGACGGTGTGTCTGTCCGGTGGTCACATTTGGAATCCAGGGAGAGTGCGATGTCCGTCCCGGCGGTGTGACGCTATCGGTCAACGGTATCCATGCCACGCTGATCACTCCCGCAGGAGAAGTTGAATTTACCTCTCAACTTTTGGGACGTTTCAATCTGTCCAATATCCTTGCTGCCGCTGCTGCCGGTGTCGCACTTGATCTGCCGTTGCAGGCAATCAAAAACGGCATTGAACATCACACCACCGTTCCGGGACGTATGGAGCGGGTAGAAAACAGCGCAGGGGTTACCTGTCTGGTTGATTATGCCCATACCGGGGACGCTCTGGAGAATGTTCTTAGTACATTGAAGGAAATTGCTGTGGGCAGGATCATCACCGTATTTGGGTGCGGTGGCGACCGGGACAACGGCAAACGCCCGATCATGGGAAGAATTGCCGCATCGATGAGTGACCTGGCAATTGTTACCTCCGACAATCCCCGCACCGAAGATCCACACGTGATTCTGGAACAGATCAAGGCCGGTATCACTCCGCTGGCGCTTCGGGAGTACCGTCCGGATGAACTGACCGACGGATGTACGGAAAATGGTTTTACGCTTTTGGAAAGTCGCTCTGAGGCAATCCGGCTGGCAATCAATCTCGCACGATCTGGCGATATTGTGCTGCTGGCGGGTAAGGGGCATGAAGATTACCAGATCATCGGTAGAGCCAGACACCATTTTGACGACCGGGAAGAGGCCGCGAAAGCCTTTACGGAGAAAATGATATAATGTTCACCATCAGTGAAATAGCAGCCGCTACCGGAGGTAGAATTATCGGCACCGCCATCGGGGAAGTGACGGCGGTCTCAACCGATTCGCGGAGCGTCACCACTGGTCAGCTCTTTGTACCGTTGCGGGGAGAACGCTTCAATGGTCACGAGTTTATTGCCGACGTAGCGGCACACGGTGTATCCGTCGTTATGGCTGAAGAGCAGTGGTTGAAAGGGCACTCCATTCCGGCTTCCGTAACATGCATCGCGGTTAAAAACAGTCTGCAGGCACTTGGCAGCCTGGCGGCAGAGTGGCGACAACGTTTTGACATACCGATCATCGCTGTAACCGGCAGTAACGGTAAAACTACGGTCAAGGAAATGCTGGCGACGATTCTTGCGCTGAGCGGACCCGGTCTTAAGACATCCGGCAACCTTAATAACCTGATCGGTCTCCCGCAGATGGTATTTCAGCTTCGGCCGGAACATCGCTGGGCAGTGCTCGAAATGGGGATGAGCGAACCGGGTGAGATCGACCGCCTGGCCTGTATTGCTGCGCCTCGAGTCGGAATAGTACTGAATGCTTTGCCCGCCCATTTGCAGAGCATGGGAAGTGTTGAAGCGGTTGCCGCTGCCAAGGGCGAATTGCTGCATCGTATTAGTGACGGCGGCCTGGCAGTTGTCAACGCTGATGATTCACGGGTTGCCTCACTTTCTCAGAACGCATCTGCACGCCGCATCAGCTTCGGTATCGAGCGGGGCGAAGTGCGCGCCAGAGATATCGAACCACTGGGACTGGAAGGACAGACGTTTCTGCTCCATACACCGCTTGGAGAAGCATCCGTCCATTTAAAAGCGTGCGGCAGACACAATATCTACAATGCCCTTGCTGCAACCGCAGCTCTTCTGGAAAAAGTCGATTTACCAACCATTATCGCCGGACTGGAGGCCTTTACCCCGTATAAGGGACGCTTCCGGATCGAACACACCGGCGGCATTACGATAATTGACGACAGTTACAATGCCAACCCGGCATCAACAAAAGCCGCTCTGGAAACCTTGTCGCAGATCGCCCCGGCAGGGCATAGAATCGCTGTCCTGGGTGATATGCTGGAGCTTGGAGAGCATGAGGTCGAAGCACATCGCGGCGTCGGAGCTGTTGCCGGGAGAAGCACTGACCGCCTGTATTTGATGGGCGAACAGATGGTAAAACATGCTGCCGAGGGAGCCCTGCTGACTGATATGCCCGCAGAAGCTGTTATCTGTTGCACAACTCACCGGGAAATTGCCGAACATCTGCACCAAGCCATGTCGAAAGGTGATGTAATTCTTTTCAAAGGTTCACGCGGCATGGCTATGGAAAAAGCCGCAACTGAACTGAAATATCTGATGCAGATGCAATACACCAAAGGGGAATAGCCCATGCTCTACCACCTTTTTTACCCGCTTGCGACCAACGTCAAGCTGTTCAATATATTTAAATATCTGACATTCCGGACCATCTACGCCATGATTACTGCGCTGGTGGTCTGCTTTATTCTTGGCCCCTGGATCATCCGCCGGCTTGAGTCTCTGCAGGCGCGCCAGGTCATCCGTACCGACGGCCCGGAATCACACTTGCAGAAACAGGGCACCCCGACCATGGGTGGCGTGATAATACTCGCTGCGATTGTTATCCCCACGTTGCTGTGGGCCGATCTCACGAATCAATACATCTGGATTACTCTTTTTATCACAATAGGATACGGTCTCATCGGTTTCGTTGACGATTACAAAAAAGTGGTCGAAAAGAATACCAAGGGGCTGTCTGCCCGTCAGAAGATGTTCTGGCAGGTTGTACTGGCCGGGTCTGTGGCCGTGTATCTGTTCCTCAAGCCCGGTTTCAGCGAAGAACTTTTTTTCCCCCTATTCAAAAACTTTCACCCGGATCTCTGGATCTGGTTCATTCCGTTTGCTACGCTGGTAATAGTCGGCGCCAGCAACGCTGTCAACCTGACCGACGGGCTTGACGGACTTGCCATCGGCCCGGTGGCGATCAACGCCGCAACATACATGCTTTTTTCCTACATCGCCGGACATGCCACTCTGTCCGCATATCTGCAGATTCCGCGTGTGGTGGGTGCCGGCGAGCTGGCAGTGTTGTGTGGCGCCATGGTGGGTGCCGGCCTCGGTTTCCTCTGGTATAATTCATACCCTGCCGAAGTTTTTATGGGGGATGTCGGGTCACTGTCTCTCGGAGGGACGCTGGGAACAATCGCGGTATTGACCAAGCAGGAAATCCTGCTGGTAATCGTTGGCGGCATTTTTGTCATCGAAGCACTGTCAGTTATCTTCCAGGTCGGTTCCTACAAGTATCGCGGCAAGCGAATCTTCCGCATGGCCCCGATTCATCATCATTTTGAATTGAAAGGCGTTGCAGAACCGAAGATTATTGTTCGCTTCTGGATTATCAGCATAATCTTGGCGCTAGTGGCGATTTCTACATTGAAGATGAGGTAGCAAATCATCATGACTACACACGATATTCGCTGGATTCAAAGGTTCAATAACTACTCAAAAGCATTGGCGCAATTAACCCGTTTCATCGAAAGAGGGGAGTTGAACGAGTTTGAGCAGCAGGGGTTGATTCAGGCATTCGAGTACACCTTTGAATTGGCATGGAACAGTATCAAGGATTATTTTGAGTCGCAGGGCGAAGTCAGTATTCTTGGCAGTCGGGATGCATTTAGGCTTGCCTTCAAGCGTGGCTTGATCGGTAACGGTGAAATCTGGATGAATATGATTACCAGCAGAACGCTCACCAGTCATACCTATAACGAAGATACGGCAGATAAAATTGCCGGTGATGTGACAACACTTTATTTTCCTGAATTTGTGGCATTGCATGACCGTCTCAAGGCGTTAAAGGAATCGTAATGACGCAACATTACGGACTGTCTGAAATCACCATCAAAAAGATATGCAGCGTCTTTGCCAGACATCCGGAAATAAAGCAGGTAATCCTTTACGGATCACGGGCCAAAGGAAACTATACAATCGGTTCTGATATCGACCTGACCCTGCAAGGAGACGCTGATTTAACACAGGATGTGCTCTATGGCGTTATTCATGAGCTAGACGACCTGCTATTGCCGTACACCATCGATCTTTCTCTTTACAGCACCCTGCATGATCCTGATTTTATCGAACATATTCAGAGGGTTGGTGTTTTGTTGTATGGAAAGTAAAAACGAGGGATGTGGCTGTAATGTTGATGGCTCCACCTGACTCAAGGAGGAAATGGCCATTGGATTTGGTCGAGAGTGAGCAGAGTGTTTACCCGTGATCACAGGATAAATGTTCCATTTGGGTTGTTGACCTGAGAAAAGGCAAAGAAGCTGAGGAGTATGGCAGCGCTGCTAACGGAGTCACCCGGAGTAGCAGGAGTGTGGCGGCGCGGGCAGTGGCATGAATAAGAGAAAAGTTTGCTGTTGTCGCGTGTTCTGTCGGAGGAAGACGTTGGTGGAATGGCAAGTAAGAGTAGAAAAGGCATATAAAACCTGAAACCCCAGAAACTATCCCGCGTTGCAGGCTTTTTACCATGAAGTAAACGAGATAAATCGAAACGATATAAAAAGGCAAAGGGCTATATAATACCTAACACATGGAGCACTTATGAAAAAAATAGTTATCTTTGCAATTCTAATTATTGGTTGGTATGGCAATTATCACTACAAACATAAGATGCAAAAGGTCTCAGTAGAAAGTCCGTACACTGGCGATTCACAAGTGGCAGGATCGTCAGTAAATAGTTCATTTAAATGTGATGGCAGAACCAAATGTTCCCAGATGACTTCATGCGAAGAAGCAAAGTTTTTCCTCAAGAACTGTCCAGATGTAAAAATGGATGGAAATAACGATGGCATTCCATGTGAAAAGCAGTGGTGCAAATAAATTCTGATATTTCTTCACAAACAGAAATGAGGGACGCTTCCCGAATTTCCGTCAAATATTCCGGGGACACCCATAATCATCAAGCATAGAGACTAATGAACCTCCCCGCGGCAAGCCACGGGGTATCCAACAAGTAATTGGAATAACACTCATCGCACAAGCTACGGGGAATTAGACCCGGAGATATTCAATATTGACAGTTTCAGTATTTAAGCTTAAAAATGTCTATATATAAATAGACATTATGGAGGTAGCCATGAATGCTTCAATTATTGATTTGCGCTACAAAACCAGTGACATTCTGGCAGCACTTGATAACAGAGAACATGTGACTATTCTCTATCACGGCAAACCAAGGGGCACCATCATCCCTATTGAGGAAACAAGTCCGATCGGCAAGGTATGCAAGCATGAGTTCTTCGGCATGTGCGCAAATGATACTGGCACAGTAGAAGATGTTATGGAGCACCTGAGGGGCGGTCGCTATGATCTTTGATACAGATATTTTTATCTGGGTACAGCGGGGTAATACCAAAGCCGCAGCATTGATGGACAGCGCCACGGATCGTTTCCTGTCGGTACAAACTTATATGGAACTACTCCAGTGCGCCACGGACAAACAGCAACATCGTAAGGTGAAACGCTTCATCTCTGATTTCAATTTTACCGTTTTACCGCTGACTGAAAATATTGGGCACCGTGCACTTGTATATGTTGAAGAGTACGGACTGTCGTCCGGCATGCGAGCTGGCGATGCAATCATTGCTGCAACAGCAACGGAAAATGGCATGCAATTGACGACCGGCAACGCCAAACACTTCAAATCAATCAAGGAACTGGAATTGAGAGTTTTCAAGCCGTAAGTGTGGGGCTTAGGGGACGTTGTTGATTTGGTTGACTTTGAGGCTATTACGATATGATAAACCCTTAACACAAGACAAATTTAGCAATCACGGAAGATAAGAGCGGCGAAAGGGAAAATGATTATGCCGATAATTGCAAGGTTTTATGGGATTCTGATCAAAATGTACTTCAGAGAACATGGAGTCCCCCATTTTCACGCCATCTATGGGGAGTTCAACGGAGTATATGACATTCAAAGCTGCGAGATTATCGAAGGAGATTTACCATCCAGAGCAGATCGTATGGTTCGAGATTGGACACAAAGCTATCAATCCGAGTTACTAGAAATGTGGAAGACTCAACAGTTTAAGCAACTTCCTGGATTGGAGTGATATTGCCATGGCATCTTACCCAAAAGTAAAGTCAGTGACGCCGCTTTCAGGAAACCAACTCTTTGTTACATTCATAACAGGGGACACGAGAGTTTATGACTGTTCTCCTCTCCTCAAAGAATCCACTTTCTACCCACTTAAAGATGATGCATTTTTTAAAAATGTCCACGTAGACCAAACCGGTTATGGCGTTGTGTGGAATGACAATGTCGATCTTAGTGAATCTGAGTTGTGGATAAATGGGAAGGCTGAAATGTCCAACTAGCGGCACGCCCAGTCCGCCCTGAAATGCTGGGCGGGCGGGTCATGGCCCGGCCCGTTATAGCGAGCAAATGTAAAGGTATCAAAAAATGGATCTGAAAAACAAAAATATCCTCGTCGTCGGCCTCGCCAAAACTGGTGTTTCCTGTGCCCGCTTTCTAGCCTCTAAAGGTGCACAGGTAACGGTCACCGACATGCGGAGCGAAGCAGCTCTGACGGGGCAGTTAGCTGAACTGGCTCAATTTGATGTCATCCGGGAACTGGAACGGCATGACGAGGCGACTTTTCTCGCCAGCGACCTGATCGTGGTCTCGCCCGGCGTACCGATGGATCTGCCGCAACTTGTCGCAGCACAGCGGGCCGGGCGGGAGATTATCAGCGAGATCGAACTGGCATCTCGTTTTATCGATGCTCCACTGGCGGCGATTACCGGAACGAACGGCAAGACAACGACCACGACTATTCTGGGAGCAATCTTCAAGCACAACGGCTATCACACTTTTGTCGGCGGCAACATCGGTAATCCGCTGATTGAACTGGCAGAATCTCATCAAATATATGACCAGGTCGTAGCTGAGATCAGCTCGTTTCAGCTGGAGTGGATTACCTCATTCCGCCCGACCGTGGCGGCGCTTTTGAATCTGAGTGAGGATCACCTCGATCGGTATCCAAGCTATCAAGCCTACATAGACGCCAAACTGAGAATTTTCGAAAATCAGACAGAAGACGACTTTGCCGTAGTCAACCGGGATGATTCACTGGTCTGGCAGCATGCCCAGAATCTCAAAGCATCTCTGTTTCCTTTCAGCCGGAAAATCGAGTTGGAGGAGGGGATTTTCTTTAAGGAGGGTGTCATCACCTATCGTCACAATGGTCACGAAGAGTGTTTTCCCACTGCCGCCATCCGGTTGCAGGGAGTACACAATCTGGAAAACATCATGGCCGCAGCGGCATCTGCACTGTTGCTTGGTTGCCGCCCGGATGAGACCTTTGAAACGATTCTCTGCTTCGAAGCACTGCATCATCGCATGGAGTTTGTGCGTGAAGTGAACGGAGTCAGCTATTACGAAGACAGTAAGGCGACCAATGTCGGGAGCGTCGAAAAGGCGCTTGAAAGCTTCACCGAGATTACGCTTATCGCTGGCGGCAAGGACAAGGGGGGCTCGTACGCCCCGCTGGCGCCGTTGATACAGGAACGTGTGCAGCACCTGATACTTATTGGTGAGGCCTCCGAGAGGATGGCGCAGGAATTAGGGGCGTTGACCGATACTCGCTGTGCGGCATCTCTGGAGGATGCGGTACGGATAGCAGCAGAAATAACGACTGCCGGGGGCACCGTTCTCATGTCTCCCGCCTGTTCAAGCTTCGATATGTTTCGTGATTATGAAGAGCGGGCGCAACGCTTCATTGCGGCGGTAAAGGCACTGTAGGGGCGATCCTTGTGATCGCCCTGGTAGGCAACAAGGGCGCCCTGGTGGCAATGGCAACAAGGGCGAATACGAGATTCGCCCCTACGGGAAAACGAATATGTTCAAAAAACTGGAAGAATATGATCTGGTGATCATGCTGATGGCTATTGCCCTGACCTGCTTCGGGGTGGTAATGGTCTATTCTGCCTCTTCCGTTATGGCCGCCAAGCGTTTTCATGACGGCTTCTTCTTCCTCAAACGTCAGGGTATATTTGCCCTGCTCGGCTTTGCGCTCATGTTGGGAACCATGCAGATTAACTACCAGTTCTGGCGCAAACTGGCCGCTCCGATTCTGTTGGGGTGCATCGTTTTACTGGTGCTGGTGCTGATCCCCGGAATAGGCGGGAGTGCCGGCGGCGCATCACGCTGGATACGACTGCCCGGCTTCAACCTGCAACCGTCGGAAATCGCAAAAATTGCTCTGATTATGTACATGGCCTATTCGCTTGACAGAAAACAGGATAAAATCAAGCAGCTCGGCCCCGGCTTTGTGTCATATATGCTGATACTGGTTGTAATGCTTGGACTTCTGCTCAAACAGCCGGATATGGGTTCTGCACTGACTCTTGCAGCCGTCGCGATGGTTATGCTTTTTGCCGCAGGGACACGGTTGGTCTACATTATTTCTATTTTTCTGATGTCAATGCCGTTTATTTATTTTCTGGTAATGAACGTAGCGTACCGGAGACGCAGGATTACAGCATTTATGCACCCCTGGGACGACCCGCAGAATAGTGGTTTTCAAATTATCCAGTCCTGGCTGGCACTCGGCACCGGTGGAGTCTTCGGACAGGGATTAGGCGAAGGCAAGCAAAAACTTTTCTATCTGCCGGAAGCACACACCGATTTTATTCTTGCCGTTATCGGTGAAGAGCTTGGATTCCTTGGCGTTGTTGTTATTATCGGTATGTTTTTTCTGTTGGTACAACGTGCCATGCGCATAGCTGTCGCTGCTCCGGACCCATTCGGCCGCTTTCTGGCCTTGGGGATTGCCGTATTATTCGGGATTGAAGCCACGGTCAATATGGGTGTTGTGACCGGCCTGCTGCCGACCAAAGGTCTGGCACTTCCTTTTATCAGTTACGGCGGCAGTTCTCTTCTCATCAGCCTGTTTGCCGTCGGCATCCTGCTCAATATTTCATCGGGACTGAAGATTTCCTCCATCAGCCTCAAGGAGGAAAAATGAAACTGATCATTGCGGGTGGCGGCACCGGCGGCCACCTTTTTCCCGGAATCGCCGTCGCGGAAGAATTTTTATCGCGCGACCCGGCCAACGAAGTACTTTTTGTCGGAACTGAACATGGCATCGAGGCACGTGCCGTACCGTCGGCCGGCTACCGTCTTGAGCTGATTTCGGCAGCAGGAATTCGTGGCAAAGGGACTTTCAGCCAGCTCAAAGGCGCGGCAATGATGGTATATGGCTACGGGCAGTCAAGAAAGATATTGAAGAGCTTCCGCCCGGACATGGTGCTTGGAGTCGGCGGATACGCCTCGTTGCCGATGGTGCTGGCAGCCCGTGGTATGGCGATTCCGCGGTTCATTCACGAGCAGAACGCTATTCCCGGACTGACAAACCGGCTGCTGGCCCACTTCGCCAGCAAAGTATTCATAACGCTGGAAGAATCGGCCCGTTACTTTCCTTCCGCAACGACTATGCTGACCGGCAATCCGCTCCGGCGACAGATTCTGGATATGGTTGAGAATGCCTCCATCTCTTCTGCCAAAGATGATGTCAGAAGTGCGGATATTTTCCGACTGTTCATCTTCGGCGGCAGTCAGGGGGCCCA
>JAYTVV010000161.1:0-7683 GCA_043743795.1 Geobacteraceae bacterium
ACTTTTTGCAAGGACTGTAACACGCGGATGCTTATATTACGCGGCTGGCCTGTGTCCTTCGTATTGATTTTGCACCACTAAAAAGTTGACATGGGTTCCATATATATTTCTGTCCATCAATCGTCAGGACCAACATCGGACGTGTCAGCATGTCCACCGCCAGCGGAGCGACCGCAATGGAGGTAAACACATCATCATGACCCAGCCTGCCACGCTTCTTCTGACCCGTTGTGCCTGGTGCGGCAGTGATCCGCTCTACTGCTCCTACCACGATCGCGAATGGGGCGTCCCGCTCCACGATGACCGGCAACTGTTCGAATTCCTGATTCTGGAAGGTGCCCAGGCTGGACTTTCCTGGATCACCATACTCAAAAAGCGTGATGCCTACCGCCGTGCTTTTGCGGAATTCGATCCCGCCAGCGTGGCCGGGTTCGATGATCGGAAGCAGGCCGATCTTCTGACAGATGCCGGTATCGTTCGCAACCGTCTCAAGATTGCCTCCACGATCTCCAACGCCCGTGCCTTTCTGGATGTACAGGCACAGTTCGGCAGCTTTGACAGCTACCTGTGGCGCTTTGTGGATGGCAGGCCGTTACAGAACCGCCGGCAGACCCTGGCCGAGGTTCCGGCCAGCACCCCGCTGTCCGATGCCGTCAGCAGAGACCTGAAACAGCGTGGCTTCCGTTTTGTCGGCACGACAATCATGTATGCTTTCATGCAGGCAACGGGTATGGTTAATGATCATACAACCGACTGTTTTCGCTGGAAGGAACTGACATGCGAAGAATAACGCCCATATACCAATTCCAGACCAAAGTGCTGCCTTCGTTGTTTCGTCTTCGGCTGCTCAACGTACGACCGGTACGCCTTCGCCGTTTTGGCTTCATCTTTGATTTGAAATTGGAATTAGTGATGCTCAGTTTCAGAACCAAAAAACGATTGCGGGAGGGATTATGTCAGCACTCATCGAAATTATTCAGGCCGACATCACGACACTGGCTGTGGATGCGATTGTTAATGCCGCCAACAATACCCTGCTTGGCGGTGGTGGCGTGGATGGCGCCATCCACCGGGTTGCCGGGCCCGGCCTGCTGCAGGAATGCGCCGGCCTCCAAGGGTGTGAGACCGGGGATGCCAAAATTACCGGTGGTTACAACCTCCCCGCACGGTGCGTTATTCATACCGTCGGGCCGGTCTGGAAAGATGGCACACAGGGTGAGCCGGAGTTGCTGGCGGCCGCCTATCGCCGCTGTTTTGAAGTGGCACATCAGCGCGGTCTGAAAAGTATTGCGTTTCCGGCGATCAGTTCCGGGGTATATGGCTATCCGATGCGGGCGTCTGTTGTGATCGCCCTTGCGGCCGCTCATCATGCCATCGGCCTGTATCCGGAGCTGGAGCGGATCATCTTTGTTCAGTTCAGTGAAGGGGCGCAGCAGGTGTATCTGGAAGCGGCAGCACGGCACGTAACCCCTCCGTAACGATAAAAGCTTTACTCAGCGAGCCATTTATCCGTGCCATAGGGGAGCGGATGGGTACGATCCCCTATCCAGGCTGCGATGTCGGCCAGAGGTTTCTCTCCCTGTACATCACGCAGCAGCATGTGATAGCCGTTTTCGTAAAAAGCTTTTCTGGTTGTCCCGGACATCTTTTCAAGCACCAGAAGCATCGGTTTTGTGGGGATAATCTGGTCGTTTTTGCCATACTGAACCAACGTTGGCAGTGTCAGGCGCTCCGCTCGCAGCAACGCTTCGTCCATCAGGTTGGTAAGGCCGTAGAGGGTGTCAATGCGGGTGGCCTTGATGATCTGCGGATCACGACCCAATGATCGCAGCATCTCGCGGTTGTCCGAAGGGGTGATGTGCATGCCTTTGCCGGTCAGCTCCATCCAGGGAACGGTGTGCGAGGTGACTGCAAGGAGCCATTTTTGATACCAGGGCATGGTGTCCCTTCCCCAGACCGCCGGGGCAACAAGGATAACGCCATCGACACGCGGCGGCGTGCTGCCGGTCATGGCGGCGATAGTCACGGCACCCCCCATGCTTTCCCCCAACACATAGAGCGGTACGTCCGGATGAAGTTTGCGAACCTCCGCTGCAAATGCGGTGAGATCGTTTGTGTATGCGTCAATCCCGGGCCAAAGCCCGCGGCCCGGAGCTCCCCCGAAGCCGCGCTGATCGTAGGCGTAGCAGGCAATGCCATGGCGGCTCAGGTAGTTTCCGGTGGTTGTAAAGGCGTTGCTGTAATCGTTGAATCCGTGCAGGGCAACGATGGTCGCCTTGACCGGACGGTCCTTCGGCAGCCAGGTGCGCAGTGGCAATCGTGATCCGTCACCGGCGATAAAATGCTCTTTTTCGATCTTTGGCGCTGTAACCTGTTTTCCGGGATGATTTACCAGCGGTACGCATGCGAACAAGGCGCACAGCATACCTGCCGCGGCACATTTTTTTATGTGAGACACGTGTCGTTTCATTAATCCAGAGTCCTCCGATAACGCTTAACTCCAATGGCCAATACAATTGCGGCGAACAGTATGATCTGCCACAGCTGCAGAAGTATCTCTTCAAAACCGTTACCCTTCAACAGAATTCCCCGGATAATCCGCAAAAAATGGGTGAGCGGCAGGACTTCGCCGATAGCCTGAGCCCATTCGGGCATGCCGCGAAACGGGAACATAAACCCGGACAGCAGCAGTGACGGGAGGAAAAAAAAGAAGGTCATCTGCACGGCCTGCAGCTGGTTTTTGGCCAGGGTGGAAAAGGTGATGCCCATCGCCAGGTTTGCGGCGATAAAAACTGAAGCGGCCAGTATCAACAGAGGAATGCTGCCGACCATCGGTATGCGGAAGAGAAATCGCGCCGCAATAAGAATCAGGCAGACCTGGATGTAGCCGACAAAAATATAGGGGATAATCTTGCCGAGCAGTACCTCCATCGGCCGGGTCGGCATGGACAGAAGATTTTCCATCGTGCCCCGTTCCCGTTCACGGGTAATGGCAAGGCCAGTGATCATGACCATGGTCATCGTCAAAACGACCCCCATGAGACCGGGAACAATATTGTACTGGGAGATTCCTTCCGGATTGTAACGGGCATGGACGCGCAGATTTACCGGGCCGTCGCTTCCTGCAAGAAACGTCAGCGGTCCGGTAAGATCATGCTGCAGCGCACTCTCCACCAGAATTCGCAGCGAGGCGATGGCGTTGCCGGTTGCTGACGGGTCGGTCGCATCCGCTTCAACAAGGATTGTGGGCTTTTCACCGCGCAGCAGGCTGCGGCTGAAATTTTCCGGAATGGTCACGACAAACTGGACTTCACCCCGGGCGAGGATCGCCTCAGCCTCCGTCTCGGTATGTACTTCGCGGACAAATCTGAAATAATCGCTGTTTTTGAGAGCGGCCAGGAGAGAACGCCCATGTTGACTGCTGTCGGCCAGCAGTACTGCGGTGGGGAGATGTTTGGGATCTCCGTTTATGGCATAGCCGAAGAGCATGAGTTGAACTACCGGAATGCCGATAATCATGGCAAACGTAAGGCGATCCCGCCGCATCTGGACAAATTCTTTTATGACGATCGCCCAAAGTCGTGCAAATGAGAATTGAGTGCACTTTTTCATAGAGAAAAATTGTCCTTCGAGTTTCCCATGAGATGAATGAAGACATCCTCAAGCCCCGGGCTGATTTTCTGCCAGCTGTGCTGGTCGCTGCGGAAGGTGGAGATCGCCTGTTCGAGACGTGCGGCCTCCGTGCCGCTCACGTGGAGTCTGGTGCCGAAGGCGACCGCCTGCTGTACGCCAGGTGTGCTGCGCAATTGTCGGCCAATTTCCGGTAAGTTCGGACCGGTGACTGACCAGGTATGCAGCTGAGCGCCTGCAATAACCTCCGCCGCCGTTCCGCTGGTCAGCAGATTCCCATAGGAAAGATATGCGAGGCGATCGCACCGTTCGGCTTCATCCATGTAGTGTGTCGTGATCAGAAAGGTCAACCCCTGGCCGGCGAGTTCATGGATCTGTTCCCAAAAATCGCGGCGAGCTTTCGGGTCAACGCCGGCAGTCGGTTCGTCAAGCAGCAGCAGTTTTGGATTGTGAATCAGGCAGGCCGCCAGGGCGAGGCGCTGTTTCCACCCGCCGGAGAGCTCTCCGGCAAGCTGCTTCTGCCGACCGGCAAGTCCCAGTCGCTCGATACTTTCCGCAACCACTGCGCGGCGATTATCGACATCATACATCCGCGCCACAAAATCAAGGTTCTCAACGATACTCAAATCTTCATAGAAGCTGAAACGCTGGGTCATGTAGCCGACCTGGCGTTTGATGGCTTCGCTTTCCGTGATCACATCAAAACCAAGGCAGGTCCCTTCGCCCGCGTCCGCTGCAAGCAGTCCGCACAACATGCGGATAAACGTGGTTTTGCCGCTGCCGTTCGGTCCGAGAAATCCGTACACCTCACCCTGACGCACCTGCAGATCAATGCCATTGACGACGGTGTAGTCGCCAAAGCGTTTGGTCATACCTCGCACATCGATGACAAAACGTTCCGTCATGACCCGGAACCGAAGTGAACATCCACCGGCTGACCGGGGTGCAGGTGTGACGCCGTTGCCGGATCGAAGCCCAGCTCAATCATGTACATCAGCTTCTGGCGGTTTTCACGGTTATAAATAACCGGCGGGGTGTACTCCGCCTGGGGCGAAATGAACCTGACTGTTCCGGAGACAGGTGCACTTGCACCGTCAACACGCACCTGTGCTTTGTCGCCTTGATGGATTGCGGTGAGCAACGACTGCGATACGAATACCCGGACTTTGATGTTTTGCGGCGGCAGCAGCACGATTGCCGGTCGACCGGCGGCAAGCCACTCTCCGGTGCGGTACAGTGTGTCGAACACAAGTCCTGCGGTCGGTGCGGTTTGCCGCTTCTGGGCAAGATCCCATTCACTTCGGGTCAGAGTCGCTTCCATTGCCCGCACACTTGCCTCTGTCGCCGCTATCTGGTCGCTCCGCAAGCCGAGTTTTGCCGTGCCAAGTTCTGCTTCAAGCTGGGTCACCCGCTGCCGGTCCTGATCGCGCAGGGAGCGGAGCCGGTCAACTTCCTGTACCGAAACCACTTTTGCGGCGAGTAGTTTTTCTTGGCGTACAAGCTCGTTTTCAGAAAATTGCAGTGCGACCCGCGCCAGATTCAATTGCGCCGTACCGGATTCAATCTCAGTCGGCCGTTTTCCTTTCTTAGCATCAGCCAGTTGTGCACGGATTTGTGCCAACCGCAGTTTTGTTTCGTCGCGAACCGCTTTCTCCTGGATATCCTCCAGCTGAAAGAGTGGATCGCCGTCCTTGACGTACGCGCCCTTCTGTACAAAAAACGTCTCCACCTTTCCCGGCAGGGGGGCGGCTATATAGACAAAATCACCCTCCACATATCCCTGCAACATGCCGGACGCCGTTGGAGCCCTGTTGCACCCGGTTACAAGACAGAACAGCGCGACAGCAATGCCGGGGAGTGCGAACAGCCGGTGTTTGTGAAAAAATATTTCAGTCATGTGTACTTTTCCTCATGTTTTATACAGTCATTCTACTCTGATCCCGTCACAATGCAGTATATTCTAGCGAAAGTGTATCAGAATACTGAACAAAAAATCAGTTGAGTACATAAAAAAGGGCAGGAGATAACTCCTGCCCTGACTGCAATTCATCTGTATGTAATTGGGAATCTGTATCAGTGACCGGCGCCCAATACTGTTACGACACCGTTGTCCAGGTCGTATTTAGCGCGAACGATTTTGGTTTCACCCTTCTCGACCAGCTCTTTGATGATAAGAGATTTTGTCTCAAGGGACTCGGAAACCATATTGATGTTTTCGACGATGCATTCTTCGACCTGAGCTGCCTGCTCAACAGTACCGGCAGGCTTTGTACCGGCAACAACTTTGTCAACAGCAGGGTAAATTGATTCGGTCAGGCTGCCGATGTTGCCTTCCACATGAGCAGGATATGCACCATACGTTGCGCTGACAGCGCCGCATCTTTCGTGGCCGAGCACGACAATCAGGTTGGCACCGAGGTGCTCAAGGGCATACTCGATGGAGCCGAGTTCATGGGGAGCAACAACGTTACCGGCAACACGAACAACAAAAATTTCGCCGAGGCCTTTGTTGAAAAGAATTTCAGGAGGAAGGCGGCTGTCTGAGCAGGTCAAAACGATTGCAAACGGTTTCTGTCCGAGGGCAACTTCCTTGCGCTCAGCAGCATTGGAAAATTTTTGAAGAGCACTCAGGTCGCCTTTAACAAAATTGGCATTTCCTTTCAGCAGCAGATCCAGTCCCTGCTCAGGAGTCGGTTTGGCGCAAACACCTTTGAAATTGTAGGTTCCGGTGGTGCACTGTACATCTGCGGCCAGAGCCGGTACTGCAAAAATCACACATGCTGCCACTGCCAGTAATACTTTTTTCATTCAGACGTTCTCCTTTTGTGTGCCCGGAGGCATGATATCGGTCGAAACCGAGTTTATGAATATAAAACAAATATTAATTAAATATGCTAATATCTGACGTGAAATACGCGGGCCTTCTACCATACAATATGGTGCCTGTCAAATATAAAAAATTAATAAATAGTAGGTGTTAGCGATGAAATTAGTCTTCTTTGGGTGACGTCACTTTCTGTATTTCAATCCTCCCGCTTGCTCATTTTAGTCTCAGTGTGCTACATAGATGGCCATGCTCCAACTTATAAATCTATCAAAAGACTTCGCCGGCAGCCCTCTCTTCAGCGCAATCTCATGGCACCTGAAAAAGGGTGAGCGGGTGGCGCTGGTCGGTGAAAACGGCGCCGGCAAATCAACGCTGATGAAGATCATCGCCGGCTTGACGGAGCCATCCTCCGGCGAAATTCAATTTGCCCGGGGTGCCAAAGCTTCCTACCTGCCGCAGGACGGTATTGTCACAACCGGCCAGTCCCTGTTCCACGAAGCCCGCGCTGCGCTTTCCGAACTACTGGCCATGGAGGATGAATTGCACCGGATCGGACTCGATCTGGAACGTCTCCCCCACGACTCACCGGAACATGACCAGATTCTTACGCGATACGGCGAATTGCAGGAGCAGTTCCGGCATGGCGGCGGTTATACGATGGAAGCCGAGATCGGAACCGTGCTCAAGGGGCTTGGTTTTGCCCAGGCTGACTGGCATCGCGACTGTGGCGAATTCTCCGGGGGCTGGCAGATGCGCATCGCACTGGCTCGCCTGCTGCTGCAAAAGCCGGATGTGCTGCTGCTTGACGAGCCGACCAACCATCTGGATATCGAAGCCCGCAACTGGCTGGAGGAATACCTCTGTGCGTATCCCGGCTCGGTTATCCTCGTTTCGCACGACCGCTTTTTCATGGACAGTGTCTGCAGTCGCATTGCCGAAGTCTGGAACCACACTCTGGCGGATTATCACTGCCGCTACTCGATCTACCTCACCCAGCGCGAGGAACGGGTTACGGCGTTGCGGAATGCCAAGCGTATTCAGGATGAAGAGATTGAAAAAACCGAAGATTTCATCCGCCGTTTCCGCTATCAGGCCAACAAAGCCTCGCAGGTGCAGTCGCGTGTGAAACAGCTGGAAAAAGTTGAACGGATTGTACTGCCGCCCGAGCGCAAACGTATCCGCTTTCAGTTTCCGGAAGCGCCCAAGAGCGGCAAGAGCGTTATTGA
>JAYTVV010000162.1:0-11737 GCA_043743795.1 Geobacteraceae bacterium
CCTACGGCGGTATACGACCAGAGCGGCAGCAGCTCTTTCTTGTGACTGTAGTCGCATGCCGGCAGTAGGGTGCGCAGATAACCGGGGGCCATGAAGGCAGATACCGCCTGGATTCGCTGACTCCGTTTTCCCTCTCGCAGGGTGTCAACCGTGATGAAACTTTTTTTGCGGGCATCCCAGGCAACAGGCGGCATGGACGGCATGGTAAAGAGTCTGCTGTCCTCGGGGAGTGGTATCAATTCGATATCTTCCGGCAGGGTCGGCACATTGCCATTCATCCCCGCCATACAGAGTTCAGGGTGGTCGAAGATATTTCCTTTCTGGTCGGCATACAGCATTTTCGGCAGGCGTCGTGACACGGTGGTGCTCCTGATAGATTAGTGATAAATTATGGTTCGATAAGAGGACAGTGGGACGTGACAGACTACCGCTATATTTTTTCATGTCAAGCGGGAATGTTTATGGTTGATTCCGTGCTCAATATGCAGAAGAATACGGGACAGTAGTCAGCTAACAGGAAGATGGGGAATTTTTTCAATGAACAGCGTTACGGCGGCACTTTCCGCGATCTTTATAACCGTTGGTACATTTGCTTTTGCCGCTTTACCCTCGCCAACGGTGGAGAGCTTAAAACAACTCAATACCGTCCGATATGCCGGCGTGACGCCGACTCTATGGGGCGAACAGGTGCCGGGAGTGCGTACACGGCTGGATACCGACCAGAAAGTCATTGCCCTGACACTTGATGCCTGCGGCAGTGCGAAAGGAAAGGGGGTTGACTCCCGGTTGATGGAATTTTTGGTCCGTGAGAAAATTCCGGCTACACTTTTTATCAATGGCCGGTGGATTGATGCCAACCCGGAACTGTTCCGGCAGTTGGCCTCAAATCCGCTCTTTGAAATCGCCAATCATGGGATCCGGCACAAACCTGCCTCAATCAGTGGCCGCTCGATATACGGCATCAACGGGACGCAAAATGTTGCCGATGTGGTCGAGGAGATCGAACGTAACGCCCGGAAGATTGAAGCTATCAGCGGCGTGCGTCCGAAACTGTATCGTTCCGGTACCGCCTATTATGATGAAATTGCGGTGCAGGTATCGCAGGGGCTTGGGCACGAAGTTGCCGGTTATTCGTTGTTGGGTGATGCCGGGGCGACCTGGAGTGCCGCACAAGTCAAAGCTGCTCTCTTGAAAGCAACATCGGGCGATATTGCCCTGCTGCACATGAACCACCCGGAAGCGGGGACCGGTGCGGGGATCATGGCTGCGGTGCCGGAGCTGCAGCGGCGCGGTTTCCGTTTTGTCAGGATGTCTGAGTACCCGTTGAAATAGTGGCGGGTTTCGCGCACTGTTTTTTATAGCAGATGCGAGGCGGACGATTTTAACGGAATAGAAACGATGGTGCTTTGATCCTGAGCGGTGCCCGGAACAGATCAAGTTCATACGTGGAGGGCAGCGGGGGGAGGGGGGAAGCATTCATGATGATCTTCGTCAACAGCTGGTCGGCATCACGGGAGCCGGTTCCCTGTACAATCTGTATCGAAACGATGCTCCCGTCCCGTTGAACGAGCACCTCGAAAATACCATCCTGACGAAGCGCTTCCTTGAGAAGTCCTGCCTTGGCCCACCATTCCCGGTTTATGTTACCCACCATCTCGAAATAATACCCGCGTACATCATCTCGCAGTGACCTGCCGTCAGCCAGGCCGCTAAAGAATCCGTGTACCATCCCCAGACCTAGCGGAGTGGACATCAGCTCACCGGTTTTACCCTTGCTGCTTGAGGATTCCGATGACTGTTCGGAAGTGGACTCCTGTTCAGGTCTGTCAGCTTCCACCGCTGATGATGTTACTGCCGGAGTTATGAGCGGGTGCGGATCAGATGGAAGAACTTCCGTTTTTACCCGTGTGCTGAGAGACGGTGTGAGTGTCAGATCCTGAAAAATTATTTTTTGGGTATTGTTCCCGCCGATGTGTATGCCGCTGGCAATAACGAAAACCAGCGCCGCTCCAATGTGAAGCAAAACAGAGAGCGCAAGCGCGTACAGCATCCACTTTTTCCTGAAATTACCGGGAAAATCGGTGCCCTTGGTATACTCTGTCTGTGATGATGTCATGTGCCCATAGTCCATACGTAGCGGCACTATTAGCCAACAAGTGGAATGTGTCAATGACTTTACAGAAGGAATAGATATTCTTCATTGCCAAACAAGGCACGGTCGCTATAATGAACTCGTTAGCTAAAAACAGGAGGAAACACATGAAGAGGATTTTGTTGATAACGGCGACTCTATTTACAACCGTAACGGTATCAGCTGCGATGGCGGCAAACTACATCGAGGCAGAGGAACTGAAGCAGGCTTTTGAAAAGAAAGCACCCATGATTATTGTCGATATCCAACCGGCACCTGATTTTGTGAAGCAACATCTGCCCGGTTCCATTGAAACCAACGCATTTCCTGCAAAAACTGCTGACGAAAAACATCGGCTGGACAAGGTTTTGACCACGGTTAGAGCATCTGCAGACCCTGTCATAATCGTCTGTCCGCGGGGTAAGAGCGGTGCAAAAAACAGTTATGAATACCTGCTTTCTCAAGGGGTTGACGAAAATCGTCTCCAGATACTTGATGATGGTATTGCCGGATGGCCGTACAAGGAACTGTTTAAGCAGGGAAACGAAAACTAGAGAGTCCGGAATGCAATATTGAGACACGAAAGGGCGGGGAAATTCCCCGCCCTTCCTTGTCTCTGGTGCAGTATTAAATATACTTATTTCTTCACTTCATCCTTTTTAACCACTGCCATTGCATCGTTCAGAATCTTGACGCCTGCCTTAGAGGCGGCGATTGAGCCGGTCAGACTTTCACGAGCCAGGCCTGGATTATGGAAGCCGTCAGAGTTCTCTGCGGTCCAATATTCCCACAGGACGTGCGCTTCTTCATGCTTTTCACGAGCCTGGGTCAGAACGCTCTCGGTTACACCCATGCGTTGTGCAGTCGCGTAGGTGTCAATCAGCTGACCGAGCCAGTACTCGGACTTGCGCATTTTGCCCTTGGTGTAGTTGATAACGGAATCCATTTCATACTGTTTCTTCTCAACGGTGCTGTCCGGATGGCAACCGAGGCAGGCTGCCTTGATGTTCTGCTTGGGTTTTACTACACCATGGGTCGAGAACATCTTACCGTCCTTACCCTTCATTTTCGGCATGTGGCACTGGTGACACTGGACACCTGCCTTGTCATGTACGCTGCCGGCATAGGTCTCTGCTTCCGGGTGCTGGAATTTGACCAGACGGGCACCGGTAACGGCGTGCTTGAAGTCAAAGAAATCAAGATCCTTATAATGTTTCAGCAGTTGCAGGGCATTCTTGAGCGGGAAGTGATTGGTGCGCTGATCGTCATATTTGATCGCCTTACCATCGCTCCATTGGGTGCCGGCACCACAGGCATACTCAACGTGGCACTGGGCACACATCATACGGGAGTCGGTTTTTTCCATGATGCCGATTTTACGGAAACCGTCACGGAATGAGATTACTTTCAGGTCGGTTTTGCCGCCCTTGGCGAAAATATTACCGGTCTTGTCACGTTCGATTGCTTGAATCAGGCCGTCACGTACGACACGTGGCTGGGTGCCGTGCGGGTCGTGGCAGTGGATACAGCCGACCGCGTTGTTGGTGTCTTTGGCCACATCGACAATATTGGACGTACGGTCCCATTTGGCTTTGGGATCTTTGTCCCCCATGAACTTCCACTTCAGGATATGGTCGGAGGTTTTGCACTGGATGCAGGTCGGGTTGCCGGCCATGGCGGTTTCCTTCAACTTATAATCCTTGCCTTTGTCCTCCAGTACGTCCCAGGTCTTACCGACTTTATCAATGCCTTTCCAGCCATCTTTGAACTGGAAACGGCCACCTTGGAAACGATCCACGGCAAACTGGTCGATTACCATGAAGGCGTGACCACGCGGCTCATTATGCTCAATGGTGAAGCCATAGGGGGCCAGCAGTTTGTCCTGCATCGGCGAACGGCCAGTCGGAGTGCCCTTTTCCTTACGTGCGCCACCGTCGAGGTTTACTTTAAAGAAGCTTTCATACTGACTCTTGTGGCACTTACCGCAGAGGGCCTGATCAATCGTCGTCACCGGCTTGTTCTTTTCCGGATCCTTCATGTGGGCATCCAGTTTGTCATGGCAGACGGTACAGGCCAGTTTGGCATGCTTGGAGCCTTCTTTAAGCGCCTTGACCTCGTCGTGACATTCGTAACATTTGGCGCGACCGTCATTGGCCAGTTTTGTGGCCGGCTTGTTGACGGCGGTGGTCATTGCCGGAAGCGATAGCAGAAGACCTGCTACACCGGCAACTGCGGCCGCAAGGGCCAGATTCTTTTTCAGCATGGTGTTTCTCCTTTCAGTGGTGGTTGTTCTGCGTGATCGGCAGATGGTTCCTGGATTGTGGTGGTGCGAGCCTGCATTCTGACTGCTTTCGGGGTCACCGGGCAGATGTATTCACAGATTCCGCAGCCGTTACAGCGTTGCTGGTTGATCCGGACTCCCACTCCCGGAATAAGTTTTATCGCGTCAGGTTCGCAGCGTTCCATACAGGCAAAACAGCCGCTGTTTTTGGCCAGGCAGTGCTCATTATGGGCTGTTGCAACCTGGTCTTCCCGGGGTGTTGCTTCGAAATTGCCCTCGGCTGGTATCTCTAAGGGCGGTGCCGCAGGAGCTTTCAGGGCATCGCTGACAGTAAAGACCGCCTCGCCGAGAGACATCAGGCTCTTTTTGAAGAATTCTTTGCGACTGATATTCATTTTTTGGCTTTGCCTTTTTTGGTCGGTTTTACCGCCTTGATATCCCCCTGGACATGGCACCCCGTACATGACAGCCGCTCAGGATGCGGCGTTACGGGAGCACCTTTGAGACCGGTTTTGTGACAACTCAGGCAATACCCGCCATCTGCGGTGTCCTTGATCGCGTGCGGTATCCGTGGCGGAGTATTCTCCGCGCTTTGGGCATCTTTTTCATAGTTTTCCGGTTCATCTGCAGTGGCAATAATCGGGAGAGCTAATGCTGCAATAAGGGATGTGATGACACAGCAACGGCGTAGCATTCTCATAGAAAACCTCCTTGAATGTAACAAACTTATTTATACCAGATGTTCACACCAAGAGCCTTGGTGGGGCAAATATCTATGCAGTCACCACAACGGGTGCAGTCACCGCCCGTGATCTGCGGTTTGTTCTCTGTCAGTGACGGTGCCAGCACCTCTTCCACCGGGCAGGCCTGCGTGCATTCACCACAATGGGTGCAGAGATGCGGTGTAAAGCCTACTCTCACGGGGCTGAATCTGCCCAGTACCGAATAAAATCCGCCAACCGGACAGAGAGAGCGGCACCAGACGCGCCGGGCAACAGATATCTCTATGACAAGGATGGCAAACGGCAGCAGCAAGGGGAACCACGCCTTGAACATCACGGCTCGTGTCGTGATGCCGATCGGTGACAGAATCTCAAAGAGCGGGATGCCGGCGAGCAGAGAAATAATAACCGTTGCCGCACATGACCAGCGAATTCCGCGTAATGCAAACGTGTGCTGGCCGGTGCCGAGTCGCCTGCGGAGTTTATCGCCCAGTTCTGTCAGCAGATATACCGGACAGACCCAACCGCAGAAGGTTCGGCCGCCTATTACAAAGTAAAAGCTGGTGACCAATGCTGCTGAACCCAAAAATGATGCGATGAACACCCGCGATGCTGTTGTTGCCTGCAGAAATGCCAGCGGGTCGGTCAGGCTGATGCCGAACAGCTCCCCTGCAGAGAGGTTGCCATGAAAGATCGTAAGTCCAAAGAGCGGCGAAGCTATCAAGGCAACTATGCCGAGCTGAACGACGCGACGTATGGGCCACCATTTAAAACTCATAGTAGTCCTTTTGCACGGGGGGCGATTTCATGACCACAATCACCGGTTTGTCCCGTACGCAGGCATTCTCGCAGATACCGCACCCGACACATTTGTCGCGATGGATGACCGGTTCCATGATCGAGTGGACTCCGGTGCGCTGGTTGTGGCGCGGTTCTATGGTGATCGCTTTGTCGATCAGCGGGCATTGACGATAGCAGACTTCACAGCGCAGGCCGCGCAGGGAAAGGCAGTTTTCACGGTCAACGATGACCGCCGTCCCCATGGTTATTTTTTCAATATCCTCCAGTTTTTTGTTCAGCGCTCCGGACGGGCAGGCCTTGGCACAGGGGATGTCCGGACAGAGGTAGCAGGGTATGTCCCGGGCAATAATGTGCGGCGTTCCAATGCCGACACCCGCTTCGCCTCCTGATATTTTGATGGAGTTGTACGGACACGCCTGGGCACACTTCCCGCACTTGATGCAGGCTGCCAGGAAACGCGGTTCTTCCAGCGCTCCCGGCGGCCGCAGGTAAAAACCACGGGCATCAGCGCGGCGCAGGAAGAGCGTTGAGATACTTCCTCCGGCAGCGGCCAAAGCCAGCGGCACCAGCACGCCGTTTTTCAGAAAACGGCGGCGGGTGATGCCGGGATGTGATGACTCTGGATTCATAAAAACCCTCGGAGTTACGCTTTTTCTACTTTCACTGCGCACTTCTTATAATCCGGCTCGCCGGAAATCGGGCAGTAGGCATCAATACACAACTCGTTGATCAGCTTGGTTTCGTCAAAGAATGCCACAAAAATATTGCCTTTTTCCGCCTTGCCCCGTCCGTTCAGATCCACCGGTAGAATGATGGTGCCGCGTCGTGAGCTGATCTTCACTTTCTGCAGATTTTTGATGCCAAGCTTTTTGGCATCTTCCGGATGCATCTCGCAGACCGCTGACGGATACGCCCGTTTGAGCTCGGGCACCCGGCCGGTCATCGTGCCGGTGTGCCAATGCTCCAGCACACGACCGGTACAGAGCCAGAACGGATAGCTCTTATCCGGAGCCTCTGCCGCCGGTTCATAGGGGCGCGCCCAGATAACCGCTCTGCCGTCGTCTTTTTTGTTCTTGTAAAATTTGACCCCTTCGCCGGCTTTGACGTACGGGTCGTGCCCTTCAGCATAGCGATACAGCGTCTCTTTGCCGTTGACGACCGGCCAGCGCAGACCGCGTGCCTTGGTATAGGCCTCGTACGGAGCAAGGTCTTTGCCGCCTACCGTGAACTGGCGGTACTCTTCCCACATCTCTTTTTCGACATATTTATAGGGAAACAGATTGCCGTGACCGAGGCGTTTTGCCAGATCGATTGTCTGGGTCAGGTCATTTCTGGCTTCGCCTGGCGGTTCGACCATTTTGTACCACTGCTGAGTGCGGCGTTCGGCATTACCGAATACCCCTTCTTTTTCAACCCAGGAAGCGGACGGGAGAATGACATCAGCCACTTCGGTGCTTTTGGTCGGATACATGTCAGAGACGATGACAAAGCGGCCATCACCCTTGCGCGCTCCTTTGCGGAAGCGGTTCAGGTTGGGCAGCGACTGGAACGGGTTGGTGACCTGGGTCCAGACAACCTTGATGTCACCGCGATCCAGTGCCCGGAACATTTCAATAGCGTTGTAGGTCGGTTTTTCCGGGATCTTTTTGGGATCAATGCCCCAGATTTTGGCGGCAATGGCGCGATGATCGGGGTTGGTCACCACCATGTCGGCGGGGAGGCGATGGGTAAAGGTGCCGACTTCGCGGGCGGTACCGCAGGCGGACGGCTGTCCGGTCAGGGACATGGGGTTTTCACCGGGACGACAGATCTTGCCGGTTAACAGGTGGACATTGTAGACAAGGTTGTTGACCCAGGTGCCGCGGGTATGCTGATTGAATCCCATTGTCCAGAGCGAGTTGACCTTGCGGCTTTTGTCGGCATACAGACGGGCCAGTTCAACAATCTTTTCCGCCGGTACGCCGGAAAGCTTGGCAGCATACTCAGGCGTATAGGTTTTGAGGAAATCCTTGTACTCATCAAACGTCATCGGTTTGGGGTCGTCGGCAAATTTAAACTTGTCTTCAAGGCCGTTACCGATGTTGGTCTTCCCTTTTTTGAAGACGACGTGCTTCTTGATAAAGCTTTCGTCGTAGAGTTTTTCTTTGACGATGACGTGGGCAATCGCGTTCAAAAGCGCCAGGTCGGTTTGGGGGGCAAACTTGATGTATTGATCCGCCATCTGCGACGTGCGGGTTCGCCGGGTGCCAAAATCGATGATCTTCACTTTCGGATTTTTCAGGCGGTTGTCGATCATCCGCGAGAACAGCACCGGATGGCACTCGGCCATATTGGCGCCCCAGAGGAAATAGGTATCGCCGATGTCCAGGTCGTCATAGACGCCCATTGGTTCGTCGGAGGCAAATGTCGTCATGAAACCGGTAACAGCAGATGCCATGCAGAGCCGGGCATTCGGCTCAACGTTGTTGGTGCCGATGCCGCCTTTGAAGAGTTTGCTGGCGGCATACCCTTCGAAAACGGTCCACTGGCCGGAGCCGTAGATGGCAACCGAATCAGGGCCATGCTTGTCGATGGCTTCCTTGAACTTGCTGGCAATCAGGGTCATCGCCTCTTCCCAGGAGGCTTCAACCATTTTGTCCCCTTTGCGGATCAGCGGCTTGGTCAAGCGATCTTTGCCGTAGAGAATCTTGGAAAGGAAATAGCCTTTGATGCAGTTGAGTCCCTTGTTGACCGGTGCTGCCGGGTCTCCCTTGGTCGCAACTATTTTGCCATCCTTAACCCCAACCAACACACCGCATCCGGTTCCGCAGAAGCGGCAGGGTGCTTTGCCCCATTTGATTCCGTTTTCCGCCGCTTCGGCTGCCTTCGGTTTCAATACTGCTGCACCGGCCGCAGTAAGTGCCGCAGCAGCTGCAGTGGCTTTCAAAAATTCCCGTCTGGAAAGTCCCATGTTTTCCTCCTGGTGTGTAGTCGTGGTACGAAAAAAAGCGGCAACAAAGCCGCTTTTGGGTTAGACATCTTCAAAATTATGGTACGCCAGCTGGACGGTAATGACGTCTTTCACATCGTGGAGCTGTGAAACGAGGTCAACCTCGCCTTGAATCGTATCGGCTTCAACAACGGCTACTATCTGGCCATCCGGCAGTATTTCATGCACTTCAACGCCATCAAATGCAGCAATTCGTCCGGCAACTGCATCGGCACAACCTTCAAGGCAACGGACAACTATTCCTGAAACCGGCATACTATCTCCCCCATTGCCTATAATTTTGTCATCTAGAGCGTATCACTGTTTTATTTTTGTGCAACGGTTGATGGGAAAATAACCGCATATATTCTGCTGGAATTAGTTGTAAGCATTTCTGAGGCAAATATAATTGACGCAAGTCAAATTATAACCGTATATGTTTTTATGAATATTTGATTGAGACCGGTCGAAGTAACAAAAAAACGGAGCAGGGGGGTCTCCCGTGCTCCGTTTGCGTGGTGGATCCAAAATGTCCCGTACCGGCAGGGCGTTAACTCTCCCGGTGTTTTTTCATGCCCCTGACGTAGCACACAAATCCAAACATTCAATCGTTCAATTGCGTGATGGATTTTCGCCCTGATCTGCTCGGAATCACTCTGAACATAAAATGCCCTCCTGAACAGGGTATTTACAACGTGAACTGCCGTACCAATCGCTGCAGTTCTTCGGCATTGCCGTTCAGCTGTGCTGCTGCTGTGGCTGATTCCTGTGCGCCTTGTGATGTCTGCTGCACCACCTCAGTGATCTGCTGCATGTTGCTGGAAATCTCACTGGTTGTGGCGGTCTGTTCCTCAGCAGCGGTGGCAATCTGGTTGACCTGCATAGCAACATCGTTAACCTGCGCCAGGATGTCGTTAAGTGACGTTTCCAGTTGAGCTGCTTCTGCGGCGCCCTTTTCGGTTCCCTTTACTCCTTCTTCCATTGAGACAATTGCCTGTTTTGTTTCGGTCTGAATGGCCTTGATCATCTCGCTGATTTCTTTAGTTGCATTTGTTGTTCTCGTGGCAAGATTCCGAACTTCGTCGGCAACGACGGCAAATCCCCGGCCCTGTTCACCCGCACGAGCAGCTTCGATCGCGGCGTTCAGAGCCAGCAGATTGGTCTGGTCGGCAATGTCCTCAATCGTTGCTACAATTGCACCTATCTGGTCTGAACGTGTTCCAAGTGATTCAATGATAAGGGCATTTTCGCGGGTTTTGGCACCGCGGAATTTAATGCCGTCAACGGTGCGTCGAACGACGTCGGCTCCGTCACTTGCTGCCTGCGAAGCACGTTGGGCACCTTCAGCGGCCATCTGGCAGTTTTGAGCGATGTCTCCTGATGTGGCCGACATTTCTTCACCTGCAGTGGCAACTGTTGCGGTCTGTGCGGCAACCTCTTCAGCACCGGTGGCAATCAGTTCGGCAGTTGAATGGAGTTGATTCGCAGCAGAGGCAACCTGATTTGAGGTGTTGGCCACCTGTCCGATTATAGAGCGCAGGTTTTGCGTCATTACCCGGAATGATTCACTTAATTGGCCTATTTCATCAGCGGATGTATGATCAATCTGCACATTGAGGTCACCATCGGCAATTCGCCGCGCTACAATCACCAGCGGACCGATCGGGCCGGTGATGCTGCGTACGATGAAAAATGCAAACAGGATTGACAGGACTATTGCTGCAATTAAAAGTCCCGTGACGATACTTCTACCCTGCATGACTACTCTGTCTGACTCATTGCCGACCTTTTCAACCTCTTTACCTTGGTATTCAATCATCTTGTCAATGGCGGTAAAATAGGCTGACTGGTTTTTACGGACGTTTGTCATAAGCTCTGTACGGGCTTTTTCCTTATCGTTTGCTTCGATCAAGCCGACTATCGTTTTCTGAGAGCCGATATATGCGGTGCGTGCATCAAGCACCTCTTTTAAAAAAGCTTTGCCGGTATCGCTTCGCACGACTTTGGTCAGTTCCTCCATGCGCTTGCTAATCGCCTCTCTGGCATCAAGAATCCGCTGGGTTTCTTTTTTGTTATCTTCTTTGTCATCAACAATGATCAGGTTGCGCAGGGCCCGGGCTATTATGTTGATGTTTCCTTTTATCTCATTAAGCATGACAGTTTTCGGATATTTATCCTCCACAAGATTACCAATGAGAGTGTCAAGTTGATTCATTTTGTTAATCGAGTAGCCACCGACAACAAGCATAAGCAACACAATAATTGCGAATCCCAGTCCTAAACGAACGCCAATTTTTAGATTTTTCATTAAGATTTCTCCTTTGATATAATATTAGCTGCATGCGGTTAAACGAAAAAAATAAATTATCTTTTACGGATAAAACTCAAAAAAAGCAAACATATGACTACTGATCGATCATTTCAGGACGATCATCAATACTGACACGGTTTTTAATAATGCCACGTCGTTGTTACCCACTCGCGTAACGCTTGTCGGCGTATATCTGGTATCTTTGCCCGGTGGTGAGCTGTTTGTATTGCTTCATCTGTGCACCTTTTTCTTGGTCGTTAACGTGGCGCTGATAGTAACGCAGCTCATCACTTTAATTCACTTACAAAAGTTGCACTTCAGATTTGAATCCGCCTTCCATTGTAGATGCTATTGTGTTAATAATTTTTTCGGTTATATGTCAGTGAGTTGGATTATGAGTGCTGTAAGTAATGATATTCCGGTCGTGGGGTTTCCATGAGACGTTATTATTTAGTGATCTGCCTGTTGCTGATGAATATCCTGATGTACTCACTGTCTCCTGCCGGTGCGACATCACCACAAA
>JAYTVV010000163.1:0-2928 GCA_043743795.1 Geobacteraceae bacterium
CACAGAGTCGCCCAGTTCCTTCACCAGGCCACGATAGAGCTGCAGAGCGGTGGAGATACCACCAAACGTATGCTCACGATTGATGCTCGGAATCACCAGGTTGAGACGACGGAAGTCATGCCGGCTTTTTCTGACAGCCAGCGGTGTGATCTGGTTCAGCGAACGGGAGAAGGCATAAAAATTGAATTTGCGGTACAGACCCTGCGTCAGGTTGTTTTTTTTGATGCGTGTCAGGAGATTTCCCATCACGGCGCACCTGTCTCGCGAGGCACAGCCTCCCAGCAGGACGTTTCATGATTAAAAAACTTCACTGCTTTTGCAGGTGCTCCGACCGCGATGGTTTCCGGAGGAATCACCCCTGAAACAACCGAATTGGAACCGATGATGGCCCCCGCACCGATAACCGTTCCCGGCAATATCGACACAAACTCTCCCAGCCAGACATTGTCGCCGATGATAACCTGCTGGTTATTCGTCAAGGCCCGTTCAGCGGGGGGGATTTCGGGATGCGTTTGAGGCTCTCCGCGATATATTCCGTGGTTGTGATCAGAGATAAATATTTTGCTGGCCATCAGGACGTTATTACCAATTTCAATATAATTGGTCGCCCCGATGTGGATAAAATCATTTATTGAGACATTATCCTTGATAACGATGCGCGGAGTAAATACCTGGTCCCGGAATCTGGTAACCGCCTCCAGCTTTAAATAATCACCGGCAATGAAATTTTTCCCGATTGAGATGTGTGCAAGTCCGCTGATGATCGCATTTGGCTTGATCGAGATATTTTCAGCACCCGAGAGCTTGCGTCCAATGCAATAATTAAACATACAGCGCACGACCCGGTTGTACATGGAACGTACGGTAAGCAGGACACCGGTTTCTCGGTAAAGTCTCAGAATATTACCAATCATCACTCATTACTCCGTTGTGAAATTCCTAAAAAAAGCAACAACTAACGCCGCATGAGATGGCGTAACCCCTGTGCCGCCCGATACACCCAGGCTGGACATAACGATAAAAACCCAAGAATTAATTTTTCCCTGACACCCAGACCCGAATGAAAGAGATTCATAGCTAATGCATTGGATTTAAGGCCCAATTTTCCCAGTTTGATCTGAAGCAAGGCAGGCACGACAACCTGATATACATTTCGGGTTCTGACCTGCAGCACCACCTGTTGTGAGAATCCAACTGCGGCACAGTAATCCATGATCCTGCCAAATTCTTGCAGAAAAACTGTATAGATATTGTAACCACCCGTATTGCCGGCCCTGAATCTGACCAATGGTTCAGGTAAAATCTGATTTTTGCCGTGCTGCATTACGCCCACAACAGCGTAGCAGTGGGCAAACCCCGTCCCAATCTTCCCAAGGACAGTTTCGTAATGCTGCATGAAAGCATCCCGACGGATACACACGGACGACAGAAATGTGATCCATGACGATAGACTGACCAAGGTCTCGTCAGCTGTGGAACAGTCAAACCGGTTTACCGTCTGACCAGAAGAGAGCTTCATCTCACTATCAAACGTCATGGCATTCACATACACCAAGTCGTAACCATCATCCAACACCGGCACAACCTTGTCCAGCGCCCCCACTTCCAGCTGATCATCGTCTCCAAGCAGCCAACAGTATTCGCCACTGGCAATTTCAACCGTTTTCAGAACATTTCGATCAGGCCCCATATTCTCGGGCCACCGGAAGTACACAAGATGTTCAAAGTGCGGACGAAACCTGTCGATAACGTCCCGGGTATTATCCGACGAGGCATTATCACACACGACGATCTCAAGCCCTGGACGAGATTGGCTGGCAATACTCTGTAACGCCTCGTCCAGCAACGCAGCTCTATTATATGTCGGAATACATATTGACAGTTTAATGGGCATCACTACCCCGCTTACAATGTTACGGAATCGGCATGCCAGGCTGTCCGGCAACGGCTCCAGATCAGATATGCTGCCGGCAAACCAACGACAAGACTTACCAGTAGAAAACCGGACGAAACGCCAAGTGATGAATACCGCATGCCGAGATACCAGGTGGCAATGCCCTGAATTGCGGCTATCACTAACGAAAGGGCCATAAAAGGATCTTTCTTGTGAGCGCGCAAATACACTGCAAATCCGGAAACAAGTGTGTTAACGGAAGCTGCTGCTAAAAGCAGCGCCACCTGACTTGCCGGGATAAAACGATTTCCCAGGGGGTGATGTGCCTGCAGCAGGGCTATCAGCCCCCAGCCTGCAACCGCACCACAAACCACAACACCAAATGATTGCCAGAAAACCGTGAAAAAGGTTGAATCCAGTTCCTGCCACCTCTTCATCGCAACCAGTTTCCCCAACTCCGGACTTTTTGCTTGCTGCCAGGCATAGGCCGTACCCAGGAGAGCTGTTGAAGCGCTCAGGGTAATACCCATCTGACCGGCAACAACGGCTCCGTGATAATGGAAAAGCACCGGAGTGAATAGCTGAAAGATGAAATAGCCTGATGCCCACGACAACGCAATCTTCCACTGCATCGGCCAGATTTCCCGCCGCCAGTCAATATCGGCGATTGCTCCGGAATGAGTCTTACCCACCCAGGCTGTTTTCACGAGCACCGCTTTCCGGCTCAGCAGAAACCACCAGGCGGTGATAGCATTGCCGCAAATCACGGTAAAAATGGCATATAAACCGCCACCTAACAAGAGGACCAACAAAGAGGCACAGGTGCCTGCAATGGCTCCGATCATTTCCCGTTTATTGACCGTTGCCACATCGCCGCTTCCCAAAATGACCGCAAAAAAGGGCACCGTCATGAGGTTGGCCGCGGTCCCCAGTACCGCCAGAATCCAGGGAATCCGCCACTGGAACGCCGTGACGCCCAGCTGACCCTGATCAAGAAAAAACATCCCGCAGGGGATAACGGTCAGTATCATCAA
>JAYTVV010000164.1:0-4253 GCA_043743795.1 Geobacteraceae bacterium
GGTGGAGGGAGGAGGATTCGAACCTCCGAAGTCGCTGACGACAGATTTACAGTCTGTTCCCTTTGGCCGCTCGGGAATCCCTCCAGGGATGATCGGAACTATATGCAATACATAAACGGTTTCTTTTTTAAGTGGAGCCCCGTATCCGAATCGAACGGATCACCTGCTGATTACAAGTCAGCTGCTCTACCAGTATGAGCTAACGGGGCCAAACTTTTCTGACGAGAAAGAAACAGAACTTGTGTATTTAAAGAAAAAAGATGTGAAAGTCAAGCATTAATTACAAAATAAAAAGATGAGCTTGTTTGGTGCCCATCTTTTTATTTTATGCGCTGAATAAACTGTGCCGAAATTAGGCCGCCAGCAACGGTAAGAGAGCCTGCTTTGTCTTTCTTAGCGCTCCTTCTTCTATTTGTCGGACTCGTTCACGCGATATCGAAAAATGACTGGCGATCTCCTGCAGTGTCATTGGTTCATCTGCGGTAATTCGTCTTTCAATGATGTAGCGTTCTTTTTCATTGAGGTGGCTGACAACTTCGGCAACCGCTTGCTGCAGGTTCTGATTTTCCTGGAAATCTGTGAGGAGTTCTTCCTGGTTGAGTCGGTCGTCGGCTAGAAATTCAAGAGCGGTTGCACCATCGCTCCCCGGTATTTCCGCATTCAGGGAACTATCACCCTGCATACGCTGCTCCATTTCGGAAAACTCCTGCTCTGAAACGTGTAATGACTGTGCGGCACTCATGACATCTTCGCCGTCATCAGATGTTCCGGCAAGTGCACTCTTGGCTTGACGAAGCTTGAAAAAGAGCTTGCGTTGTGCCTGGGTTGTCCCGATTTTGAGAAGACTCCACGACGATATAATATGATTCTGTATGTAGGCCTTTATCCACCAGACGGCATATGAAATAAGGCGGACACCCTTATACGGGTTGAATTTTCGTACCGCCATCATCAGGCCAATATTGCCTTCTTGAATGATATCGAGCATTTTTAGACCGTAATGGCGAAACTCGTACGCTACCTTTACTACAAACCGTAAATTCGAAGTGATAAGGCTATGGGCTGCAGCCAACTGTTTGTCTTCAAAAAACGAGACCGCATAGCGATGCTCTTCTTCTTCGCTGAGAAGCGGGAATTTGCGTATTTCGTTCATATAAAGTCGAAGGCTATCAGCGACAACAGGTAATTGAGCTACCATAAAGCGTTACCTCTTTTATTGATATGTTAGCACTCTCTGTGTGTGACTGCCAAAATATAGCAAGTGCCTGTTAAAAAATCAAGTGGGATAATCAGGCCCCATGACCTTACATGCACCGTATGACTGAAGCATCACCTCGTTTCATATGCATGCATTTTTCTTGTATTTAGGCGATCGTACGCTATATTCTCGAACCTATGAAAATGTCCACGACCATACGAATTTTCCTGCTGGCTCTTTTTATTATTTCCATCAGTCTGTTCCATTACCTTACGCCGCTTCATCTGCACTACCTGCATGATATTTTTCAGCGTCTTTACTATTTGCCGATCATTCTGGCGGCCGTTTGGTTTGGTTTGCGCGGCGGATTGGCGTGTTCACTTGCTGTCAGTATCGTGTACGCCCCGCATATTCTGTTTCAGTGGGGTGGTCATCTGACGCTGGAGCTTGAAAAATATCTTGAAATTATTCTCTACAACATTATTGGCAGCTTGACCGGTTTTTTGGCGCAGCGAGAGCAGGAGCGGAGTGCGGAGCTGCAGAAAACCGCTGAAGGGCTTGAGCAATCCTACAAAAAACTGCAGGAGCAGTCGGAACAGCTTATTGCCATTGAGAAAAATCTGCGCAGCGCTGAAAAACTTTCAACGTTAGGTGAGATGGCAGCGGTACTTGCCCACGAAATCCGTAATCCCCTCGGTTCGATTCGGGGTACGGCAGAAATCCTTAAGGACGATTACCGGCCCGGTGACCCCAAATATGAATTCATCGATATCCAGATCAGAGAAACGGAGCGTCTCAATCGGGTGGTTGAGGATTTTCTGCGTATGGCGAAGCCCCAGCTGATTGAGAAAATTCCGTGTCGAATCCAGGAGGAAGTGAAAACAGTTGCAGCGCTTGTAATCAATGATGCCCGTCAACGCCAGATTTCGCTCAACCTCTCTCTGCTTCCGGATGAAACTATAATCCCGGGCGATGGTGAAAAACTGCGCCAGGCATTTTTGAATATCGTCATAAACGCACTTCAGGCAACGCCATCCGGAGGCAGCATCAGTATCGCACTTATTGAAGTCGGACCGGAAGTTGAAATTCGCTTTCGAGACAGCGGTTCCGGTGTCGCTCCTGAACACCTGCACAGGATTTTTGAGCCGTTTTTTACGACCAAACCGGACGGCACCGGTTTGGGGCTTGCCATTACCAGAAAAATTATTGAAGGGCATGGCGGCACGTTACAGATTGAAAGTGTGGTCGGGCAGGGGACGACTGTCGTGATACGGCTGCCGTTGCAGCAGGGAGGCGTGCATTCATGAAACCGAAAATACTTGTTATTGATGACGATACCTCGTTGCGGCGGGTTCTTGAGTACAACCTTCAAGAGGCGGGCTACGATGTTACACCGGCCGCCTCAGGTGAAGAGGGGATTCGTTTGTTCGCCGAAGTGGCCCCGGCACTGGTCATAACCGACATGAAGATGCCCGGTATGGACGGCATGCAGGTATTGAAGGCTATTAAAGAGCGCTCTCCAGAAACCCTGGTGATTATGATTACCGCCTTCGGCACGGTGGATGTGGCTGTTGAGGCCATGAAGTCCGGGGCTTACGACTATATCACCAAGCCGTTCAACCGCGATGAGCTGCGACTGACGGTTGCCAAAGCATTCCAGCTGAGGGGCTTAACTACTGAAAACAGACGTCTGAAAGAAGAGCTATCGGACAAAACTGATTTTCGTACTATCATCGGTTCCTCTGTCGGTATGGAAAAGGTTTTCGAAATTGTCCGCAAAGTGGCCGACACCGATGCATCGGTGCTGATTACCGGTGAATCCGGTACCGGCAAGGAGCTTGTGGCTCGATCAATTCACCGTAACAGCTCCCGTTGTGATGCGCCCTTTGTTGCAATTAATTGTGCCGCAATCCCTCGGGAGCTGCTGGAAAGCGAGTTGTTCGGCCATGTGCGCGGCGCCTTTACCGGCGCGATCAAGGATAAGACCGGTAAATTTCAACGTGCAGATGGCGGTACTCTTTTTCTGGACGAGGTGGGTGAACTGCCGCTTGATCTGCAGCCCAAGCTGCTCAGGGCATTACAGGAGAAGGTTGTTGAGCCGGTTGGCGGAACAAAACCGCACAAGCTTGATGTGCGGGTGGTGGCCGCCACCAATCTTGATATGGATAAGGCTCTGGCTGATACCACGTTCCGTGAGGATCTTTACTATCGCCTGGCAGTCATTCCGATCCACTTGCCGTCATTGCGGGAGCGGCGCGAGGATATCGGGCTCCTGTTGCGTTATTTTTGCGGGAAACATGGTGCCGAAAAGGTGGACTTTACTGGCAGCGCCATAACTGCCCTTAGCTCCTATCGATGGCCGGGGAATGTGCGTGAGCTGGAAAATCTGGTAGAACGCCTTCTGATCATGCGGGGAGGTGATACGATAACCCTTGATGATCTGCCGGGCAAGATACGTACGGGTGGTGCGACTATCGGCGGTGCCGTTTCCGATAAGGTAATCAATCTGCCGGTTGATGGCTATTCATTGGAGCAATTGGAGCGTGAGGTCGTCGTTGAGGCTCTTGAGCGCTCTGGCTGGAATCAGACCGCGGCGGCGAAGTTTCTGCGCATTCCCCGACATACGCTTATCTACCGGATGGAAAAGTACGGTATTTTAAGTTCTTCACTACCCCGCCAATAATTAGCATCCCGGCAGGTTTGCTCACGTTGTGGAAGCGTACAGACGGTGCCTTTTGTCAATGTCTCATGGCCATTAACTTGTTTTTTGCGGCGATCATGAGTATTATGGACTCGCTATTTATCCCGGCAAATTTTGCCTGCAACCCCGTTTCTGTATTCGGCTCCAGGCTGCTTTGAAACAAAAATTTATGCCTCTCAGAGGTCTCCCGATATGCGTATTGGCACGTTTCCCCATCTCACACTTATTCAAAAAATGATCATCAGCTTTGTGGTTAGCGGTCTTTTTATGCTGGCGGCTTTGATTTATTCTGTCGCCAGTATGGGGGCAATTCACCGGATGGAAGAAGGTATTGCCCGAAATGACCTCAGTGCC
>JAYTVV010000165.1:0-15866 GCA_043743795.1 Geobacteraceae bacterium
GCCATCAGCCAGAAAACGTTTCAGACAGGCATCCGGGCTTGGAGCGTAGGCATCACCGCTCAGGCTATGGGCCAGAGCAGGGCAATTTCCGGTACAGTAGGGCATATACGAACAGTCACGGCACTCCGCAAAAGTACTCAAGGGGATTGTGTGTCTCTGCCGCAGGCGCTGCATCTCGGGATGATCGTGCCAGACAGTTGTCAGGCTATCCCGATTGATATGTCCAAGTTCAATATGTGACATCTGATTGCATGGAACCATAACACCGTCCGGCCGCACGGCAAGCCTGTTCCAGACACAACCACAGGCGGTAAGAGCACCACCACGGGGGAACTGTTCTACTCCACTCCGCCTGGCTTCCTCCATCGCTGTCCACAGCCGGGCATCTGCAAGCGGGCCAGCCCCTCCCGTAATGCGATTGTGGTATTTTTTATTGAGCCGCACCAGTGTTTCCATGGCAATGACTCTCTCTTCGTTGTTTAGCTGAATGTCGCTGTTTTCACGGCAGAGCCCCTGGTAATCTGCTGCATTGGTGCTAAAACCTGCCAAACCTTTTTCTTCCAAAAGGAAACAGGCCGTATCTTCCAGATGGTGCACATTATGTCGATTAATAGTTACACGTACTGTTGTGTTGACACCAGCCGCACGCAAATTATCCAGACCTTGCACCGCTTTAAAAAAGTTACCGTCACCTCGGCAGGCATCGTGAAGATCAGGCTGCCCCGCATCGAGCGAAATTTGTACATAGTTACACCGACCGGTTGCTGCTAAAAACCGGGCATCATCTTCACCGATAAGCGTACCGTTGCTCAACACTGAAAAACGCATGCGGTTTGCCACAACTCCGCTGATGATATTACGAAAATCGTGGTATAAAAAAGGCTCACCACCGCTGATGATCACATCCATTATCGCCAGCCGTCCCAATTCTTCAAAAAAGAGCAGCCACTCCTCAACCGGTAAATCTCTCGCCGTATCTCCTGCACTCGTATAGTGGAAACAATACAGGCACGTCAGATTGCAGTGCGAAGTAATACTTATTGCGACGGAACGCGGAGAGGTCATCAAATTCATATATATGTACCCACACCGGAGTGTCTAAATTTCTGCGAGGTTCTTTGCGACCAGATCTTCTACAAATTCTTTAACCTGTACGGCAGCATTTTCTGGCATGCCATCAAACGCAACGCTGCTTTCTTCAACAATTCGCCCGACCGTGTGTTCACCATCAAGGCGCTGGCAGATAAAGACACCAACCGGATCAAGTACAAAGCTTTCGCCGGTATGCGGATCGTACAACAGGGCGTAATCGTCACTTTCAACCCGTATCACCACGTGTGATTTTAATTGTGCCTGCATCATACGTCTCCTCGTCAAATAAACCAGATGAAAGATACTATCAGCTTCACGTGTAGCATTTTTTCACCCGTGATTAAAGAGAAATACTGTGTTTGCGAAGCCATCTTATCGCACCATTCCGGCGGCCATCCTGATCGCTGCCAGGAGACTCTTTTCAGAGGCTTTCCCCGTTCCAGCCAGGTTATATGCGGTGCCGTGATCAACTGAAGTGCGGATGATCGGCAATCCAAGAGTTATGTTTACGGCATCGTCAAAGTGCAGCATTTTCAACGGGATCAACCCCTGGTCGTGGTACATGGCCACCACACCGTCATAACCACCCTGTTGGGCAAAGTGGAACAGGGTGTCGGCCGACAGCGGTCCCTCGGCGTTAATTCCCTCTTGCCTTGCCGCCCGGATTGCCGGTTCGATGACCTCGGTCTCCTGGGTGCCGAATTTTCCCGCTTCACCGCAATGAGGGTTGAGAGCGAGTACCGCCAGCTTTGGCGAGACGATGCCGGTCAGCCGTGCGACCCCTTCTGCTGTGATGCGAATGGTCTTGAGTACCTGCTCGAACGTTACGAGGCGCGGCACATCATGCAGCGCCTCATGGATTGTCACCAGGCTGACTCGCAGCACGTCACCGGCGAGCATCATGACAAAGTTGTCCGATCCGCACAGTTCGGCCAGCAGCTCGGTATGGCCGGGATAGTCATGACCGGCTCGATGCATGGCCTCTTTGCTGATTGGGGCGGTAGCCATGGCCGCAACCGTGCCGTCAAGGCAGAGGCGTGCGGCATGGCAGATGTAGCGGTAGACCGCGTCACCGGCGGCTGCAGAGGGGGCACCGTATGCCATGTCTGCTTCCGCAAGGTGTGAGATTTCCAGAAGGGGAATGCTGTCGTTCCTGACAGTCCGCGCACCTTCAGCGGTGTTTACGGCAGAAATTTTCAGAGTTGAGCCGCAGACGGAACGCGCCCGCTCCAACGCACAGCGGTCACCGATCACAAGCGGCACACAGTTTTTTGCAATATTCGGTGACTGCAGCGCTTTTATGATGATTTCAGGGCCGATTCCACAGGGGTCTCCCATGGTAATGGCGATAATCGGTCGATGGGGCATATCGGCTACACTTCCTTCAGCTCTGCCACAGCGAGTGTAACGTTGGCGGATTTAACTTTATTCAGCAGCAGCCGGCCTCCATTAGAGGCTAGAATTGCTGCGGGTTCAGCCACTCCGGCAACCCCAACCGCCGCTCGTGCGTACTCTGAAGGTGGCGAAGGAAAGGCGACCTGATTCAGTTCGTCACTCTCAAAGCAGCGGAGTGGAACGCCCATTCGTTCTGCAAATGCTATCAGGCCCGATTCATCACGCTTTGCCGCAACCGAGGCGACACAACAGACACTTTTCGGTGACAGGGACAGTTGTGCGAGGTGGAGTGCAATAAATTCATCGATTTCAGCAGCCGGTGTGCCACGGTTGCAGCCGATACCGAGTACAAGGTTGCGTGGCCGCAGGATCAGCACGTTTTTAAGGCTGGTTTGATGTGGCAGACGCTGATTCGTAACAAACAGGAAACCGCGGGCAGAGCTGTTTGCCGCTTCGGCACATGTTTCATAAAAAGAAATTCTGCCACGTCCCTGCAGCCATGTTCGTGTTTTCCCCGTGGGGTCAACAACAGCAATTTCTTCGTTATCAAGCAGCAGTGAGTTAAGACTTTTAACCCGATTAATGTCATCAATGAGCCATCCCTGCTCCTTGGCCAGCATATCGAAGGAGGGGAGGTTGTTGGCATCGGTGGCGGTGGTTATGACGGCGTGGGCCCCGAGGATGAGTGCGCAGTGTTCAGCCAGGCTGTTAGCACCGCCCAGATGTCCGGAGAGAAGTGAGATGGCAAATCTACCGGCATCATCTATCACGATAACGGCCGGATCGGTTTCCTTCGACTGCAGCAGCGGGGCAATCATACGCACCACAATACCGGACGCCATAATAAAAACAAAGCCGTCAAATTCATTCCAGATACTCGAAATCAGGCTTTTGAGTTCTGTCGGTTCAAAACAGGAACACTCACGCGTGACCTGATCGGCATAGCGACTGGAGACGTAAAGTTCCATGCCACCCATGCGTTCCCGCAATTTCCGGCCTAACAGCGCACCATTGCGGGTTATCGCGATTACTGCGATGCGCATTTCAGGCAACATGTCCTTCCCGGAAACCATGGGTAAACTCTCCATCATACAGCAGAGACTTGGCTTTAAGCCCTTCGCGGCGGGCGGCCAGTACATCGCCAACGACAATCATCGCCTGACGGTCGATGCCTGCTTCTTTCACTCGTTCGGCGAGGTCTGCCAGAGTGCATTGAATAATGTGCTCATCGTCCCATGAGGCCCGGCAGACAACTGCCGCCGGAGTGATGGTGGTATAGGCGCCTTGCAGCAACTGGTCTACGACCTTTTCGATCATGCCGACGGAAAGATAGATCACCATGGTCGCGCCAAGTTGAGCGATTGCACTCAACTGTTCACGCTCCGGAACCGGAGTACGTCCTTCGATACGGGTGATAATAACGGTTTGGGAAACCTCCGGCAGAGTCAGCTCCTGCTTGAGGGCTGCTGCTGCCGCAAAGGCGCTGGTTACGCCCGGTACAACCTGATACTCGATTTCCAGCCGGTCGAGTGCCTCCATCTGCTCCTGAATAGCTCCATAGATGGATGGGTCGCCCGTGTGCAGGCGGACAACGCTCTGTCCTGAAGCGATGGCATCCATCATAACGGTAATGACTTCTGTGAGTGTCATGCCGGCGGAATCGTATACATTGGCCTTGGCAGCATACAGTTGCACCAGCTTCCGGTCTACCAGGCTGCCGGCAAATATGACGACATCGGCATGGCGCAAGAGTCTCGCACCACGAATGGTGATTAGATCGACCGCTCCGGGACCGGCTCCTACAAATGATACTCTGGCGGCCATATAGCTCTCCATTTTCTTTGTAGTTTCAACTGAATTGTTCCATTTGCTTGTAATCCATAAAGCGCCGCCCTGTCAAGCCTGAGCGGGCTTAGACGTGGTTGTAAATTCAGAAAGTTGCATATTCGGCGGTTTCAAAATCAGGATAATATGATATAAGTCCGAAAGGAATATCTCTGCAGGAGGATGAATCATGATTAAACGAATACTTGTTTTTGCCGTGAGCGGCATGTTTTTATTGTCTGCCAGCGGCTGTCTGGTTGCTGAAAGTACCTACTTGAAGAAGGTTGAGGAGGCTGATGGCCTGGCCAAAGAGCTGGCCGAGCTGCAGCAAATATATAAAAAACTTTCTCTGGAAAATACCGCGCTGAAAACTAAATTCAACAGACTCACCGAGGATGCAGCCGTTCTGACTGCGGACAAGAAACAGCTGGAGGGGATTCTCAGAGCAAAATCAGATACGTTGTCAAAAAATATCAGTGAGTTACGTCAGCAGGTAGCGGAGCTTAAAACTGAAAACAGCAAGTTGAATGATGAAATTTCAGAACTCCAGAAAGCGAAAGAAGAAAAGGTTAAAGAGGTCAGTGGTACCTATGAGCAGCTTCTCGACAATATGAAAAACGAGATTGCCAAAGGCCAGGTTACCATATCGGAACTAAAGGGCAAGCTGACGGTGAATATGGAGGCTGCTATTCTCTTTGATTCCGGTAAGGCTGATGTCAAGCTGGAGGGGCTGGATATTCTGAACAAAATGGTTGAAACGTTGAAAAATGTCCGTGGGAAAACTATCCGGATCGAAGGGCATACCGATATAGTTCAGATTACGGGGTTACTAACGCGGACGTTTCCGACCAACTGGGAGCTGTCAGCTGCCCGTGCCATCAATGTTGCCAAGTTTCTTCAGGAGCAGGGGGTTGACCCTCACAACCTGTCGGCGGCAGCTTTTGCAGAGCATAAACCGGTTGCAGATAACAGCACTAAAGAGGGTCGAGCCACGAACCGCCGTATTGAAATAACGCTCGTCGCGAAGGACTAAGCCTTGTGTCAAAGAAAAATCAACAGCAGCACAATCCGCCCAGACCGAAAGAATTTCATGTGACCCCTTTTGGAAGCCTGAAGGGAATTGCTGTTTCGGAGCCGAAGTCGCCAGAACCGCTTCGGCCTGTCATCAAAAAAACTACGGAGCCTGTCGATTCCGGATTTGATCTGTTCCTGCAGGAGGTGGCTGATGTCCGCCCGTTTCAATCCTCCGGCAAAAAGCCGGTTCAGGCAGGTTCACATCCTCTGCAAAAAACAGCCAAAAAAGCAGGAGAGGAACTTCTTGTTGTCGAAGAAGGTGCTTTTCTTGAAGAGATTGGCAGATTGAAGTTAGATACAAAATTTGCAGACTCTGTCCCGGATGAAGGTGAGTTGCAGTTGCTGTCCGGCAATCGGCTTCGGCAGGTGAAGCGTGGCGTGGTTTCAGTCAACCGCCAACTTGACCTGCATGGATTGACACGAGAAGAGGCTCTGGCGGCGTTACCCGGCTTCTTGCTTTCCGCACAAAAGAATAACCAGAAAGCTGTCCTGGTGATAACCGGTAAAGGGAATCACTCTCCGGAAGAGCCGGTACTTCATCAGGCTGTTGCTTCATGGCTGCGCGATGCCGGGAAGGCATCAGTCCTTGAGTTCGCTCCGGCTCCCCGTGAAATGGGTGGCAACGGAGCATACGTGGTTTTTCTGCGGCAACTCCTCCCGTCTGCATAAATTGTTTTCAAATTAAGGGTACACAGCCGCATTGACAGCTTCACAGCGGAGATGTATACACAAGAACTGTTTCAACATATTTACCTAGAGAGGAACAAATCCATGATTACACATATTGTGTTATTCAAACTGTCTGATCCTACGGCTGAAAATGTGGCGGCCACCCAAAGCAAGCTGCTCAGCATGGACGGAAAAATTGCTCAACTTCGCTACCTTGAGGTTGGAGTTGACGTGATCAGGTCTGAGCGTTCATACGACATTGCGCTTACTACGCGCTTTGATTCGCTCGAAGATTTGCAGGCGTATCAGATCCATCCATATCATGCCGGAGAGGTCGTCCCGCATATGAAGACGGTCTGCTCTTCCATCGTAGCAGTTGATTACAAAAATTGACGATAGTCTGTATGCTTTTTAGCTTGACGAAACATGGCGGCATGCGTAAAATCCGGTTTTACTTTGGCGATGCGGTGGTAAAATAGTTGTTAACATGCTGATATAGAAGTAGTTATCATTTGCCAGCAGAGCCGTATCATTAACTTTTCAACACAGGTTATCCACCTGTAAACACAAAAAACAAACAGGAGGCAGTAAATGTCGGATTACGGAACTCTTCAAGACCGCGTACAATGCAAGTCCCTTTTGAACAAGGTGATGACCGCTGAACAAACCATTGATTTTTTCAAGGACGGCATGAACCTGGGTTGGTCTGGATTTACTCCAGCCGGTTATCCCAAAGTTGTACCGATTGCTCTCGCTGAGCATGTTGAAAAAAACAATCTGCAGGGCAAGCTGAAATTCAACCTGTTTATCGGCGCTTCTGTCGGTGCCGAAACCGAAAACCGCTGGGCAATGAATGACATGATCGACCGTCGCTGGCCATATCAGACCGGCAAAGACATCGCTGCCGGCATCAATCAGGGCCGCATCCGTATGGGTGATAAGCATCTCTCCCTGTTTGCTCAGGATTTGGGCTACGGTTTTTACACGAAGGATACAGAGAGTGGAAAGCTGGATCTTGCCATCATCGAAGTTTCCGAAATTTTGGAAGATGGCAGTCTGGTGCCGACTTCATCATGCGGCGTCATTCCTGAAATTTTGATGATCTGTGACCGGATCATTATTGAGGTAAACACCGGACAGCCTTCTTTTAAAGGTATCCACGACCTGTTGACTCCGGCAATTCCGCCGAATCGCCAGCCGTTTAATATCGTAACAGCCGGTTCCCGAATCGGTTCAACTTCAATCCCTTGCGATCCAAGCAAGGTTATCGCTGTCGTTGAGTCCAAACTCCGTGACCAGGGACGTGCCTTTGCCGAGCAGGATGATACTTCCGAGGCAATTGCCAACCACGTAATCGAGTTTTTTACTCAGGAAGTTAAGGCAGGACGTCTGCCGAAAAACCTCCTTCCAATCCAGTCCGGCGTGGGTTCAATTGCCAATGCTGTTATTGGCGGATTGGCAAAAGGTCCTTTCACCAACCTGTCTGTTTACACCGAAGTGCTTCAGGATACCATGCTCGACCTGTTTGACTCCGGCAAACTGGACCATGCTTCTTCCTGTTCGCTGTCGCTCTCTGCATCGCCGGGTTTTCCGAAATTCTTTGACAATATGGACAAATATTTCGACAAGATCACGCTGCGCCCACTTTCGATCTCCAATGCACCGGAGCCGATCCGCCGTTTGGGGTGTATTGCAATGAACACCCCTGTCGAAATCGATATTTATGCACACGCCAACTCCACTCTGGTCGGCGGTACCCGCATGATCAACGGCCTCGGCGGTTCTGGCGACTTCCTGCGCAACGGCTTTTTGAAGATGATGCACACTCCGTCATCACGTCCCTCTAAGACTGATCCAACGGGTATTTCCTGCGTTGTACCGCACTGCTCACACATTGACCACACTGAACACGACCTTGACTGCGTTATCACTGAGCAGGGCTTGGCCGACTTGCGCGGTGTAGCACCGAAAGAACGTGCTCGCCTGATCATTGCAAAGTGTGCCCATCCGGATTATAAGGACCAGTTGACCGAATATCTCAACATTGCCGAAGCCGACTGTCTCAAGCGCAAGGTCGGTCACGAGCCACAGATGTGGGATCGTGCTTTCAAGATGCATCTCAACCTTGAGAAAAACGGCACCATGAAGCTAAAAAACTGGGATGTTAAGGTCGACCTCTGCGAAGACTAGTCGTTCTTTATCATCAGGTATAAAAGAAACCCCGTCGGGCAACCGGCGGGGTTTTATTATATGAAACGTGATATTCATGCTTGAACTTGTATCGCGGTTATGGTTTAAATAGCGCTCATCACAGGCGTACAGTATGGACCATATCCCTCCGACAGGTTGGCCAGATGTCTCAGAATGTAAGTGGGTTTAAAGGTGCAGTGGCCGGTCTTTCCTTGACTGATGTCATTCAACTTAAAGGGCATAATAAGTATACCGGGGCAATTTCTGTAGAATATGGAGACTGCCAGGGTGTCATTTATTTCGTCGATGGTGAAATAATTCATGCTGAACAGGGTTCTGAGTCAGGCGAACAGGCCATTTATGAAATTATAAAATGGCCGGGTGGCACCTTTAACATTCACCCTGAAATGACTTCTAACGTCTGTACCATACATTATCGTACCGATTTTCTGCTTCTTGAAGCTCTGCGGCGCCTTGATGAAGAAAACGCGGGGGGCACAGCCAATAAATCGGCGGGTCCCGCCGTAACTCCCCGTCGTACAATGAGTAAAATCGCCGCACGTCTGCAGGAAATAAACAATATCACCTATGCCGTCCTGCTCGACAAACAAGGTTCGCCGGTTCAAGACTCCAGTATTGAAGCGGTTGCATTGGCAGCCAAGGGGATCTTTTTGGCCAAAACCGGCAATCAGTTTGGTGATTTGATGGGTTTGAGCGAAATTAAAGCTGCAGCGGTTCATACTTCACACTATCATCTCCTCATGTATGATTCCAAACAGCACTATTTAAGCATAGCGGTCAAACCTGACTGCAATCTGGATGGCGTTGAGGGCGAGATCAAAGCTGCATTTGTGCCGGCCAAGTAGGGGAGCTGTTTTATGAAGGATATTCTGCACCATATAAACAGTGTTGATGGAGTGGTTGGCAGCGCCGTCTTCAGTCAAAACGGGAACGTGCTTGTCAATGCGTTTCCTGCTCTTATTGATGCAGCATCACTAAAAAAGGCTGCTGCACTGACGCTGGAGTGTACTCACGGCCTGCAGATATCTGAAACGCTTGACTTGCTTGATTTACGTTACCAGGATGGGCGAATTCTTGTGAAAGCTTTTCCGGGAGCGATGCTCTTCCTGCTGTGCACGAACAGCATTAACCTGCAGGTGCTGGCAATAACACTCAATCTTGCTATAAAAAAACTCGAGGCAAATCTGCAACATACTTCTCCGGAAGCCTCCACAACGGGTCTGCAGCCTGAATCACTGTCGCTGCAGCAGGATGACGGGCAGTTGCGTATGAGCGTCAGTCACCTTGCCAACAAACAGGCCAGTGCCAGCTTTGATTCACTTGGTATGATTGCCGTAAGTCAGTCAACATCCCAATATCTCTCTGGGTTTTTCAAGACAGCATTTAAAAAACTGACATTGACAAATGCGGCGACAGGTACGAGCGGTACGTTTCCGGTCATGGTTATGAAGGATATGGATGTGCAGTATGACGGTACTATCGTCATAGGTCCCGGAATCGAGAAAAAACTCAGGGTGGTTGAAGGCGATAAAGTCGAAGTCAGGATCGGATGATTGCATCGGGTCTGCAGTAATGGTTTGGGCGGGGAATAAGGCGACTTATTCCCCGCTTTTCGTATGTGCCTTGGGATGCGCCTTGTCGTAGACTTCCATCAGGTGATCGATACTGACATGGGTGTATTTCTGAGTGGTGGAAAGCGAGGCGTGCCCAAGCAGTTCCTGAATAACGCGCAGGTCAGCACCTCCTTCCAGCATGTGGGTAGCAAAGGTATGCCGGAGAATATGCGGTGAAATTCGTTTAAATGCGGCAATCTTCATAACATGGGCATCGACGACCCGCGCAATGCTGCGACGGTTGATTCGTGTGCCCCTTGTGTTGAGAAAAAGAGCGTCTGTCGAAGTACCGCCGCTCCGTTGACCAAGATACTCTTCAAGAGCTTCCAGAGCACGGCGGCCAACCGGAACAATGCGCTCCTTTCCTCCTTTACCGGTTACCCGTACCATGCCGGTCATCAACTCAAGCTCACCAATATTCAGGCCGGTCAACTCGGATACACGGAGACCACTGGAATATAACAGCTCCAGTATCGCCCGGTCGCGCAAGGCATATTTCTGCTCATCATCGGGTGCTTCCATCAAAGCTGTTGCCTGGTCGATGTCAAGGTGAAACGGGAGTTGCTGCTCTTTTTTTGGCGTAGCGATCAATTCGGCAGGGTTCTTTACAATCGTGCCGCGCCGCAGAAGGAAGCGGAAAAAAGACCGGATTGCAGCCAGCTTTCTGCCGATGGAACTTTTCCGAGTGCTTTTTGACAGGCTTGCCAGATACCGTCTGAGGAGCAGGTGGTCAATATCCTGAGCCGAAACAGCTTCTCCTTTCTCGCTGACAACGAACGTCAGCAACTGGGCCAAATCACCGCGATAGGCCGTCAAAGTGTGCGATGACGCATCACGCTCGGTGTACAGGTATGTTGTGAACAGCTGTATCTGCTGATCTAATAGCGTCATGTTTTCTACTCGAAGAATGGTAATCCGGTTTTAAGCTTCCAGGTTTTGGCTTTTTCCAGATAAACCCAATTTTGACGATAGGAGATAGTTTTTATTTTGTTTGAAGGCAGGATGTAATAGTCGAATTCTGTAATGACATCCCCCGATTTTTTTTCCGGGAGGAGCTTGGAGGAGAGTATACGAAAATCGGTAACAGAGAGCCCCCGTTTTTTGAGAGTCCCGGCCTGTTTCACAAAATCCTCCTGTAACTCTTCGTCGATATAGGTTGCCCCGGCATTTTCGATTTCATGCCATCGCAGCATCTTGTTATACGCTTTTACGCTGCGGTCAAATTCTTCACTCATACTTGGCTGGATTATCGCGCATGCGGTCAGCACCAGGGTCGAAAACAACAGCATTCCTCTTATCATCAATTTCATCGTTGTTCCCCTTTTTGCGCCGGCAGACTTTGTTCGCATGACTCCACTGCCAGTTTGCTTTCCTTGATTTCATATGCCTATATGCAGTTGCCCGAATGGTGCAGTTGGGGTATAAAGGGCAACCTTATAATTTTTGAACGGAGTTTTGCGTGATACATACTCTTGTTACGTGGTTACTGAACACCATTGGCGCCATGGGATATCCCGGTATTCTCCTGCTGATGGCTATGGAGAGTTCAATCATTCCGGTTCCAAGTGAGCTGGTCATGCCGCCGGCCGGTTATCTTGTCTATCAGGGCAGGATGCACATGGCGGCTGTTATTCTGTGCGGTACGTTCGGCAGCTTAATCGGTGCGTATGTCAATTATTTTGTCTCGCACTATCTGGGACGTCCCCTGATCCTCAAATATGGCAAATACGTACTTATCCCCCCTGACAAATTTGTACGGGTGGAGACATTCTTTCTGAAGCATGGTGAAATATCGACTTTTATCGGCCGCCTTCTGCCGGTGATCCGGCATCTGATTTCAATTCCGGCCGGTGTGGCGGGTATGAATCATTTCAAGTTCAGTCTTTACACCCTGCTTGGTGCCGGTATCTGGTGTACTATCCTGACGTTGATCGGCTATGCAATCGGTGAAAACCAACAGTTGATCATGCAGTATTCGCATAAAGCGCTGCTGTGGGTCGTGGTATTCAGTGCTGCTCTGGTAGCAGTGTATATCTGGCGCCACCGTAGGCGTACCAGTAAAGCGTAATTCGGCTCAGAAGGCAAAAGTATTTTTGGAACAAGCAGATTCTTGGGGGTAAGTAATAATGCAGATGAATCGTATCGGCCGTATCCAGTATGTTGAGGTGGAGTTTCCCGGAGTGTCATGCTCAACACAAGGTTTCACCACTCGTCATGAAGGCGTTTCGCGTCCTCCCTACAACTCGCTCAACCTGGGACTGAACACGCAGGATCAGCAGGCGACAGTTGAGGGGAATCGCAGCCTGCTTGCCCGCGCATTCGGAATCAATCAGGAAGCGCTGGTGACTCCCCGACAGGTTCATGGCAGTGATATTCTCGTGATCAACGAGCCAAATGAAGATTTCAGTCATTTTCTCTCTGTTGAAGGTGATGCCGTCATTACCAATCAACGGAATGTTATGATCGGTGTTTGTGTCGCAGACTGTGTACCGATCCTGCTCTGCGACCCAAAAAATAAGGTCATTGCGGTTGTTCACGCCGGCTGGAAGGGTACCGCTGCGAAGCTGGTCTCGAAAACAGTTGCCGGCATGCAGGCGGAATTCGGTTCCGACCCTGCAGTGCTTCAAGCTGCAATTGGTCCCTGCATTCAGAAATGTTGCTATGAGGTTGACGAACCGGTTAAGGCGGCGTTTCAAAAAGATACTGCCATGTGGGATTTGTGTGCCGAACTAAAGAGTCCCGGCAAGTGGCAGCTTGACCTTGCCGCTGCCAACCGGGAGCTGCTGCTGCTTGCCGGACTTTCAACCGATTCTGTCCAGGTATCCGATCAATGTGTTTGCTGTCGCAGTGAACAATTTTTTTCCTATCGAAGGGATAAGGAAGAATCCGGGCGTCAGATGGGCTTTATAATGTTGAGAAGCTAACGGCTGATTTTAAATTCATAGATTCAAAACTGGTGGTTGACCATGCTCGCAAAAGTTTTCAGCAGTGCTTTGATCGGCATTGATGCCATTATGGTGGATGTCGAAATTGATATTGCTCCCGGTCTTCCCGCCTTTGCTACGGTTGGTTTGCCTGACGGCGCAGTCAAAGAGAGTAAGGACCGAGTTAAAGCGGCGCTGAAAAACTCAGGCTATGATTTTCCAGCCCGGCGTATCACTGCCAATCTTGCTCCGGCAGATATAAAAAAGGAAGGCACTGCCTACGACCTGCCTATTTCAATCGGTATCCTTGCAGCCATGAGTGTTATCAAGGGGACACGGCTTCACGACTATATCCTGCTGGGTGAACTTTCGCTGGATGGCGGGCTCAAGCCGATTCGTGGTGCGTTGTCAATGGCAGTTGCAGCAAAACGCGCCGGCTTGACCGGCCTGATCCTTCCGGCAGAAAATGCTCCCGAAGCGGCTGTTGTTGCCGGTATTGATGTGATTGGTGCCACGTCTCTTTCCCAGGTAGTTGAATTTTTGGGCGGGAGGGAAACCATTGAACCCTGTCGGGTTGACCTGCAGGCTCTTTTCACCAGTGGCTGTGAATATGGAGAGGATTTCAGCGAGGTCAAGGGGCAGGAACATGCCAAGCGTGCCCTGGAAATAGCGGCAAGCGGGTCGCATAATATTCTGATGATCGGCCCTCCAGGCTCCGGAAAGACTATGATTGCCCGTCGTATCCCAACGATCCTGCCGCGCATGTCCTTTGACGAAGCCATCGAAACTACAAAGATATTCAGCATCAGCGGCATGCTCGAAAAGGAGCGTGCCTTGCTGGCGGTCAGGCCGTTTCGTTCGCCACATCACACAATCTCCGATGTCGGCCTTATCGGCGGAGGCACAACTCCAAAGCCGGGTGAAGTCTCACTCGCACATAATGGGGTTCTTTTTCTGGATGAACTTCCTGAATTCAAAAAAAACGTTCTCGAAGTTCTGCGTCAGCCACTGGAGGATGGCAAGGTAACTATTTCCCGTTCACTGCTCTCACTGACTTATCCCGCCAGAGTGATGCTTGTCGCTGCTATGAATCCGTGTCCGTGTGGTTATTTGTCAGATCCAACCCACCCCTGTACCTGCACACCGGTATCGATCCATCGCTACCGTTCCCGCATCTCCGGGCCGCTGCTGGACCGGATTGACATCCACATCGAAGTGCCAGCCGTCAAATATCGGGACCTGGCCGATCGCGGCGAAGCCGAAAGTTCTGCTGCTATTGCCAAACGAGTAGAGCACTCCCGAGAAATCCAACTGGAGCGCTACAAGGGCACCAAAATCCACTGCAACGCCCAGATGACCCCGCGTTTCATCAAAAAATACTGCGAGCTGGACGCCTCCGGCAACCGCATGCTGGAGCTGGTCACCGACCGTCTCGGCTTCTCTGCCCGCACCTATACCCGTATCCTCAAGGTGGCAAGAACGATTGCTGATCTTGATGGCAGTGACTCCATTCATGAGCAGCACATTGCCGAGGCGATTCAGTACCGGAGTCTGGATCGGAAGACGAGTTAACTATAATTTCTCATGGAAGTACTTCATAAACGGGGCATGTTCCGAATTACCCCCAAATGTTACGGTGGCGGAACGGCCGGAAGGGTGAAATAAAAGGTTGCCCCTTTTTCCTTTTCCCCCTCGGCCCAAACCTTTCCGCCCAGCCGGGTGATAATGCGCTGCACGGATGCCAGGCCGATTCCGGTTCCTTCCGAACCGTGGTGGAACCGTTGAAACGGGAGAAACAGACGATCTGCAAGCCCGGTATCGAAACCGGCGCCATTATCCCGGATGAAACAGGTAATACCGCCGTCACCCGGCACCGTTCCAAACTCGATCACGGTCGACTGGCGGCCTTTCGTATACTTCCAGGAATTGCCGATCAGATTAACCAGAACCACGTGAATCAGACGGGAATCACTCCACAGACGAACGTCCTCACGAACAACGCAGCTAACCGGCCGCTGCGGTTCATTCCTCTGAAATTCAGCAAGAATCGCAGCCACTGCTCCGCTGATATCAACCGGGGCATAGGACGCAGCCTGCCCGCCGATGCAACACATCCCCAGCAGCCCGTTAATCATCCCCATCATACGCTGAGCCGCCGAGCCGACCCGCTCCAGACTGGAACGTTCACGGGATCCAGGTTGGTAGTCGCACTTCTCAAGCAGAGTACTGTTGTCCATCATGATGATATGAAGCGGATTACGCAAATCGTGGGAAATCGACAGCAGGGCCGCCTCCAGGTTCCGATTGGCCTCGCACAGTTCTTCATTGCGCAGGAGCAGGTCATTACTTTCAAAGTTGCCGCAGGAACAGGAAATCTTGTGGTTCATTGGTTACCGGCCTCCATGATCGGCTTCAAGGCAGGCCGGTTCACGTTATTGTTTAGAGAAGCCTTCTTGAAGCTTGCGATACTGCGTGCGTTGACAGCAGTCTCCAATCACAACAAAATGAATAGCCGACAGACTTCTCACACTCCGCTAGGTGTTGCAGGTCTCGATACTAGGGTAAATATGGTGGGCTGTCTGTCGGGAATATTTGAATGCGCGAGATAAATCATTAAATTACGGGGAGAGCGTTACCCCTTGCAATAGTGCATACCTGACCAGTTCGGGAATGTTTTTAAGGCCCAGCTTCTGTACTGACGCGTATCCATACGCCATGCGTCGGCAGTAGTTTCATCTGGCTATTCCGCCGAATGAGCGAAATACCTGATAAATCGAGTGTATTACCCTTCTGCAGCAGGAGTACCCCTGCCGTGCTGATCACGTCCCGGGAGAGCATCTGGCCGGCGATCAGATCACCGGGGGGGACCTCAGCCTCAGCTGTCGAGCCCGTCTTTTTCCCTTCATAATAGACGATGTGCGTAATCCCGTTAAAGTATGGTATCAGGCGGGGATCAAGCAGCGTACCGGCATGAAAACGGGCATTCATGAGGGCATAATCGGCCCGTTCACCATTCACGGAACTCGCCGCCTGTTCGATGTGATCCGCTATGGCCACCAGGCGG
>JAYTVV010000166.1:0-10176 GCA_043743795.1 Geobacteraceae bacterium
CAGAACTTTCGTAATAGCAGCTGTCAAAGTGGTCTTGCCGTGGTCAACGTGACCAATCGTACCGATGTTTACATGAGTTTTATTACGTACGAATTTTGCTTTTGCCATGAGAAAGGCCCTCCTGAGTTACGGATTTAGAGTTAAATTAACCCTTTACTTTTGCTACTATTTCTTCAGCTACCGATTTCGGTACTGGCTCATAATGATCAAACGTCATTGCGTAAGTTGCGCGTCCTTGTGTTGCCGAACGTAAATCCGTTGAGTACCCAAACATTTGTGCCAAGGGGACCATAGCAGTAATAACCTGAGCACCAGCTCGTGAGTCCATACCCATTATCCGTCCACGTTTAGAGTTAAGATCACCTATTACATCACCCATATAATCTTCGGGGACAACAACCTCAACTGACATTATCGGTTCAAGAATAATAGGACCAGCTTTTGTACAGCCTTCTTTGAAACCCATTGACCCAGCTATTTTAAAAGCCATCTCGGAGGAGTCGACTTCGTGATATGAGCCATCTATCAACGTCACCTTGACATCGACTACTGGGAATCCAGCCAGTACGCCATTATCGAGCGCTTCCTTAATACCCTTGTCAACAGCAGGAATGAACTCACGTGGCACAGTCCCACCCTTGATAGCATCAACGAATTCATAACCCTTACCGGCTTCAGGTTGCGGCTCAACTTCAAGCCAAACATGTCCATATTGGCCGCGACCACCTGATTGGCGTACGAATTTACCTTCTACTTTGACTTTTTTAGTAATTGTTTCACGGTATGCAACCTGAGGTTTACCAACATTAGCCTCAACTTTAAACTCACGCATCAAACGGTCTACGATAATTTCAAGGTGCAGTTCACCCATTCCTGAAATAATGGTCTGACCTGTCTCTTCGTCTGTTTTTACACGGAAAGAAGGATCCTCACTGGCAAGCTTCTGCAAACCAAAGCCAAGCTTTTCCTGTTCAGCCTTTGTTTTAGGTTCAATTGCAATAGAGATAACCGGCTCAGGAAACTCTATTGATTCAAGAATTACTGCGTTATCTTCATCGCACAATGTATCACCGGTTGTTGTATACTTCAGACCAACGGCAGCTGCGATGTCACCGGCATAAACCTCTTTGACTTCTTCACGTTTATTTGCGTGCATCTTAAGAATGCGGCCAATACGCTCGCGCTTGCCTTTTGTAGAATTATAAATGTACGAACCTGCTTGAACGACACCAGAATAAACACGGAAGAACGTTAACTGACCAACAAACGGATCTGTCATAATTTTGAAACCAAGTGCAGAAAACGGCTCTGTATCAGAAGCCTGACGCTCTATTTCAAGACCCTTATCTGTATCAATTCCTTTAACAGCAGGAATATCCATTGGTGAAGGCATGTAATCAACGACGGCATCAAGAAGATTCTGTACGCCTTTGTTTTTAAAAGAAGAACCACATATGACCGGGCAAAATTTAATCCCGATAGTACACGAACGAATTGAAGCCTTTATTTCAGCTTCACTCAAAGCCTCACCGGAGAGATACTTCTCCATAAGAGCATCATCATGACTGGACACTTCTTCAATCATTTTTTCGCGATACTCAACTGCTTCATCAAGCAGATCAGCGGGAATTTCTTCTGTACGATAGGTAGCGCCTAACGTTTCATCATCCCACAAAATTGCTTTCATCGTAACAAGGTCAATAATCCCCTTGAAATTTTCTTCTTTACCAATTGGAAGCTGAATCGGAAGCGGGTTGGCTTTCAGTCGATCCTTTATCATTGATACGCCGCGGAAAAAATCAGCTCCGACGCGATCCATCTTATTAATAAATGCAATACGTGGCACACCATACTTATCAGCCTGACGCCATACTGTTTCCGACTGTGGCTCAACACCACCAACCGAACAGAACACCGCAACGGCTCCATCAAGCACACGCAACGAGCGCTCTACTTCGATAGTAAAGTCAACATGCCCCGGTGTATCAATAATATTGATGCGATGATCATCCCACGTACAGGTAGTTGCAGCCGACGTGATAGTAATTCCACGCTCTTGCTCCTGCTCCATCCAGTCCATCGTGGCTGTGCCTTCATGCACTTCACCGATTTTATGAGACACGCCGGTATAGTAAAGAATACGCTCGGTCGTAGTTGTCTTTCCAGCATCAATATGGGCCATAATGCCAATATTTCTATATTTATCAAGCGGCGCTAAACGGGGCACTGAATCCTCCAGAAAACAAATATACTACTACCAGCGATAATGAGCGAAGGCGCGATTTGCCTCTGCCATTTTATGCACATCCTCACGTTTCTTAACTGCAGAACCGCGATTATTGAATGCATCTAAAATCTCTCCAGCCAATTTATCCTTCATCGTCTTCTCACTGCGAGCAGTTGAATACTTAATCAACCAACGCATCGCCAACGACATGCGGCGCTCAGGACGCACTTCAATAGGCACCTGATATGTTGAACCACCAACACGGCGGGACTTAACTTCCAGCGCAGGCTTAATATTATCAAGGCTCTTTTTAAGCACTTTCACCGCTTCGTCATTCGCCCTCTGTGCAACAAGCTCAAGCGCACCATACATAATTGATTCAGCAACACTTTTTTTGCCGGCGAGCATAAGTGTATTAATCAACTTAGCAACAACCTTATCGTTAAACTTCGGATCCGGCAGAATAATTCTTTTAGGCACTTCTCTTCTTCTTGGCATGTATTTCCCCTAAACTAAACAGGTTCAGTATTATTTCGGACGCTTTGCGCCATACTTAGAACGACTCTGTAAACGACCCTTAACACCAACCGAGTCGAGAGTACCACGCACAATGTGATAACGAACGCCAGGAAGGTCTTTTACCCTACCACCACGGATAAGGACAACGGAGTGCTCCTGAAGGTTATGGCCAACACCCGGAATATATGAAGTCACTTCAAGACCGTTTGTCAGACGAACCCTTGCAACCTTACGAAGAGCAGAGTTTGGCTTTTTAGGTGTTGTCGTATAAACTCTTGTACAAACACCACGCTTCTGAGGACAGCATTTCAGAGCCGGAGCCGTTGATTTATCTTTCTTACTCTCTCTACCTGACCTGATAAGCTGGTTGATTGTTGGCATAGTCGTCAAATTCTCCAGATACAAAAATATCAAAACTGCTCCCAAACAGGAGCGAATCCGTAAACTAACAAATAATACGAAGTTTTGTCAATCTATTTTATTACTGTGCTGTATTTATTTTGCGAGTTACTTGACTCACGTGGCTTTGGTAACCGCATAAAATTTTCTATAGGTATATAACTTAAAGTACTGACTTGGACGCTCTGATGAGTTTCGGATGGGAATGGAATAATTAGTAGGGCCGGAATTTCACCGACAGCTCCATTCAGATCAGTAGCGTTTGTTACTCCTCTATGGCGAGGAATTGTGGTTATACTCTTTCCACCAATCACGTGTCAACAAAAATTTTTGAGCATACGTTTTTTATTTCTTCAGCCCTAGCTTTACATCTTTGTTACAGACTAAATGCGAACTATGTTCAGTATATGCATCTGATCCGTTTTTTACGATTCAGCCTTCTCCACTTGTAAGCCCTTGTCCGGTAGAATGGAAAGCATCATACCGCCCAGAATACATAGAGCACCTGCATACCCGTAGACACCAAGGCGTTCTTCCAGAACAAGCCGTGCATACAGCGCGGCAAAAACCGGTTCAGTACAAAAGATCAGAGCTGTATTCGTATGGCTGATATACCGCTGCATTGACGTCTGCACTAAAAAGGCAAAGACGGTTGCAATAATTGAGCAGATAAGAAGTGGTAACAGTAAATGCGGGTACCATACCAACACTTGTTTTCCGCGGAGCAACGCTCCAGCATGACTGAGAAGAGCTACAACCCCCAACTGGACAACTGTCAACCAATAGAAGTCGCTGCGTTTGACGAACTCTCCGGTGCATATTAAATGAAGAGAGACACACACAGCACAGATTGCAGCAAGAACATCGCCCCGGTTGAGTTGCCAGACCCCATTACCGCATAAAAATACAAGCCCGATCACTGCCAGCACGACAGCCGTCTTGATACCTGTCGGCACTCGATACCCGAGGCCAGCGGCCGCAAGTATCGGGACAATCACCACGTTCAACCCGGTAAGAAAACCGGTATTTGACGCACTGGTGTAAACAAGCGCTACTGTCTGGAATGCATAGGCTCCAAACAGTAGCACTCCCATAATGCATCCTTTGAGGATAGTCGCTCCGTCGAGGCGCTTTCCTTTATACAATCCAATTGGAACTATCAGGACAAATGCCAGCATGAAGCGTTGTGCAAGAAACACAAAGGCATCGACATTTTCTATAGCTTGTTTAACGATAGTAAACGTAACACCCCAAAAAAAAGTTGTTGCAAGAAGCAGCATAGCCGCCTTGTATCTATTCATCTTTGGTACAATCCAGTGACCTTATTTATGATGTATCCTATTCACGCTGCATTTGTACCTGCTTCTGCCAGGCCTGACAAGAAATATGTCCCCCCCCCCCTACTGCGATTAATACTGTTTTTTATTGACAATCAAACTCTGATTTAGATAAAAGTACAGCTTGTCTTACCATTTTTTAGTTTTACACGACCAAAAAGGAGATCACTTACATGAAATTTATACGCACTGTTTCCATTGCCGCCCTTCTGGTGGCATCACTGACAGCTTCAGTCATGGCTGCCCCAAAGAGTATCAAAGTTGCAACTGACGCCACTTGGCCACCAATGGAGATGGTCGATGTCAACAAGCAGATTGTTGGTTATGACATTGACTTCCTTAATGCTGTTGCCAAAGAAGCCGGAGTGACCGTCGAATTCAAGAATACCGCCTGGGACGGTATTTTTGCGGGACTTGACTCCGGTCAGTACGATGCCATCATCTCCTCTGTCACCATCACTGACGAACGCAAAGCAAAATATGACTTTACTGATGCCTATACAAGCATCGGCCAGATTCTGGTTGTGCCGAAAACGGATAAAACATCCAAAACCATTGCAAACCTGAAGGGAAAGAAAGTCGGCTCACAGATTGGTACAACCGGCACGATGGAAGTCAAAAAAGTTGCCGGCGTTGAATCAAAAACATACGATGAAATAGGCTTGGCCTTTGAAGATATGGCTGCCGGGCGCATTTCCGGTGTTGTCTGTGATGAACCGGTCGCTGCTCACTTTGCACTGCAGAAAAAGGAGTATAAAGAAAAATTCAAAATTGTGGGCACCTCGTTCACCAAGGAAGGCTACGGCATCGTTGTGAAGAAAGGTAACAAAGAGCTTGCGAACCTCCTCAATAAAGGCATCAAAGCTGTCAAGGCCAAGAAAATAGATACCAAGATCCACACCAAATGGGTTAAGTAGTTCTGGAAGCAGGGCACCGAAGTCGCCAGACCACCCCGCCCTGCACCTGGCGCAATTATGCTCAATACCAAGACTACTCATACACCGATTGACGTTGGTGACGGAGCTGCAATCCCGCACAAAAGCGATATTGGGCTTTTTACAGCCTGGCGAATTGCTTTTTTCGGTTCAATCGTGCTTTGTCTCTTTCTGGCCTTCGGCCGACCGGATCAATACATGGCTATTTTCATGTTCATCCCGGACGGCATCCTGATTACCTTCAAAGTAACAGTCGGCGCTATTCTGCTTGCAATTGTATTTGGCCTGGTCGCCGGACTAGGAAGAATATCAAGTAACCGGTTTATCAACGGATCAGCCTCGTTATATGTCGAGGTAATCCGTGGTATTCCCCTTTTGGTGCAGCTTTTCTACATTTATTACGCTCTCGGCCGCTTTGTTAAAATCCCTGACATATTAAGTGCCATTATTGCCATGGCCTTCTGTTATGGCGCCTACATGGCAGAGATTTTCCGTGCCGGGATTCAATCTATTCCAAAAGGGCAGATGGAAGCCGCTTTATCCCTCGGCATGTCCCGTAAACAGGCCATGCGGCAGGTTATCCTGCCTCAGGCTTTTAAAGTTGTGCTGCCACCGATCGGCAATGAATTTATCGCTTTGCTGAAAGATTCCTCCCTTGTTTCAATTCTTGCGGTGTCTGACCTGCTGCGCCGTGGTCGTGAGTATGCTTCTGAAACCTTCAATTATTTCGAAACATACACCGTCATCGCCCTGATCTACCTGATTATGACCCTATTCTTTTCCAAACTGATCAGCATGATGGAGGAACGACTCAATGACGGCCGCTAGTCACTCCATGATCGAAGTTTGCGGAGTATCCAAATTTTACGGCACGTTCCAGGCCTTACGCGATATTTCCTTCAACGTCAGCGACGGTGAAAAGGTTGTCATCATCGGCCCTAGCGGTTCAGGCAAGAGCACAATCTTGCGTTCAATCAACTGCCTTGAAACCATCGACCGAGGCCGGATCAGCGTCGGCGGGATGGATGTCAGCAGCCCAAAGACTGATATCTGCAAAGTACGCGAAGAAGTCGGAATGGTATTCCAGTCGTTCAACCTTTTTCCCCACAAGACCGTCCTTGAAAACCTGACCCTGGCCCAGACTATTGTTCGCAAGCGGAATAAAAAGGACGCTGAAGACATTGCCATGGAATTACTGTGCAAAGTAAACATCTCTGAGAAAGCCTCCGCCTACCCGGCCAAGCTTTCCGGAGGTCAGCAGCAACGCGTTGCTATCGCCCGTTCCCTTGCAATGAATCCAAAGGCAATCCTGTTTGACGAACCAACGTCTGCGCTGGATCCCGAGATGATCGGTGAAGTTCTTGATGTCATGAAGACCCTGGCACGGGAAGGTATGACAATGGTAGTTGTCACCCACGAAATGGGTTTTGCCCGCGAGGTTTCCGATCGCGTTATTTTCATGGATCACGGCAGTATTGTAGAAGAAGGTACCCCGGAGCATTTCTTTACCGCCCCGACTCATGAACGGGCCAAACTGTTTTTAAGTCAGATTCTGTAGTTCTCCCACCCGGCAGGAGAATAACCACACAGCAGAACATCACACAGGAGGTAACACATGAAAAGCAGTAACGTATTGGCAGCACTCGTAACATTGGGCCTTGCAACAGCAGTAGCAACGCCTGCGATGGCGCTGGAAAATCAGTTTAGTGGTTCATTCACATCGTTCTATGACCTCTCGAACTACAGTGCTGTATACGGCCAGAAAGACCCCGTAAATAACGCACCAAAAGAGAACTACTTTGTACAGCGCGCACGCCTCGGCTACACTGCAAAAGCAAGCGAAAGTGCAAAGCTTGTTACCATGTTTGAGTTAGATTACAGATTCTTGGGCAACAGTTCCTACACAACAGGTCGCAACAGTGGCGGTGCTCTCGGCGCAGATTCTGTCAACATTGAAACAAAGAATATTTACCTTGAGCTGAACAATCCGGGACTGAATACAAAAATCGGTATGCAGGGTGTTGACGATGCCTTTAAGGGTACAATTTTCAGCGCCGATATGGCTGGTATTCAGTTGGCCCATAACTATAAAACGGCCAGCGTTGCTGCCGGTTTCTTCCGCTGGAATGACAGCGGTGAAGCGTATGGTCTTGGTAAGAAAGTCAACGATATGTTCATGCTTGACGCAAAATACAACATCAACACTGACGTGAAAGTTGGAGCGGCGTATTACTACATCAAAGATAATCGTTCTAATGGTTCCACAACTACGATAACAAATAATGGCGTTATAGCAGGCTACGATACCAATGGTAATGCTATTTATACATTGCCACCAACTGTTGTTACTAGCGCCAAGCCTAATAATGACGTAAAAGTGCACACTCTTGGCCTCAATGCCGAAGGCGTTTTCGGCCCATTAACCGTGAATGGTTTTGCGGTACAACAGTTCGGTGATCTCAACGCAACGACTAAAGCAAAAGGCTACGAACTTAACGCGGGAGCAAAGTATAAACTGGGTGAAGCTGGCACTGCTCGCGCCGAATTCATCTACGTTCCAGGCGGAAAAAACACTCTCTATGTTGCTGACAATGGTAATGAGGGCGGTGGATTCTATGACAACGAAATGACCATCCTCGGTCGTGACAAGAATGCCTTGACCCTTGATGCAGCCATCGTATTCGATGTATCAAATGCGGGACAAGGCATAATCTTTGGCTCACTTGGTTATGACTACATTTTTACCACTAAGCTGTCTGCCAGTGCCAATGCCGGTTTTGCAGCAGTTGCTAAAAACAAGGGCACAGGCACCAGCGACTACCTCGGAACAGAGATTAACGCTGAGACCAATTACAAACTCAACCCCAGTGTCACTTTGGGCGCTCGCGCTGGATATGTCGTTCTTGGCGATTATTTCAAAGGTACAAAAGCTGACAACCCTTATGACGTAAAATTGCTCGCAAAATTCTCTTTTTAGGCAATGTATATCTCCGAAGCCACGTGGCTTCGGAGATCTTTTGTTTCCAACACTAAAACGCCGCGCAGCCATTATCTGGTTGCACGGCGTTTTCTGTCTGTCCGAATGTCTGACAAGCAATTAACCTATTCACCGCACATGAAACAACTTCAGCAGAAAAACTTACGTTACGTTACTCATCTTCGTTCAATCAAAACAGAGGATGCTCAAACGACAAATATGCCAACCCGCCAAACTCACCCGCTGATGGGCCAACCCCAATCGGTACTGATATTCCCGGAACTATCTGAAGACCCGATTTAAAGTTAATGGCAAAACGAACACCCGGATTGATAAAGAAGGTGTCAACCCTTTGCTTGCTCGCGTCCGATTGAACCGATTCCCCGGATGTTCCGACAGCTTCCAGCATCACATTAAAGTTTTCAGTAGCAAGATAAATAACACTGGCTCCATAATTAAAAGCAGTAGTATCTGCCTTTGCCCCCCCCGACTCCCGGCTGTTCGGTGTGTACGTTGACCCTATATTCCAATGTGTAACAAACCGGTCGGATAATTCAACACTCAGCGGAATATTAACCTGGATTCCAATCGAATCAGTTCCCATACTTTTTTTGTAATCACCGGTCGGGAGAATAAACGACAGGCGCGGAGATAATGCAATATGATCTTTAAAAACAGCCTGATAACGATAGTTAAGCGCAATATCACCAATTCTGGTTGTGTCACTGCCATCCAGATGTGCAACCGGGATAGTATACGAGAGTTGATGAGCTTGCTTTGGCGCGGGCCATTCCTGAGTAAATGAATACTGCCAGCTTTTAGACTTTTTCATGTACTGCAATACCTGAATATGCTGTACGACGCCATCCTCCTGGTTGTAAGCCTCTTCCAGCAAAAACGAATTATCCTGAATTTTCTTCGTTTCCTCAGCCATGACTTGCAACGGCACAACTGCAACCAAAGCCAGTGCGAATAAAACCATTTTACCCAACATAATCCCCCCTCATAAAATGATATTGATAACCGTTTTCGTTTACTAACAGGTTGTCAGTACGAGGTCAAGAGAAATAAATAAATCATCGAAAGAAATCCATTCTTAAATTGCCTAAAACCATACCCAGGTATACCGACGACTCCGATTGAGGCATAAAAGGCATTTTTGGAGCACCGCACCCACAGCTCTTCATCAAGCATACCGCTGTCACGAATTTTCATAGAGTTTCCTCTTCTGCTTTGAATGTAAGTTCCGCTCTTCGTTCCCACCAGCGATACAGGGTCGGCAGGACTATGAGGGTGAGCAGTGTGGATGTTATAAGCCCACCTATGACAACGGTAGCCAGCGGTCGCTGCACCTCGGCGCCGGTGCCGTGTGACAGCGCCATGGGAATGAAGCCGAGCGAGGCAACGAAGGCGGTCATGAGCACTGGGCGCAGCCGGATGGCCGCCCCCTTGAGGATCGCGTCGTCAATGCCGGCCCCTTCCTCCCGCAGTTTGTTAAAATATGAAACCATGACGATGCCGTTCAGAACCGCCACCCCGAACAGGGCGATGAAACCGACCGCCCCGGAGACCGACAGCGGCAGCCCGCGCAGGAACAGGGCCATAATGCCTCCGATCAGCGCAAAGGGGACGTTCAGGATAATCAGGAACGCCTGCCGCACCGAACCAAAGGTGGAGAAGAGCAGGATGAATATCAGCGCCAGGCAGATCGGGAGAATGACCGCCAGCCGCGCCATGGCCCGTTGCTGGTTTTCAAACTGTCCGCCCCAGGTGATGTAATAC
>JAYTVV010000167.1:0-2331 GCA_043743795.1 Geobacteraceae bacterium
TGTAGAGAAGGCCGCTGGTCGGCGAAAAAAACACCAGTTACAAAAGGAGAATGCACATGAACGTAATAGGAATCAACGGTAGTCCACGGAAACAATGGAACACGGCTACACTGGTAGGCAAGGCGCTGGAAGGGGCCGCGGCACAGGGGGCAACTACGGAACTGGTACATCTCTACGACCTGGATTTCAACGGGTGCACAAGCTGTTTCGCCTGCAAACTCCGGGAGGGTAAGAGTTACGGGAAATGTGTCCTCAACGACGATTTGGCACCGGTGCTGGAAAAGATCGCTGCCGCCGATGCCCTCATCATCGGTTCGCCGATCTACTTTGGCACGGTAACGGGCGAGACACGCAGTTTTATCGAACGCCTGCTCTTTCCGTACCTTACCTACACGGTACCGTATGGCACCTTGTTCCCGAAGCGGATCAAGGCCGGTTTTATCTACACCATGAATGTTACGGAAGAGCGCAGTAAGGAATTCGGGTATGAAGCGGTCTTCCAGACCAATGAGCGCTATGTACAGATGCTCCTTGGCACTACCGAGACATTGTGCGCCTTTGACACCTGCCAGGTGGACGATTATTCGAAGGTGGTGATTGAAAGCTTTGATCCCGTCCACAAGGCGAGTCGCCGCAAGGGAGTATTGCCACTGGAGTGTCAACGCGCCTTTGAGATGGGACGGCGGATGGCCGGAGCTGAGAGCATAGGGGCGTAGCTGAGGAAGCCCTTTATTATTTGAACTGAGTGTCGGAAAACATGACACCTTACTTCTTTATTTTCCTTCTCAGGAAACCAATACCGGCAAGCCCGGCACCAAGAAGGATGGCGGTGGATGGCTCAGGGACAGGATCGGGGGCAGTGGCCGGAGACGGCGTGTAGTCGTATTCGATAACGATGCTTCCCGTTGATGATACGTTTGAATGATAAGGATATGTTGCAGAGCTGGCTTCAATGGAGACGCCCTGAACCAAATTGATATGATTTGCTGAAAGGAAGAATGCCAGATAAGCAGCATCATCAATAACGAAATTGTAGGCAATTGATTCCGCATACGTCTGGGTAAGTCCCTGGCCTGTATCAAACACATGAAAAGCGAACGGGGCAGGGGTCCCAACCCCTATGAATGACTGCAAGACCAAAGCAGTGTAACTATACGGACCAACACTCGATGGTGGAATAAAATTGAGCCGGTTATTGACATGGAGTTGCATTGAATCATCGATGGAGACGCGAACTTCATTGAGTGTACCCAGGGAAGTATCGAACGGTGTGAAGCCAATTGTGTCGGTTGCGTTAATGCCGTCAACATTGGTAGCTGAAAACGTATTTGCCTGAGTGAGAAGAAGTGCATTAGCCTGCCCGACTGCCAGGGCCAGGAAGCCCACCAAAAAAGAGCAAGACAGTAGCGTTTTCATTTTATATTTCCTTTCTGATAAGTGGATTTCGAAATTCATCTGTCGACATTACCGCCAGCATGATACAGAAGATTTGCTATTGTTAATTTATGAAGCAACAATCAAGCCAGCGCCATAATTGTTTAATTTTAAACACGCTTTAATTTGTCTGACACTTAGAATGATGATTATGTAAACAAACCCGACAAATATGTATCCGTCTTGAGCTTGAAAATGCTGCAGAAAACCTAAATTGTAGTAGAAATGAAACTGATCCTCGCTACAATGATGCATCACAACTACTACCCTAACGGCGATTCTCTGAAATAGCGAGATCGCCGTTTTTCTTTGTAAAAATATTATGATCGGGACAAATGCGATCACAAATACGCTTCCCCCGACTAGATAACAGATCTGAACACTTGACAGATATGATCAAAACCCGTATGGTAGTCATATGACTACCTATGGACTTAAATCCCAAAACGAGCTCACCCAGCGCCAGCGGCAGGTGTTGGAGTTCATTACTTCTTTTGGGGATAGTAACGGCTATCCTCCTAGCCAGCGGGAAATCGCTGGCCACCTAAATGTGTCCGGCACCTTACCGGTTATGAAGCATCTCGATGCGCTGGAGCGTAAGGGATATATCAAACGGGAAAACGTGAACCGGGGGATCACTCTGAAGATGCCAAACAGTCGTCCCATCTCCCTACCTATCGTTGGCACTGTCCGTGCCGGTCAACTTTCAACGGCAATTGAAGACATTCAAGGGTATTTTTCAGTCGATCACATGGCTGTTAAGGGAGCCGATTGCTTCTTTTTAAAAGTCAGCGGCGACTCCATGATCAATGCCGGCATTTTAGACGGTGATCTGGTCCTGGTGCATCCTCAGCCGATCGCTCAGAACAAGGACACTGTCGTTGCCATGGTTGATGG
>JAYTVV010000168.1:0-7930 GCA_043743795.1 Geobacteraceae bacterium
CTCCAAGGCGAGTTCACCACAATGCTTACCGGTTCGCACCAACCACCGGCTCTCTGAAAAGCATGTAAATGGCTACTACTCCTCTTCATTGCCTTTACAATTTCAAGCATAGTAGAAAAAAGAGCCTCTTAAAGTCAAGAGGTTTTCAAAATAAATTTCTATTTTGAGTGTTTGGCAAGATATGACGCAACACCCTCAGCGGTTGGCTTCATAGCTTCATCACCCTGCTTCCAGTTGGCAGGACAGACATCACCATGTGTTTCGTGGAACTGAAGAGCGTCAACCATGCGAAGTGCTTCTTCAACATTGCGGCCCAGCGGCAGGTCATTAATGACGGAGTGACGCACAACACCATTTGTGTCGATCAGGAACAAACCGCGAAGAGCAACGGAACCGTTAAGGAGAATCCCGTATGATTTTGCGATTTCTTTGTTGAGGTCCTCAATCAGCGGGTATTGAATGCTGCCGATGCCGCCATCTTCAATGGCAGTTTTTTTCCATGCGAGGTGCGTAAATCTGGAGTCGACTGAAACACCGATAAGTTCACAATTTTTTTCTTTAAACGCGGCAACTTTTTTATTAAAAGCAAGAATTTCAGAAGGGCAAACAAAAGTGAAATCCAGCGGGTAGAAAAAGAGTACGACGTATTTGCCTTTCAGCGCTGAAAGGGTAATGGTATCGATGCTGTTGTCCGGCATTACTGCATTGGCGGTAAAATCAGGTGCTACCTGGGTTACGAGAGTTGTAAGGCACATAGTTTATTTCTCCTTAAATTGAATATAAAAGCTGATGTGCATCGTTGTACCAGCCAATCCGAGACTTGTCAATAAGATAAAAATAGTCCTTTAGTCTTTTATCTAATTTTGTGCTTGTGTGAAATAACACGTACAAAATTGAAGATTGGTCGTCAATACGATATCTGATTCATCCCAATTTATATTTCTGCCACCTATACGAAACCTCTCAAATGTATTACGATGAAAGCGTGTTACGCAGAGTAACTATTCATGGAGGTCTACGGTGGAAAATTCAAACCTCATCAAGCGTTTCCGGGAAACGTATACCGAGTTGTCTGCTGTAATGAATGATGACGAGGTTCTTCATTGGCTTGAAAATCATGACGAGGAGTACGACTACCTTGTCCATAAAGCTCCGAAGGAATAGATTGAATTACCAATTTGGAACTAAAGTTTCCGATGAAAAATATGATAATTTCAATACTCGTCCGACCGGACAGAAATATCTATAAACACAATACGAAAATGGAGATTTGAATGCTTGATTTTGGAGTTAACCAGGAAACATGCACGAAATGTGGTCAATGTATCTCTGATTGTCCGGCGCGTATCATCTTAATGAAAGACGGATACCCTGCTGTTGCTCAGGAAAATGAAGCTCTGTGCTACAAATGCCAACATTGCCTGGCCATCTGTCCCTCCGCTTCAATTTCGATATTGGGGCGTGACCCAAAAAACAGCTTGCCTCTATCAGGAAAGTTGCCGGATTCCGCTCAAATGGAACTTCTTATAAAAGGACGAAGATCTGTCAGACAATACAAACCTGAGAATCTGGAACCTGATGTTTTGCAGCGACTTTTGGAAGTGGCTTGTCATGGGCCTTCTGGAAGGAACGCCAGAGGGGTTCGATTTACAGTCGTGAATGACCGTGAAAAACTGACTGAAATTAGAGATGAAATTATGACGAAGCTTGTAAAAATATTGCGTGAAAGCGGGTTTCCCGCAGGAATGGAATTTTTCGCCGATTACGTCCGGCAATGGGAAACGGAAGGAACAGACTTTATTTTCCGGAGTGCTCCGCACTTTTTAGTTGTTTCCGCCCCGAAAAATATCGTTACACCAGTTGAAGACTGCCTGATTGCTTTGACCACCTTTGAGCTATATGCCCAAACCATTGGTGTTGGTACAGTTTGGGACGGACTGGCAAAATTTGTCATCAGTGACTTGTTACCTGAATTTAAAACCAGACTGGGCATTCCAGAAGAGCATGTTGTAGGATATGCGATGGCATTTGGAAAGCCAGCTGTACATTATTCCCGAACGGCACAACACGAACCCGCAGGAGTTCATATTGTGAATTAGCGAACATACGCAGGGAGCTTTTATGCCGCAAATTTGAATTCAATCGTGCTTAATGCCAGGCTGGTGAGAAACCGGGGCCAAGTAAAAGAATCATTGTCTCGTAACAGCCCTCCTCATGAGGGTTTTTCCCTTCCGTCAAAACAAACAACTCACCGGACTGATAAAAGGCTCTTATGTTTACTGCGTACGAAAAATTTGTCATCGCGATTCTAGCTTTACTGCAATTCACTGTTATCCTTGACTTTATGGTTCTGTCTCCACTCGGGGCCATACTTATGCCTGAATTGGGCATTTCTACTTCTCAGTTCGGTCTCGTTGTTTCTGCGTATGCCTTCAGTGCCGGGGCATCAGGACTCTGTGCTGCCGGCTTTGCCGACAAGTTCGACCGAAAGAAAATGCTGATATTTTTCTATGCCGGTTTCGTCTGTGGCACCGTCCTTTGTGGTATAGCCACCAGTTATCAATCACTACTTTATGCCAGAATCGTGACAGGCATATTTGGAGGTGTGGTTGGCTCAATATCGTTTGCCATAATCACGGATATTTTCAAAATGGAAGTGCGTGGCAGGGTAATGGGATTCGTGCAGATGGCATTTGCAGCCAGTCAGGTTCTCGGCATTCCTATTGGCCTTCACCTGGCAACACACCTCAACTGGCATGCCCCGTTCCTGATGATTGCGGCAGTTGCCATGCTTATTGGAATTGCCATCTTCCTGAAATTGGAACCGGTCACTGCCCATCTCCAGGAATCGCGAGATAAAAATGCATTTATCCATCTGTGGCATACCGCATCGAATACATTTTACATCCGTGGATTCGGAGCTACGATGCTCCTTGCCACTGGCGGCTTCATGATTATGCCCTTCAGCAGTGCTTTTCTGGTGAATAACGTGCTGATCCCAGAGACCAGGCTCTCAATAATATTCTTCATTACCGGCATTTTTTCCATAATTACTGGCCCCATCCTTGGGAAACTCGCGGACAAATACGGAAAATACCAACTGTTCGTGTTCGGTAGCATCATCTCAATGCTCATGGTATTGATCTACACGCACCTTGGACCTAATCCAATCGGGGTCGTTGTTCTTACCAATGTTGTGCTGTTTATAGGCATATCATCTCGTATGATTTCGTCCTCTGCCCTGATATCAGGGGTACCTGAAGCGAAAGACCGGGGCGCCTATATGGGTATAAACTCCTCTATTCAGCAAGTATCGGGAGGTGTTGCAGCATTCGTAGCGGGTCTGATTGTTTACCAGCCCGCAAAGAATGCCCCCTTACAGCATTTCGATACAATTGGATACGTAACGACCGGTACGATGCTTATAACAATGTTGATGATGTACTTCATCGATCGACAGGTGTCAAAAAAGCTTCATGTCACTCATGCCTCATAAGAAACGGCACTCCCTGTAGGTCGCCCGCCGCCAATTTACTGCACAGTCACGGAACAAATCAGTTAAATCCTACTTTTCATTTAACAGCTCTATAGCCTTTGTAAAAGCCGTTTCCAGGTTTGGCAGATGAGATAACTCCGGCACCACCTGCATGTAACGTACGATCCCTTTCCTGTCCACCACAATGACAGCCCGCGCCAGCAGCATGCTGTCATCGATCAATAGTCCAGTTGCTTTGCCAAATGAACCATCCCGATAATCTGAAAGAAAGGTAATATTCTGAAGTTTTGCCTCTTCAGAAAATCGTTTTTGAGCAAAAGGAGTATCGCGGCTGACAGTAACACGCACAACTTCAGCCGGGAGACGCTCTCCCTTGTCTCCCAGATAATGCGTTTGAGCCTCGCAAACTTTGGTGTCAATGGAAGGGACCAAACTGATGAGCAGCACTTTGCCATATAATTGTGAAAGATCCACGTTCTTCATAGTATAGGCATCGGTCAGGGTGGTTGATGGCAACGGTTTACCGATTTCCAGAGCCGTCCCTAAAAGATTATGTGTCTCACCTCTTAAAGTCACCGATGATCCAGGAACGGAAGACGATGAATCCACCGCTATCTGAGACACCTTAGTGGAACTACAACCAGAAAGAAGAATAAATAAGCACCCACAAAGCATTGATTGCATGGCTACCATTTTCATGACGTAACTCCTTTAATATTTAGAAACACCAACGTATTCAGCCCTATGGCCTCAACGTTGAGACGCCCCTCCCACATCCGGCCCTATAAGAGGTGATTCGTCAATTTTAAGCACTTCCGGTCCACCTGTTTCATAAAAGCGGACTATTTTTGGCATCGCTTTTCCCCCCTCTTCTTCAGATTTAATTGCTCTCGAGGTCACGTTCAACACCCGTGATTAATTATACACCCGCTTACCAGAGTAAGCATCCCACTAATAAAAAACGCAGAGGGGCAGGATCATAATTACGGTGGCGGCTCATACTGATCCGGAAAGAGCAATTGATGAATCACATTTGCATGTAGCGACGGGGTAGCTCGATTGCATGATGATTTCTATCGTGGCTATTTTTGAGTGGAGTCCAAAAAGAATGTTCCTTGACGGAGGGCAGCCTTGAAGCAGAAAATAAGCGAAGAGAGAAAAAAATAATGGAACGAATAATTCATAAGCCGGATTGGAGGAACCCACCATGTCACGTGTGAGTACGTATCTTAATTGCGCACTGTTACTCATTAATCTCGGAATACGTGCGAATCACGTTGCTGGTCAGCCTTTAAGTGGCGAAAGGAGATATTATGACACACCAATTTGAAGAAACGTCAATTTCACGCAAAAATCGAATGCGGGGGGCTTTATGGGGGAGCCTCATCGGTGATGCGTTCTGTTTGGGGAGCCATTGGATCTATAGCCCCGATGAAATGGTTGTACGATTTCCGGATGGAATACAGGGATTCGAGACTCCGTTTTCCGGACACTACCACGATGGTAAAAAAACCGGTGACTTTACCCATTACGGGGATGCCGCCCTGCTTGTTCTGGCGTCAGTTGCCCGGTGCGGACATTTCGACGAATACGATTTTGGATCGCGCCTGATCAAGCTCATGACTGATGACAACTATACCGGCTACCGCGACCATGCCATCAAGGGCATGATCACCAACTATGTTGCCTACCTCGATATCAACAAAACCACTCCATTTGATTTTCAACAAGGGGCTGATGATGACCAACCTGCAACGGTCACCCATCTTGCCCCGGTGGTGGTATCGCATCTGAACGACCATGACCTGCCTGCCACGATAGCAAAGGTAACCCGAGTATGTCAGAACAACCGGCGTGCCATTGCCTACTCGCAGGCAACGGCCCTGATATTGAAGGCTCTGATCAATGGCAGCTCGCCGGAAGCGGCCGTTTCCGAAACAATTCAGATCATAAAATCACCGGATAGTGAGCGTTCCGAAGTCATGGAACGGATAGCATTAGCCCGCTCCTCCCGGACACTTTCCGTGCATGATGCAATCATGCTATTCGGGCAATCCTGTCCTCTCTTCTCTAGTTTTACTGCAGCTCTGCATACGATGCTTACCTGCTCGAATGACTTTGCAGAAGCTTTGACAGCCACTGCAAGCGCCGGTGGTGATAATGCCGGAAGAGCTGCCATGATTGGTGCCTGGCTCGGAGCGTATCTCGGAATTGAAGCAATTCCGGCGGCATGGATAACCCGCCTTTCAGCTCATGACCAGATCGAAGCTGACATAGAAAAAATTGTTGCGGCTGTGACATTGTCACCTGAATAGGTACGTACGTTGCCATGGTTAAAACATCGGGTGATGGTGAAAATTTTTAAATCAAGAATGACCGGTTTGGTGGGTGTTCTGAAGGATTACTGGCCCTTCGAACGCGACTACCGGGCACAGAAGCTATCGAGGTAGAGTATGTTTGAATCGCAGTACAACGACGAGATGGAAGCAGAAGTAAAACGTCTTGAAGCTCAAATGCGGGCCATCAATGCAGGCCACCCGGAATGGATCAACGCCTGCGTGGTCTGTGGATGTGAGTTGACCGGCGCAAGTGTCACCACATGTGAAAAGTGTTTATGAATAAAGGAACGCCTATGAAGAACAACTTGTCCATCACAACAAAGAGCGGTAGATACTTCCTGACTGACAGGATCCGGGAAGAGGTCAATTTTTGGACCACCGCCCAGTCAGAGGGATTGCGCCCACCACCTGCTCAGAAACCGGTCCCACCTGACAGCAGGATAATTCCACTACCCAATCAGGAAACATGGTCCGTCCCGCCATGCGATCTGCGCATCGCCATTGCCAACCGTGAAAGTCATCGCCGCTTTACAGCCGACCACCTTTCTCAGGATGAACTGGCCTTTCTTCTCTGGGCTACGCAGGGAGTCAGGAAAGAACTTCATGAGGCGGCCGTCCTGCGCACGGTTCCTTCTGCAGGATGCCGCCATCCATTTGAAACGTATCTTGCCGTTTTAAGGGTAGAAGGTCTTCAAAACGGCATCTACCGTTACCTCCCGCTTGATCACTCCCTCGTTTTTGTAAAAACAGTCGATACATTAGCTGCCCACCTCACTACGGCAACCCGAGGTCAAAGCTTTACCGGGCAGGCAGCGGTAACCTTTATATGGACGGCTATCCCGGAGCGTACGGAATGGCGGTATGCAGAAGCATCCTATAAAGTAATTGCTCTGGATGCAGGTCATGTCTGTCAGAATCTCTACCTTGCCTGTGAAGCTATTGGTGCCGGCACATGCGCCATAGCAGCATACGAGCAAACTCTGGTCGATCTGTTACTTGGCGTAGATGGAGATGAAGAATTCAGCATCTATATCGCACCCGTTGGAAAGATTGCCAGACTGCCATGAGAGACAATCCTGTGAGCGTAGATCCACCGATAATCCGTAACGCTTTCAGCACACTCATCGTTGCAGATGAAACTGAGGTTTTCTGCGTTAATTTGTTCTCTTCTTCTTCACAAACGAGACTCTGAATGTTTTTCGGGTAAAACGAAAGCCCTCTGACCGAAACCAGGGGGCTACAAATTCTGACTTAAATATCATTTGAATTGAAACTCAATTGCGGACACCGGAGAGAATCAGCGCCACCATTTATTGGCTTTTCACATGCCGGATATCCTTACCCTTAACCATAAAAATCACCATCTCGGCAACGTTGGTAGCATGGTCGGCAATGCGCTCCAACGATTTTGAGATATAGTTGAGCTTCATAGCGCGTGAAATCGTCGTGGGGTCTTCGATCATGAACGTCAAAAGCTCCCGTTGAATCTGGATATTAAGATCATCAACAAAACTGTCGTCCTTGCATACTTTGACCGCCAGATCTGAATCGCCGCGCACAAAAGCGTCCAGCGCTTCTTTCACCATAACCTCGGCCCAATGGGCCATACGGGGAATATCAATATACGGCTTGAGCGGTGGTTCTTCGTTCAGCTCGCGAGTACGTTTGGCAATATTTGCACACTGGTCTCCCATGCGCTCCAGATCAGTCACGATCTTGAGTGCAATCGTGATGAAGCGCAAATCCCGGGCCGCCGGCTGACGCAGGGCCAGCAACTCCAGACAACGCTCATCAATAGATACTTCGGCCGCATTGATTTCATGATCAAGTGCGATGGTACGTTCGGCCAACGGGGTATCCCTGTCAACAAGCGACTTTACCGAATTGGCAATCATCCACTCCACCTTGCCGCCCATGACCAGTATGCTCTGCCGTAATTCATTCAACTCATTATCAAAAGCTTTACTGATGTGTTCGTGTATCATTTCATCTCCTTATTCCAAGTTGCATTCAAGTTGTCATTAATTTACAATCTCGACATGGAGGTGAACCATGGCGAGAACAGTTTGTATCAGCGATATCGAAGTTGCTCAAG
>JAYTVV010000169.1:0-7286 GCA_043743795.1 Geobacteraceae bacterium
GAGCAGTTTTGTGAAACGATCAAAGAAAAGTTGCCGGTCATGATCATCGTTGAAAATGTCGCATCGCTCGATACCGCGCACGATAACGTGTTGGAGGAGACCGGCTATGTCAAGTCTGGCTAGGCGTGGCATTGGCAAAATGTACCATTTTGGCAAACAGTGTCAATAGCAAAATAACAAGCAGCGTCCCCTTTGGTTCCGTTCATGGAAGCCTCCTCGTGGTAGTTTGATTTTGGACGGCATTGCCGGTCCGACCGCTTGCTCATACAAGCTATTCAATACCACCGGAGGCTTCCACTTCAACTCTTACTTATGCATTCAAACACTCCCTATTTGTTTTGTAAAACAACTCAAAAAATAGGGAGTGTCCCTATTTATTCCCTTCGGTTTGAACCTCGTTATTGCAATCGAGCGGTTCATGCATATACGTGAACCGCTCGATTGTTCAAACGGAATTTTCCCTTGCCGTACTTGAAAATGCTTGGTGACAAGATAAAAGCCTATGCTTCATGCCGTTCAAATATCAGCTGCCAACGGTTCCCCCAAATGTAATCGTATCACTGCCGTTACCGCTCGATTTTGTCCATGATTCAGTGGCGGTAATAGAAGTAGCTGTCTTGCTTATGAGCGTCATTGTATATGTTCCGTTGTCAGCTGTATAAAAAACAATCAACTGCCCAGATGAGTTGATTGACCACGTACCGCCTGATGTTCCGCCTCCAGATGATGCAGATTTTGTCGCCGATATTGTGTTATTAGAGTTGAAAGTGATAGATCCGCTGCTGTCAGGTGTGACGAATTGGAAGTTCCTGCCATTTATCATTACTGTGCTGAAACCGGTGGTTGTAGTGCTGCTGTTAACAAGAGTAAGCGTTCCGTGGTTGGAAGAAGAGTTCGAGTCTGAATAAACTAAGCCAGTTGTAAGGCTTCCTGAAATAAGATTTATTGTCATTCCAGCGACTACCAATTGTCCACTGGAATTGATAGACCACGTCATATTTTCCGAATGACCACTCTGAAGAAATGTTCCGTTTGTGTTGAATGTCATTACAGAACCTTGTGAGTCACTGAAGGTTTTGCCTGAGAGCATGGTTGTAGTGAAACCGGTGGTACTAACGGTGGTAGTTGTTGCCGTAAAGTTAATACCGGTAATATTTGCGCCGTTGACCGTTACAGGCTGGGTCGCCGGAGTAAATGTGTATCCATTCTTTGAGGCCGAAATGCTGGAACTACCGTTTGGTGTTGTGTTAAAGCTGTAATTTCCGTTGTTATCGGTTGTTGCAGTATAGGCACCGATGCCGTACTGGAGAGTAACGCCAGCTAAGCCGACACCGCCGCTTGTGATAGTGCCGGATACGATATATCGGTTTGTCGCTGGCGACGTTACCGGCGTTAGTGTCAAAGTCTCATTTGTGCCATTGGCATACGCCATACTGCCAGTCCATCCATTTGTTGCATCACCTCTAAGGGTGAGTGTTGCAGTGCCTTTGCTTGTGCCGTAGATCATCAATTGACCGGAGGAATTGACAGCCCATGTCTGGTTGCTAGTATCAAAACCCACACTAGACAGTGTGCCGTTGGCATTGAAGGTGACTGTTCCGCCTTCAGTGGCGAAACTTTTTGCGCTGAAATTTGCTGTTGAAACTGTAGTTGGCGTTTGGGTGGTAGGTGTAGTTGACGAACCGCTCCCGCCTCCACAACCAGTCATTGCGAATACAACTGCCGCAAACAATCCCATCATCACACTGATTACTTCTCTTCTCATGTCATCTCCTTTTTTTGCAACCCCGAGGGACACCGTTGAACACCAACCAAGATGGGGTCTTTCTCTTGTCGTCCAACTCATATTTGACCGGAATACGGTCATCTTCCATTCAAAAACGACTCTATTAAATTAGCATCAGAACAATATTGACATAAGTATTCAATAAATATATATTTATCCCACTAAATAATGTTCTATAGCTCCTGTTGACCTGAATACGGTCAATACTCCATGACGTACTCCTAGCCTATCGTTCAGTGGCAAATGATTCGTAGATAGCATAAAAAATTTCAAATAAGTCCGCACTATATAACGCCATAATGATCCCTGTCAAAGGAGAATGCATGATCACCATTCCAAATGAACTCTTTACAAAATATATTGCCCATCTCATCAAAACCGGGGTGCCTGAATCCTCTCATGCGGAGTATAAGAAATGGCTCCGCTTCTATATTGATTTTTGCGACAAATATCCGGTTCCAGGGGCAAAGTCTGAACGTGTGCGGCTCTTTACCGCAAAATTACAGGAGAAAAAACAGTCATTGCCTCTGCGGCAACGAGCAGCAAACGCCGTGTCACTTTACTTTCAAATGGAAGGGCAGGAAACCCGAGGGCAAAAGGAAAACAACTCTCAACGTAATGGCAAAGAAACTGCTGATTATGAAATCATAAATAAAAATCCGGTAGTGCCTGAATCACTCGTCGAGCAATCACAACCGGAACTCCAACCTATCCCGCAAAACACGCCTCACTATTTCAGAAAAATAGCGCGCACTTCAAATTTCAACGAAGCTGGTTATCAGGAAAAATCTGAATCACCCGAATGGGATGAGGTTCTGATCAAGATGGCCGGGGAAATTAAAGTACGGCACTATTCGCGTAAGACACTCAAAACCTACGCAAACTGGTCACGGCGTTTTCAATATTTTCTGAAGCATAAACCGCCGCAGGATGTGACAAAAGTTGATGTGAAAGAGTATCTGACGTATCTGGCTGTAAAGGGGAAGGTTGCCGCATCAACTCAAAATCAGGCGTTCAACTCGCTCCTCTTTCTCTTTGTACATGGACTTAGAAGAGAACTCGGTGAACTGCGTGATGTGCCTCGGGCAAAGAAATCACTTTATATTCCGATGGTGCTTTCACGGGCGGAGATCGATGCTGTTTTGAAGCAACTCTCTTATCCGTACAATCTTGTTGTCAAAGTCCTGTTCGGCTGCGGATTGCGTTTGTTTGAATGTCTGCAAATACGGGTGGGGGATTTTAATTTTGATGCCGGTAAGCTGTTGGTGCATGGCAAGGGAAAGAAAGATCGAACGGTACCGATCCCGGAATCAATTACTGCGGAATTGAGAGATCATCTGGTTGTGGTGGGCGAGCTGCACGAGAAAGATCTGGCTGCGGGATATGACGGGGTGTTTCTGGATGATGATCTGGAAAAGAAATATCCCAAAGCGCCAAAGGAGTTTATGTATCAGTGGTTCTTTCCTCAGAAGCCTCTGACGACCGTGGTGGAAACCGGAGAACTGCGGCGCTATCACCTGCACGAGTCCGAATTTCAGGAAGCGCTCTACTATGCGGTCCGCCGCGCCAAAATTCCCAAAAAGGTCACCGCCCATACCTTCCGCCACTCCTTCGCCACCCACCTTTTACAGGCTAATTTCGACATTCGCACCATCCAAACGCTGCTCGGCCATGCCAGTCTGAAAACGACGATGATTTATACTCATTGTGTTCCGGTGCGAACGATGAAGGAACCGAAAAGCCCGTTGGATTTTTAATGTATTATCCAAAATCATTATAGTGGAGGATGCAGTGCCTGAACTTCCGGAAGTAGAGGTAACCCGTCTCCGGTTGGAGCGGGAATTAGTGGGGAAGCATTTTACGCAGGTTGTCGCGCGCGTCGTAAAACTTCGACTGCCGGTGCCGACAGAGCTGGCGACAGTTTTGCCGGGACAACGGTTACGCACTATTGTGCGGCGGGGAAAATATCTGCTGTTTGACTGTGAGTCTGGTTGGCTGCTTGTGCATCTGGGGATGACCGGTTTTTTGCGGCTGATCCCGACCGGGGTGCCGCCGGGAAAGCATGATCACCTCGACTTCTTCTTTGATAATGGCCTTGTTCTCCGTTTTCACGACCCCCGTAAATTCGGCATTATTACCTGGTTAACTGGTGATCCTCTGCAGCATCCGCTGCTTGCCGCTATTGGACCTGAACCTCTGAGTAGCGCCTTTGATGCTGCATATCTTTACCACATTTCCAGAAATCGTAAAGTGGCTGTCAAACAGTTGATTATGGATAGTTCCGTGGTGGCCGGCGTAGGGAACATCTACGCCAACGAAGCGTTGTTCCGTGCCCATATCCTCCCGGACCGGGCTGCCGGGAGTGTAACCCCGCAGGAATGTACAGAGCTGGCGGCAGTTATCCGTGATGTGCTGGAAGGGTCAATCAGCGAGGGGAGCAGCTACCGGGTTGCGGAGGAAACGGTCGCCTATCATCCACAGTCGTTCAAGGTCTATGGCCGGGGAGGAAAACCGTGCTGCACCTGCGGCAGGCCGCTGGATGAAACGAGGCTCGGGAACCGGAGTACGGTTTACTGTCCGGTCTGCCAGAAATGAGTGGTGGATGAATGAACCCGGTCAGATAAAACCTTGCGATACGTCTGCCGGATATGTTAATTTCTACCCCTTTAATCTACATACCCTATCCTGTCAGGAGATACTCTCTAATGGCTGAAAAAAACAACACGCTCGAGAAAAACAAGGCGATTGATCTGGCTCTGAGCCAGATCGAGAAACAGTTCGGCAAGGGCGCTATCATGCGGCTTGGCAACGATGAGGCTCTTCCGGGGGTTGAAGCCATTTCCACCGGTTCCATCTCTCTTGATATGGCTCTGGGAGTTGGCGGTGTGCCGCGCGGTCGTGTGATAGAGGTGTATGGTCCTGAATCTTCCGGCAAGACCACGCTGGCGCTGCATATAGTCGCTGAAGCACAGAAAACAGGGGGCATTGCCGCATTTATCGATGCCGAGCATGCACTGGATATCGGTTATGCCCGCAAGCTGGGCGTTAAAACCGACGACCTGTTGGTGTCGCAGCCGGACACCGGTGAGCAGGCGCTGGAAATCACCGAAACATTGGTCAGGAGCGGCGCTATTGACATTCTTGTTGTTGACTCGGTGGCAGCACTGGTGCCCAAGGCGGAGATCGAAGGTGACATGGGTGATTCCCACATGGGCCTGCAGGCACGTCTGATGTCCCAAGCGCTGCGCAAACTGACCGGTATCATCAGCAAGTCGAACTGCTGCGTGATCTTTATCAATCAGATCCGTATGAAAATCGGTGTCATGTTTGGTAATCCGGAGACGACCACCGGCGGTAACGCGCTCAAGTTTTATGCTTCTGTTCGTATGGATATTCGTAAGATTGCGACATTGAAGCAGGGCGATCAGATCATCGGTTCCCGTACCCGTGTCAAGGTTGTCAAAAACAAGGTTGCCCCTCCATTCAAAGAGGTTGAATTCGATATCCTGTACGGAGAAGGTATCTCACGCACCGGTGATGTTCTCGATCTGGCCGTTGATAAAAACATCGTTGAAAAGAGCGGTGCCTGGTATTCCTACGGCAAGGACCGGATCGGTCAGGGGCGTGAAAATTCACGTACCTGGTTAACAGAACACCCTGAAACGCTGGCTGAAATAGAAGGTAAACTGATGGACCTGCTCAAACCGGCACCGGCGCCCGACAAGACGGATAAAGCAGATAAGGCCGCATAAACAGGGGAGATAGTCTATGGATCTGAACGAGATCCTCACCATAGCGTTTAAGGCCAAGGGCTCCGATATTCATATCAAGACCGGCTTGCCTCCCATTGTAAGGATTGACGGTCGGCTGCACCCGATTCCTAACGCTCAGCGTTTGTCGCCCGACTTCGTTTCCGAGACTGCCCAATCGATGATGAATGATCGTCAGCGGCGCATGTTTGAAGAAAATTACGAAGTGGATCTGGCCTATGCTGTTCCCGGGTTGGGACGTTTCAGGGTCAGTGTGTACCGTCAGCGCGGCACGGTTGCGATGGTCTTCCGTTCGATCGCATTTATCATCCCGACGCTGGATGGCCTTAACCTGCCGCCGATCATGCAGAAAATCTGCAAGGAGGAGCGGGGGCTTATTCTGGTGACCGGCACCACCGGTTCCGGTAAATCAAGTACGCTTGCAGCCATGATTGACTATATCAACAGTCAGCGCACCTGCAACATCATTACTATCGAAGACCCGGTCGAATTCCTGCATCGTGACAACAAGAGTATCATCAGCCAGCGCGAGGTCGGTACGGATACCCCGACCTTTTCAGCCGCTTTGAAAGGGGCCCTGCGCCAGGATCCGGATGTTATCCTGGTCGGCGAGATGCGTGATTACGAAACGATCGAAACAGCGATGACCGCTGCCGAAACCGGGCACTTGGTTATGTCCACCCTGCACACCATGGATGCAGCGGAAACAATCAACCGTATAATCGGTGTGTTCCCTCCCTATCATCAGCGGCAGGTACGCATTCAGTTGGCAAGTATTATCAAGGCGGTTGTCTCTCAGCGATTGGTGCCAAAATCCGACGGCAAGGGGCGTGTCCCGGCGGTGGAGATCATGCTGGCTTCCGCCCGGGTCAGGGAATGCATTGACGATAAAGACAAAACCAAACAGTTGAATGATGCTATTGCCCAAGGCTTTGTCTCGTACGGTATGCAGAGCTTTGACCAGTCTCTGATGAAGCTCTATTCAAGTAAGCTGATCACGTACGACGAGGCGCTCCGGCAGAGTTCCAACCCTGACGACTTTGCTCTCAAAATTTCCGGAATTTCCTCGACATCAGATGCCTCCTGGGAAGGGTTTGAGGATAAGTCCGATGACGCCGCTGCAGAACCGGATAAACTTGAAATCGAGAAATACTGAGCCGCTGACGCCTGATCAGGCCTATCAGTACGTGTTGCGCTTGTTGACCGGTCGGGATTACACCGCTGCCAGAATACGACAAAAGCTGGCAGCACGGGAGATCCCCGAGCAGGATGCGGAAGAGGTCATTGTTCGCCTGCAGTGCGATGGATGGCTGGATGATCGGCGGTATGCAGGGCGATTTGCAGAGTCAGCCCTTTCCTCCGGCCGCTTTTACGGGGTACGTCTCCGGATGGAGATGCGCCGCAGAGGGTTTAGTGCAGATGTTGTCAGTGAAACTCTTGCACCTCTGCTTGCGGAGAGTGATGAAATTTCCGAGGTCAAGTCGGCGGTAGAGCGACGCTACCCCGGATTTTCCTATTCAGCGGCGAGCGATCGCGATAAACGAAGATTAATCGGCTTTCTGCAGCGCCGCGGCTATGGGCTCTCTGCCATTATGCGGGCACTGCGGTTGGAAGAGTAATACCAATTCCAGATCAAAGCCCCATCTTCGTTGGCTCGTCTTCGTCTCCTCAGCATACTGATGTATGCCTTCGTTGACTCAATCCTCGCCGCCTTGATGGCATCTTTGATT
>JAYTVV010000170.1:0-4025 GCA_043743795.1 Geobacteraceae bacterium
GCTGCTGACAGAGTGCAACGTGGTCGGCACCCCCGGCAGCGGCTTCGGCCCGAGCGGGGAAGGGTACTTCCGGTTGTCGGCCTTTGGCCATCGTGAGAATGTGATTGAGGCGGTGGAGAGGATCAAGAAGAACCTCAAATAGATTGAATGTAGGGCGCCCGTTGCGGCGTCCTTTTTCGTGCAGAATATTTGTTGTTGTGTTTACATAATTGTATGTACATAATGTGGGTGTGGCATGATCTTCGAGTGGAATGAGAACAAGAATCGAAGCAACCAGGTGAAGCATGGTGTAGACTTCGAGTCGGCAGCCACGGTCTTTGACGATCCATTGATGCAGAGCCGGGTTGATGAAGATGGACGTTGGCAGACACTAGGGTTTTCCGAGGGTCGCATATTGTTGCTGTTTGTGGCGCACACCTACCACGAGGCAGACGAAATCGTTGTCAGGATCATATCAGCGAGAAGGGCCAGCAGGCATGAAAGGGAGCAGTATGAAAAAGGCAGCTTCTGAACATATCGTCAGGGTCAAAGGGGTTCCAAAACTGACGGAGGCACAGCTTGAAAATCTGAAGCGTCTTGCCGGGCGCCCGGATGATGAAATTGATTTTTCAGACATTCCGGAAATCACCGATTGGAGCGGCGCGGTGGTCGGCAAGTTTTATCGCCCAATGAAAGAGGCGGTTACGGTCCGGCTAGACGCGGATGTTGTCCATTGGCTCAAGCGTGACGGCAAAGGGTATCAGACGCGCCTCAATGCGATTTTGCTGCGGGAGATGGAAAAGAGTGGTCGGAAGGCAGCGTGATAGGATTGAAGTTGGTTGTGTTATTGTTGGATAATTAAGTAAGCTGTCCCCGGAATTACACGGGAATTCTATGGCGTCGTAACTGTGGAATCTGCGAAATATCAATATCTAATGTTTGGAGCATACATGAAATACACAAGAGCACTTATTGCTTTGGCTTTGATGGTTGTTTGCGTTGCGCCATGCAGTGCTGCACAAAAGAAAAAAGGAATACTTGCTGAAAAATGGGCGAAAGATAAGAGTTTGACATACTTCGACGATTTTGCGGGTGAGACGATGTATATATATAACGCCACGATGGTTAAAGTCGCGCCTGTTTCATACATGCCGCAATTTAATATCGGCAAAGAAAAAAATAATACTACAACACCACGGGTGTACACCTTTTGGGCGAATTCTATTTTAAAGCCAACAAGCCACGCGAAACGCTCAAAAGATACGAAAAATGCAGCGTATGTGAAAACTAAATGGGAAGTCGGTTGCGAACAAAACACGTACCATGTGCAGAAGATGATTTACTACAGCGCCAGCAACGCTGTAGTAAAAGATGTTAACCTGTCTTCTGTCGGCGCAGAAGAAGCTCCGCCGGATACGGTTGCATCAACAATCATAAGCCGGGTATGCTCTATCATGGCGTCAACCGAAGCGTGGCAAGAGGCTATGCCGGTTATACCAGCGAACCCTTTAGATCAAAAACCGGACGTTAAGCAGTAGAGGGGGGCGGGGGAATTCCGGGGACAGTTTACTTAATGGGGGCCGCCTCTGGGGTCAGGCTTGACTTTCTGCTATTCGCTGCTACCCTTTCCCCATGACACGTAAACCTCGCATCCATTATCCCGGCGCCGTCTATCACGTTATCCTGCGCGGCAATGCCGGACACCCGATCTTCTTCGATGACAGCGACCGAGTGCGGCTGTATTTCTTCCTGCAACGGGCGGTAGAAAAATTCGACTGCCGTATCCACGCCTTCTGCCTGATGACCAACCACATCCATCTGGCCATGCAGACCGGCTCCATCCCGCTTTCCCGCATCATGCAGAACATCTCGCAGCGTTACACGAAGTGGGTCAATTACAGCCAATCCCGTACCGGCCATGTATTCCAGGGTCGTTACAAGGCGCTGCTGATTGATGCTGATTCCTATCTGCTGGAGCTGGTGCGCTATATCCATCTGAATCCTGTCCGGGCGGCGGTGACAACTCTTCCTGATGACTACCCGTGGAGCAGTCACCGGGCATATGCGAACAGGGAAGTCATCCCCTGGCTGACAACCGGGTGGGTGCTGTCTCTTCTGGGAAGTGACGCAGGACGTGCCGTACAGCGATATGAACAATTCATTGTCGACGGCATGGGTGAGCAGCGGAGAAATGAATTTCACTCCGGAACCTGTGAAGGCCGGATCCTTGGGGACGAGGTCTTTGCCGATGAGGCGCTGGCGCTGGCCGACGAGAAATATGTGCGTAAGTATGAGCTGATCGATGTGACAGATGCTGTTTGCAGGGTATATGGTATTTCGGAAGAGATGCTGATAGCGCCGGGGAAAGTACGTCATTGCAGCGAGGCCAGGGCTGTAGCTGCGCTGCTGGTGTTGGAATCTCCGACACTGTCACTGACAGGATTGGGTGAATATCTGAAGCGAAACATAGCTCCATTGGGGCGGTCGGCGCGAAGGATCGCATCAATGGCCCCTGATGATGCCGGACTGTATGAAAAACTCTCCGCCGTTCGCGATGAGCTCGTATGAATAGCAGAAAGTCAAGCCTGACCCCAGATTTGGAGGGTGTATGAAACTTGAGAGCAAACCCGCAGCAAACATGCTGCTGTATGTAGTCATCATCGTAGTCGGCTTTCTCCTGATGTATCTGGCCAGGGATTTCAGCCATGGTGGAACCAATGTCCTCTGCGGATTTCTGTTGGGGTGCTTACTTTTCGGTATCGGTAGTATGGCGATGGTGGTCGGAGAGTCCCGCGCGGTTGAACTGGACGAACGACGTAAAAGGGTCGTGCTGGATGTCAGGCGGCGGGTCAGCGGGGGCAGGCAGATCATTATACCGTTCGGCGATATCAAGGGATTCGGGATAGGGATGCAGGGGAAGGCCAGCGCTGGTTCCCGATTTTATGACGTGGTGGTCAGGCTGAACAGCGGTAAGGAGATTTATCTCTTCGGCGGCTGCGTGTTCGAGGGGCGGATGAGTCGAGAGTGGGTCGAGGGGATCAGGGGTGAATTCGAGTCGGCACTGGGCCGGTGCCAACGTTCATAGTCATTGGAGCTCTGGCAAATTGGATTAATAAGGGGACAAGCTGCATTGTAAAACGCAGCCTGTCCCCTTATCGTGTCTCTGTAGTACGTGATGAATTTGCAAGAATAGAAAATGACAGGCCTGCCCCTGACCCTTGACCGTCCTTCGCTGCCCCGCATAATTTGAAAAAACATAAAAGCATCTGATATTATAGACCTGTAGGGCAGCTCAACAGGAAGGAGAAGTGACATGACCAATCAAGCAAAGAATACGATTTGCCTGTGGTACGACCGCGATGCCGAGGAGGCGGCGCAATTTTACGCCAAGACCTTTCCCGATTCATCCGTTGACGCGGTGCACTTGGCACCGGAGGACTATCCGTCCGGAAAGAAAGGGGATGTGTTGACGGTCGAGTTTACGGTGATGGGAATTCCCTGTCTCGGGCTCAATGGCGGCCCCGAGGTCAAGCACAACTGGGCATTCTCGTTTCAGGTTGCAACCGCTGACCAGGCCGAAACGGATCGTTACTGGAACGCCATCGTCGGCAACGGCGGCGAAGAGAGTGCCTGCGGCTGGTGCAGGGACAAATGGGGCCTGTCGTGGCAGATTACGCCGATCGCTCTGACGAGCGCGATAACCGATCCCGATCCCGTTGTTGCCAAGCGCGCCTTCGATGCGATGATGGAGATGAAAAAGATCGATATCGCTGCAATCGAAGCGGCGTGTCGCGGTTGAAGGTGGCATTCAGGGGACAGGATACATAATTCAAAAGGCGGCCAATTGGCCGCCTTTCTTTTTTTATTGCCGCGGATAGGAGTATTCCATCCGTTTCATGCCCCTCGCATTTTGCAAGCGACAGTACTACAATTAATCATGACGACAGAGTACTGGAGGTGTTTTATATGGCAGACATTCTTCATCGAATCGGGATCAAGGCCCCTGTGGCTCTGGTCTATACCGCGCTGACAACACTGGAAGGTCT
>JAYTVV010000171.1:0-39999 GCA_043743795.1 Geobacteraceae bacterium
GATGAATATCAGCGCCAGGCAGATCGGGAGAATGACCGCCAGCCGCGCCATGGCCCGTTGCTGGTTTTCAAACTGTCCGCCCCAGGTGATGTAATACCCCGGAGGAAGCTTCACCTGCGCCTCGATGGCTTTCTGGGCATCGGCCACAAAGCTGCCCATATCGCGCCCGGACACATTACTTTCCACAACGATCCGCCGTGAGCCGTTCTCACGTGAAATTTGGGCCGGCCCCTCTTCGGTATAGATCCGCGCCAGCTGTTTCAATGGGATGCGCTCGCCTCCCGGTGCCGTAATCAGCATCTCCCCCATCTTTTCCACATTGTTGCTCATCCCGGTCGGAAAGCGGAGCGCGATGGAGAAACGTTTCTGCCCCTCGTACAGCTCCGAGGCCTGCTTGCCGCCGGCCGCCACCTCCAGCACATCCTGGATATCGGCGACGTTGATGCCGTAGCGGGCGATGGCCTCACGGTTGATATCCACCTGGAGATAGGCCAGACCCGAGACTTTTTCCACGGCCACATCAGCGGCCCCGGTAAGCTTCTCCACAACCTTGGAAATCTCGTCGGCCTTTGTTTTCAATACGTCCATATCTTCGCCGAAGAGTTTTATGGCAATCTGGGATTTCACCCCGGAAATCAGTTCGTCAACCCGCAGCTGGATCGGCTGGGTAAAGGAGAACGACATGCCGGGGATGTTCTCCAACCGCTTGCGCATCAGTTCTACCAGTTCTTCCTTGCTGCCGGCCGACTTCCATTCAGAGCGAGGTTTCAGATTTACAAAAATATCGGAGATATCTATGCCCATCGGGTCGGAAGCGATCTCCGCCCGTCCCGCACGGGAGACCACCTTATCCACCTCGGGGAACGTAAGGAGCGCCTTTTCAACGTCTGCAGCGGTTCTCACGGTATCAGTCACCGAGACCGACGGGAGGCGGAACGATTGAACCGTCAGACTCCCTTCATCCAGGGTGGGGAGAAACTCGCTTCCCAGAAAGGGCACCAGTGCAAGAGAGAACGCTAGCGCGGAAGCGGTTATCACAAGGGTCTTCTTCGGGTTGGTCAGACTCTTTTGCAGGAACGGCAGGTATGATTCACGGATCAGCCGCAGCAGTTTCGGGTCCTTTTCTTCAACCTTGCCACGCAGCAGGAACGAGCAGAGGGTCGGAACCAGGGTCATCGTCAGGATCAACGAACCGAGCAGGGCAAAACCAACGGTAAAAGCCATCGGGGAAAACATCTTCCCTTCCATGTCGGTCAAGGTGACAATCGGGAGATAGACGATGATGATGATGAATACGCCGAACAGGATCGGCCGGGCCACCTCTTTGGCCGATGTATAAATGACATGACGGCTGCTTTCACCCTCCTTACGCTCCGACAGATGGCGCACGGTGTTCTCCACCATGACCACGCTGCCGTCCACGATCATGCCGAAATCGATTGCCCCCAGAGTCATCAGGTTGGCCGACAGCCCCAGCCAGTGCATCCCCAGGAAGGAGAACAGCATGGAAAGCGGGATGGTGACGGCAACGATGAGTGCGCCGCGAATGTTGCCGAGGAAGTAGAAGAGAACGGCGATAACCAGGAAGCCACCCTCCAGCAGATTGTTGCGTACGGTGGTGATGGTTTTCTGCACCAGTTCGGTCCGGTCGTAGTAGGGCACCAGCGTGACCCCCTCAGGGAGTGTCTTCTGGATCGTTTTTACTTTCTCCTTGACCCCCGCAACGACATCCTTGCTGGATGCCCCCTGAAGCATCAGCACTATGCCGGAGACCGCCTCTCCTTTGCCGTCGTAGGTGGTGGCTCCCTGGCGCGGTTCATTTCCGATTACCAGCTGCGCCACATCATCCAGGTGAATCGGGCTCCCGGCACGGCTGGCGACCACGATCCGCTTCAGGTCATCGATTCCTTTGGCCTGGCCCAGCCCCCGCACCATATATTGCTCTTCGCGGTGTTCGATGTACCCTGCACCGGTGGTAGAATTGTTCTTTTCAACGGCCTCGACAACGCTATGGATGGTGAGCCCAAAGCTCTTCAGCTTGCCGGGATCGATGAGCACCTGGTACTGCTTGACCTGGCCGCCGAAGGAGTTGACATCGGTCACACCCGGTACGGTGCGCAGGATCGGCCGCACCACCCAGTCCTGCAAGGACCTGAGTTCCCGTATGTCATATCCTTTCCCTTCAAGAAGATACTGATAAATCTCCCCGAGCCCGGTGGTGACCGGCCCCAGCTGCGGCTCAATCCCCCTGGGTATCCGGTCCCGAGCCTGTTGCAACCGCTCAAAGACCTGCTGCCGGGCGAAGTAGGTGTTCACCCCCTCCTTAAAGATGACCGTTACAACTGACAGTCCGATTTTGGAGAGGGAGCGCACCTCCTCCAGTTGCGGCAGTCCCCCCATGGTGGTTTCGATCGGGAAAGTGATCAGCTTCTCCACCTCGGTGGGGGCCATCCCTCCCGCCTGGGTGAGGATCTGCACCTGAACATTGGTTACGTCCGGGAAGGCATCCACCGGCAGTTGCCGCATGGCCCAAACTCCGGTTCCGATCAGGATCACCGTTGCTATCAGGATCAGAAGGCGCTGCTTGAGCGCGAATTGCAATATGGCATCGATCATGGCTTATTCCTCTCCCAGTTCGCCTTTTTTCAATTCCGACTTGAGGAGGAAGCCACCCTTGACAGCGTACCGTTCCCCTTCCTTCAACCCGGCAGTTATCTCGGCCATCCCTCCGGAGGCAAGCCCGGTCTCGACAACTCGGGGAGTGAATTCACTGCCGTCTTTCGTGACAAAGAGAGTTTTTTTGCCCTCAAGATCCTGGATTGAATCCTCCGGCACCGCCAGCACCGGCGGTGCTGTTGCCGGAAGCGTCAGCTCTACGGTGGCGAACATCTCCGGTTTCAGCTTGCGCCCCGGATTAACCACCTCTACCCGCGCCTTGACCGCGCGGGTAGCCTCATCCACCAGATCGGCAATGTAGGTGATGCGCCCTTTCAGCTTGAGATCCGGAAAAGCGCCGACTGTGACAGTGGCAGACTGTCCTTTGTGAACCTTGGAGAGGTCCTTTTCATTGATATCCACCAGGACCCAGACCAATGAGAGATCAGCCACGGTGTAGAGGCTTTTGGACGGGTCGGAAAGTTCGCCGACGATAGCGTGCTTTTCGGTGATAATACCGTTAATCGGGGCCGTAACCGGCAGGAGCGGCCTTTTGCGCCCTTCTCCGCGAAGGTCTGCCGGCGCAACGCCGTACAGTGACAAGCGCTCCTCGTCTGTGTGCAGCTCGGTCTGGATGGTTTTGAGTTCAGTCTCGGCCTGCAGGATATCCTTGCGGGCCGCAATCTTCTTCTCTACCAGACCCTTGATTCGATCCATACTGGACTGAGCCAGGACCAGTCTTGTCTTTGACTGATGGTAGCGGCTTAAGGCTTCCCCCAGTTCGACGCTGTCCAGGGTCACCAGCGTCTGTCCGGCAGTGACGCTGTCGCCCAGGGAAGCTTTGACGGCAACGATCTTGCCGGAGATGCGCGGCGAGACATGGGCAATACGGTCGGCATTGGCTTCCACCTTGCCGGTGACGCTGATTACCCCGCCCAGCCGTTTCATGCCGGCAGCGGCGACAGCCACGCCATTTTTCTGCTGGACCTCGGGCGCCATTTTGACACTTTTTATCTCCGGTTTCTTTTCCCCTTCTTTCCCATCCTTCCTGGTTTCCTTACCTTCACCAGCGTCAGTATGTTCGGCAGTTTTATCCTTCTTGCCGGTAGTCATATGGGTAAAACGATAGAAGAAGCCGCCACCCAGGGCAACGGCCAGAATAACTCCGATAATGATTCCTTTTTTGTTCACTTCACACCTCCACTAAGATCTGATGCAACTGCTGATTCAAGCTTTATAAGGGCTATCTGACGGTCATGCAGGGCCATCAGGTAGCCGTCGCTCACCTCGAAGAACTTCTTTTGTTCCTGAATAACCGCCAGGATACCGACTTCACCGAGTTGATAGGCCTCCTGGGTCAGCTTCAGGTTTTCTTCAAGCTGGGGAATGATATTGGTTTTGTAGAGTGACAGGACTTTTTCAGCATTCAGCATGCTGGCGTAGGCTGACTCAACTTCACGTTCAGCGTTCCTGGCTGCAGCCATTAAGCGGCTTTCACTGCTGTTTTTTCTGGCCAGAGCCTCCTGAACGCCGACCTGATTTTTGTCGAACAATGGAATAGGCATGGACAATTTCAAGCCCACGGTATATCCGGTGTTTTTGCCTTCAATCCCGCCAATTTCCATGGCTGTTGTGTCACGTCTCAAAGCAAGACCCGCCGTGATGTTTGGTATTCCTTCAGCGATGGCAAGGGCTATGTCAGACTCACCCCTGTTTTTTTCCGTTTCCAGGGCCTTGAGGTCCGGTCGCTTACCGAGTGCCTGCGGTTTAAGATCAGTCAGTTTTTTTGTCATGGCGATCTCAGCTTCAAAGGTTCCGATAATTGAAGGAGATTCCTCCGGAGAAAGTCCCATGAGTGTCCAGAGTTTTACCTGATTCTGATTCAGCGCTTTTTCGATATCAATCCTGGCGCCTTCGCCGCGTGCAAGTTCGACCTTGGCCAGGTTCATCTCCAGTTCCGGAATATCACCTGCTGCCAAGCGCTCTTTCGTCACATCAAGAAGCTGTCGGTTAAGCACAATGGCACGATCCAAAAGAGCAATCCGTTGTTCGGTCAGGATGACATCGTAAAAAGCCGTCTTTGCTTCTCCGCGAAGCACTCTCTCCCGATCAGCCAACTGCCAACGGTACATCTCCAACTCCTGTTCGGCGACTGCAAGCCGTTTCTGCCGTTTTCCCGCCAGAAAGAACTCTTGTGACACCCCCAACGCCAGGTTGTTCTCGGCAGGACTGCCGGTCAAAGCGCCCGTGCCTGCTTCAAAATCAAGCGTTGGGTTCGGCAGGAGTCCTGCCCGGATTTTGCCGGCTTCACGGAGTTTTTTTTCTTCACGAAATGATGCGAGGCCGCCGTTATTCTCCAACGAGATGTCAACAACCTGCGACAGAGTCAGCCTTTGTGTCTCTGCGAACACCGGTGCACACATAAGAAAACAGAGGATGCCCGGCACAAGGAATCGCGTTCCTTTTCCAAATACAGTTGTTCCCAAAGGAATAACCTCCTTTTTTATTCAGTTTTGAATGATGAGATGAAATCGATTATGGATGCACCACGACGAAGAGAGAAGCAGTTGTCCCTGGATGAAGACGAACTACTCCCGGCGCGGTGTTTTAGACCTGTTTTTGTGGAGGTATAAACTTGGAGAGGTAGACTTCGGGTAAAAACGTGAAGGGGTCTGGAGCTTGAAGTGCCAGAATAGACGAGGGGTTATAGTGCAATTTAAACTGCTGGACGATCAGAGGTGCATGACACGCGCAGTTGACGCACGTATCGCAGCCATCGTAATCTTTGTGTTGTTCACGCGGGGTACAAGGACACTGGTGGGGCGTAGAGAGGTCAGAACGTTCCTGATAGCCCGCCGCCACATGATTTTGCATGGCATGAGCACTTTCGCACACGCCGTTGACCGTGACGGTCAGTATGACCACGAGAAGCAGCAGGGAAAAAAATTTAAGGGGGATTAGCTTTTGCATAAATAAGGTGGCAGGAATGATGTCTAACTTTTCCGAACCTGTCAAGAATCTTATTGAGGGCAACTTTATACAACGCCCGCAAAACATAATTTGTATTGACAATCATACCGCTAATTTATATACGAGTTATTACTTTTGTCATACCATTTAACTATACTACTTTTCCAAACTGGTAAAAGGCAGTAACAAGTGCCTGCACGTAATCACAAATTTTAAATAGCACCACACCCCACAGAAAAGGAGACACACATGAACTTGAAGAAAAGTACCGCTCTGCTGCTGTCCGCCGTATTGGCACTGTCTGTTGCTGCCGGATGCAAGAAAAAGGAAGATGCGTCGAAAACTGATGCACCCAAAGCAGCAGGCGACACTATCAAAATCGGCTTTCTGGGTGCTTTGACCGGTGACGTTGCCATGTTCGGCAAACCGACTCTGGAAGGCATGAAAATGGCTGCTGATGATCTGAATGCAGCCGGTGGCATCCTGGGTAAAAAGATTGAGATCGTCGAAGCCGATAACCGGGGCGACAAGCAGGAAGGCGCTTCCGTCACTCAGAAGCTGATCAGTCGTGACAACGTAATCGCCATCGTTGGCGACCCGACGACCGGTATTACCAAAGTAGCTGCACCGATTGCTCAAAAAGCCGGTGTCCTGCTTATATCTGCCGGAGCTACCGGCCCCGGTGTGGTTGAAAACGGCGACTTTATCTTCCGTAATACGCTGCTCGACAGCGTTGCCATTCCCGCCTGTATCGACTACTTCGCGAATGAGCTCAAATACAAAAAAGTTGCCATCATCACATCAGATAACAACGACTACAGTGTCGGCTTTTCACAGACATTCCGCGATGCCGCCAAAGGCAAAGGCATTGAAATTGTTGCTGATGAAAAAGTGAAAGACGGCGATAAGGACTTCAGCGGCCAGGTTACCAACATCAAAGCCAAAAAGCCTGATGTCATCTTCTTTTCCGGCTACTACACAGAAGGCGCTCTCATCATGAAAGAAGCCCGCAAACAGGGCATTAAAGCCAACATGTTCGGCGGCGACGGCCTCTTCTCTCCTGAATTCATCAAACTGGGTGGTACCGCCGCAGAGGGTTCCATGTCGGCTCTCGGCTTTGCACCTGAGCAGGCTTCACCTGAAACGGCAAAATTCATCGAGTCCTTCAAAAAGAAATTTGCCGGTCAGCTGCCCGGTCTGTTTGATGCACAGGGGTATGACGGCGTCATGATGGTCGCTGATGCCATCAAACGCGCAAACAGTGCCGATCCGAAAGTATTCAAAACTGCTATGGCTTCAACGAAAAACTTCATGGGCGTTTCCGGCACAATCACCATCCGTGCGAACCGTGAACCGATCAAAACCCCGCTCTGCCTCCTGGCAGTCAAGGACGGCAAGTTTGTTCTGAAGGCTAAAGTACCGGTAAAAATGGACTAATTGCATCATGTGCCTACCGTAGCGTAATGCGGCGTCGGTTTCTGCCGGCGCCGCCGTTTTTTTGCATTTCACCTTTTGAGGACGTTAATTCAATGACCACGAGCAGATCGCACGGCACACTGCTGATACTGCTGGCGGCATTTTTATGGGGTACCACCGGTACTTCACAGGCATTGGCACCGTCCGGCGCACACCCGTTGTCACTCGGCGCCCTAAGGCTGGTAATCGGCGGCGGAGTTCTTCTCGTACTTGCCCTGATGCGGGGTCACATCACCCGCGACTGTTTCCGGCAACCGGGCATTACCTTACTGGCCGCACTGCTTGTTAGTACGTATCAACTGACTTTTTTTAAGGCGGTGGCAGCAACCGGTGTGGCCGTTGGCACGATGGTAGCGATTGGCAGTGGGCCGCTCTTTGCCGGTCTGTTTGCCTTTTTATTTCATTCCAAGCGTCCCGACCGACGCTGGCTGACAGCAACGGCAGCAGCAATCACCGGATTACTGGTTCTTTTCGTTCCTGCACCCGGCAGCATCACTCACGTGAATACAACGGGAGTTCTGCTGGCGCTGATTGCCGGCGCTTCATACGCCGGGTATACCCTTGCTATCAAACAGCTGCTCCCGGGTCGCTCACCGGATGCCGTTATTGCTGTTGTCTTCACACTCGGAGCGTTCCTGCTGTCACCGGCCCTTTTCAACACGGATATACGGTGGGCAGCTGAACCGGGTGGACTGATTGTAGTACTGCATCTGGGACTCGTAACAACCGCACTGGCATATCTGCTTTTTGCTCGCGGTCTGCGCACGGTCCCGGCGACGACTGCGGTGACATTATCACTGGCAGAACCGTTGACCGCGGCCACTCTCGGAATCCTGATTCTCAAAGAACAGCTGACAGAAACGACAGCCTTCGGCATGGCATTAGTGTTGGCAGGCCTGGTCGTACTGACGTATAATTCACCACAGAAACGGTAAGGATTTAAAGTTCAGTAACATCTTCAACGAGGAGTTCGCATGTTTTTCCAGCAACTGATTAACGGCATCGCCCTGGGAAGCACTTACGCCCTGATAGCTCTGGGATATACCATGGTTTACGGCATCATCACCCTGATTAACTTTGCCCATGGTGAAATCTATATGGTCGGAGCATTTGTCGGGCTGTTTGCAACGTCCATCCTCAAGGTGAATTTTTTCGTTGCCATGCTGATAGCCATGGTGGTCTGCATGCTGCTCGGCGTGTTTATCGAGCGAATCGCCTACCGTCCTCTTCGAAAATCTTCGCGGCTGTCGGCACTTATCTCTGCTATTGGTGTATCGATTTTCCTTTCCACACTGGCGCAGATGCTCTTTGGAGCCAATGCCAAGGGCTACCCGGAAGGTGTTTTTCCCGTCAAACAGATCACGATCGGTTCTGCAGAAATTTCCACGCTCCAGCTTCTTATTATCGCGATAGCGGCGATCCTGATGATCGCCCTTGAGTTCATCGTCCATAAAACGAAGATCGGCAAGGCGATGCGGGCAACCTCGGAAGATTACAACACCGCAGCCCTGATGGGCATTAACGTCAACATGGTAATATCATTTACCTTTGCACTCGGATCAGCGCTGGCTGCTGCAGGCGGCGTTCTGGTGGGCCTGCTTTTTAACGCCGTATCCTTCAACATGGGACTTATGGCCGGATTAAAAGCTTTCGCCGCCGCAGTGCTGGGAGGAATCGGCTCCATACCGGGTGCCATGCTGGGCGGTCTGTTGCTGGGCGTTACCGAAGTAGCCGGAGTTGCCATCGGCTTCTCCTCCTATCGTGATGCAATCGCCTTTACAATTCTGGTGCTGGTACTGCTGGTGAAACCGACCGGACTGCTCGGACGTAAAATTCAGAAAAAAGTTTGAATACTGGTGCCGGAGTTATCACATGGGTGATTTTTTACAACAACTGACGGGGTACATAAACCCCTACTACCTGCAGATTATCGTTAACATCGGGATCGGCATTATTCTGGCTCTCGGCCTGAATGTCGTTACGGGACTAACCGGCCAGCTATCTCTGGGACACGCCGCTTTTATGAGCATTGGCGCCTTTACCAGTGCCCTGCTCACCATCAAGCTCGGCATGCCGTTCAGCCTCAATCTTCTCCTGACCGGATTTATTACTGCCGGCGTTGCGGCCATGATCGGACTGCCGATCCTGCGCCTGACGGGAGATTACCTGGCGATCTGCACGCTTGGATTTGCCGAGATCGTTAAGGTGGTTTTCCTGAACCTTGACATTACCAACAAGGCTCTCGGCCTGACGGTGCCCGCCGCGAATACGACGATTCCCATGCCGGTTGTCGTCTGGACCGTGGTTCTTTTGACGATTGTCTGCGTCACCTTCATTCACAACTCCCGCTTCGGCAGGGCGCTCATGGCGGTCAGGGGAGATGAAATTGCAGCTGAAGCGATGGGGATCAATGTAACTCGCTACAAAGTGCAGTCCTTTGCCCTCGGCGCCTTTATGGCCGGTGTCGGCGGCGGCCTCTACGCCCATTTCATGGGCTACATCAACCCATCCGACTTCGGCTTTCTCAAATCGGTCGATATTCTCAGCATGATCGTACTTGGCGGACTGGGGAGTATTACCGGCAGTGTTATCGGTGCAACCATATTATCAGCAGCTCCGGAGTTTTTACGCTTTATGGCTTCCTACCGCATGCTCGTGTACGGTGGACTGCTGGTCTGCATGATGATCTTCCGGCCTAACGGCCTGATGGGCGGCGTAAGTTTTACCGGACTGGTGCTGCGCACATTAGGACGGAAACCGCACCTGAAAACAATCATGGAACAAAAACTATCTGAAACATCGAGACCCGGCAATGGCGATACTTGAACTCAATAATGTAACTATCCGCTTTGGCGGCCTCGTGGCCGTCAACGACGTCAACCTGAAGGTGGAAGAGGGTACGATCCAGGCCTTGATCGGCCCGAACGGTGCCGGAAAAAGCACGCTCTTCAACCTGATTACCGGTATCTACAGCCCTACCAGCGGGTCAATTTCGTTTAAAGGGAATTCCGTCAGCGGAACGCCAACCTTTAAAATTGCATCTGCCGGCATCGGTCGAACCTTCCAGAACATCCGTCTGTTCACAGATTTGACCGTACTGGATAACGTCCTGATCGGCGCCCACAGCCGTGGACGCTGGAATCTTGCCGGCGCTCTGATGCAGTTCTCCCCCTGGGTGCGCAAGGAAGAAGGGGAACTGCTCGATCTGGCCAAAGATTGCCTGCAGATGGTGGACCTTTCCTATCGCGCCTTTGAATTGGCCGGCAACCTCCCCTACGGTGAGCAGCGACGTCTGGAAATTGCCCGGGCTCTGGCACTCAGACCGGACCTGCTGCTGCTCGATGAACCGGCAGCCGGGATGAATCCGCAGGAGAAAGCCGAGCTGATGACGATGGTTCAGCGCATCCGGGCAACAGGTATTACCGTTTTTCTGGTCGAGCATGACATGAAGTTCGTCATGGGACTCTCTGACCGGATTGCCGTGCTTGACTACGGTGAGAAAATTGCCGAAGGGCTGCCGGAAGAGATCAGACAGAATCCGAAAGTTATCGAAGCATATCTTGGAAAGGGGGCAGGCGATGCTCACTCTTGATCAACTCTACGTCAATTACGGCGCCATCAAAGCACTGAAAAGCATTTCCTGCCAGGTTAAAAAGGGCGAAATCGTCGCTCTGATCGGCGCTAACGGGGCCGGTAAAACAACCATCCTCAACGCAATTTCCGGCATTGTCCCGACCCTCTCCGGAACGGTAACCTTTCTGGGTGAGACGATTACCGCTATTCCGCCGCACGAAATTGTCAAGCGGGGAATTTCGCAGGTTCCTGAGGGACGCCGCGTCTTTGCCAATATGTCCGTTCTTGAAAATCTCGAGATGGGCGCCTACATCCGCACCGACAAAAGCGCCATCCTTGAGGAGATAGATCAGGTATTTGCCCGTTTTCCCCGCCTTTTCGAGCGAAAGAAACAGCTTGCAAAAACCCTTTCCGGCGGAGAGCAGCAGATGCTCGCCATGGGTCGTGCCCTGATGTCCCGCCCCAAACTGCTTCTGCTTGACGAACCTTCAATGGGACTGGCACCCATGCTGGTCGCACAGATTTTTGCCATCATCCAGGAGATAAACGCCAGCGGCACAACCATCATGCTGGTCGAACAGAACGCCAACATGGCACTTTCGATTGCTCATCGGGCCTATGTCCTTGAGACAGGCGAAGTCGTGCTGCAGGGACCGGCTGACGAACTGGCTGCCAACCCGGAAGTACGCAAAGCGTATCTTGGGGAGTAAGAGGATCTGTCTTCGTGAACAATAAGCCAATCGTCAACCCCTACCTTGCAGTATTGGCAGGGGTTTTTGCGGTCTCATTCTCCGCGCTTTTTGTCAGGCTCACGACAGCACCGGCCCTGATAATCGCGACCTACCGCCTGCTCTTTACGTTCCTGATACTGGCCCCCTACGCGCTGTTCCGGCATCGACACGAGATCACGACGCTTCCATGGCGTGAGCGGGCTCTGGCCGCAGCCAGCGGCGTCTGTCTGGCACTCCATCTGGTAACCTGGTTTGCCTCGCTCCGCTATACCAGTATCGCCAGTTCGGTTGTGCTGGTGACCACGCAGCCGATTTTCGTCATTATCGGCTCCTGGATTTTTTTCAGAGAGAAAATCAGCCGCACGGCCATGACAGGAGGAGGCCTCGCGCTACTGGGCAGTTTTATCATCGGTGCTGCCGACTTTCAAATCGGTGCGGAAGCCTTCTTTGGCGACCTGCTTGCCCTGACTGCCGCACTTCTTGTATCGGGCTATCTTTTGATCGGCCGACGCCTGCGAGGAGGCGTCGCTTTGCCGGTATATACCTTCTACACCTACGGCAGCAGCGCACTGGTGTTGATACTGGCAAGCCTGGCAACCGCAACGCCGTTCGCGCCCTACCCTCCACGCGACTGGATTCTTTTTTGTGCCCTGGCAATTGTCTGCACCGTCATTGGCCACACCATCTTCAATTGGGTACTGCGCTACGTCCAGGCCTCGGTTGTCTCCGTCAGTGTCTTAGGCGAGCCATTAGGTGCCATTCTGTGGGCTTCCGTCTTTTTGCGTGAATATCCGACCCTGCGTCAGACGGTCGGCGCCTGCTGCATCTTTGGCGGTCTGTTTATCTTCAGCCGCTTTTCGGCACCCCGTACCACGGCGCCAGATCATACAGACGGGAACACTCAAACGTTATGAGTGGGCAGGACACTGCGGATAATCATCAGAATGCGGCAGCCGGTCTCGGCTATGGCATTCTGGCATATCTGATTTGGGGGGGGTTCCCGGTTTACTTTAAAGCGCTGGCCGCAGTTCCGGCGCTACAGGTGGTTTCACACCGGATCGTCTGGTCTGTGCTGTTCCTGTGGATAATTATCGGCTGGCGCGGAACATGGCAGGATCTCCGGGATGCGTTCCGGAACCGCAGGGCTCTGATGCTTTTAACGGCCTCTGCCCTGCTGATTGCAACTAACTGGCTGGTTTTTATCATCGCTGTGGGACATGCCCAGGTCATCCAGTCAAGCCTCGGCTATTTCATGACGCCATTTATCAGCGTACTGCTCGGAGTTGTGTTTCTGCAGGAGCGCCTGCGCAGGATACAGGTGCTGAGCCTGATACTGGCGGCAATCGGGGTTCTGCTGCTGACAGGCCAGTATGGCCGTTTTCCCTGGGTGGCGCTGATACTGGCGTTGACTTTCGGCTCGTACGGCTTGTTACGCAAAATTGTGGCGGTTGACTCATTGACCGGCCTGACGGTAGAGACGCTGCTGCTCGGTCCGGCGGCACTCGGCTATCTTATGTTTGTCTCCTGGCAGGGAAACAGCGCTTTTGCTGCACACGGACTCCTGACCGGCAGCCTGCTGGTGCTGGCCGGTGTCGCAACCGCCGTGCCACTGCTGCTCTTTGCTTCAGCCGCCCGGCGCCTGCGTCTTGCCACGATCGGCTTTCTGCAGTACATCACCCCCACCATGCACTTCCTGCTGGCGGTGCTGCTGTACAAAGAGCCGTTTACCCGGGCTCACCTGACCAGTTTCCTGTTTATCTGGAGTGGGCTCTGCTGCTATTCCTACGATGCCTGGCGGGGAATGAGAGCTGCCCGGCACAGCAACTGCCGGTAGCGGCTTTTTCAAGAATAACTATTTGAATCACATTTACGGTAAATTGCCCGGAATGATATCGTTCCCGGCCACTTAATCGTAATAAATTCACACGCTGGAGGCGTACGATGAAAAAAAGATTGTGTCTGATAATGCCCGTTTTACTGGTTTCCCTTGTGCTGTTCTCATCAGCCTTTGCGGCTGAGGCCCCGAAAAAAGTTCTGATCGGTGTATCAAAAATTGTGTCGCACCCCGCCCTTGATGCCGTTGTAAAAGGCATGCAGGATGAGTTGGCTGCGGCAAAAATCACTGCCGAGTATGATCTGCAAAATGCCAACGGCGACATCAACGCCGCCGCCTCCATTGCCACTAAATTTCAATCGGAAAAAGTGACTCTGGCTGTCGGTGTCGCCACACCAACATCACAATCACTGGTAAACACTCTCAAAGGCATTCCGATCGTATTCACCGCCGTCACCGACCCGGTCAAGGCAGGCCTGGTTACATCACTTAAAAAAGGTGACAAAAATGTCACCGGCGTTTCCGACATGACTCCCGTGAAACAGCAGATTGAACTGCTGCTCAAGATCAAAAAGATCAAGCGCCTCGGCCACATCTATACCAGTTCCGAAGAAAATGCCGTCGTACTGGCCGGCATCGTCAAGCAGGCCTGCAAAGAGCTGAATATTGAATTTGTGGAGACCACCGTTTCCAAATCCTCCGAAGTAAAGCAGGCGGTTCAGGCGATCATCCGGCGCGTGGATGCACTCTACATCAGCACCGACAACACGGTTGTATCAGCCATGAGTGCCGTTACGGACGTAGCCATGAAGGCCAGGGTACCGATCATGTCTGCTGATCCAAGCTCTGCAGAAAATTACCCCATACTGGCTGCCTGGGGCTTTGATTATTACAAGATGGGGCGGACCACCGGCAAACTTGTTGCTGACATCCTGAAAGGCAAGAAACCGGAGCAGATCCCGACTCAGTTCATGACCAAAACCAGCGATGTAGACCTGCTGATCAATCTTGACGTGGCCAAGAAACTCGGCCTGACCTTTCCCAAGGACATCCTCAAGAGTGCCAACAAGGTTATTGAAAACGGCAAGCTGACCAAAAAGTAGGTACTATCCGGCGCCAGGCAGCCAACGACGCTGCCGGCGTTATTTTTTCACAAAGGACATGGCGCATTCCTATGATTGAAGGGATTCTTGTAGAAGGACTGATATATGGAATTATGGTTCTGGGCGTATTTGTTACCTTCAGAGTACTTGATTTTCCTGACTTGACGGTAGATGGCTCGTTCCCCTTGGGCGCGGCCCTGATGGTCCAGTGCATCCTGCTCGGCATGAACATCTGGCTGGCGCTGCTGGTAGCGTTTATCGGGGGGGGGCTGGCCGGTGTGGTCACGGCACTGATCCACAATCATCTCAAGGTACCCAACCTTCTGGCCGGTATCCTGACCATGACCATGCTTTACTCAATCAACATCCGCATTCTGGGTAACCGGGCAAATGTGCCGGTCCTCAAACAGGAAACTATACTGTCACAGATATCCGGGATGTTCAGCGACACTCTGCCGGATGAATATATCCTGCTGATCTTTTTTGTGATCGTGGTGGGCATCATCAAAATCATGGTCGATCTGTTCTTCCGTACCGATCTGGGCATGACCATGGGCGCCATGGGCAACAACGAGCAGATGGTCATTTCGCAAGGTGTCAACCCCAAAACTCTCAAAACCATCGGTGTCGGCCTCTCCAACGGACTCGTAGCCGTTTCCGGCGCATTCGCCGCCCAATACCTTGGTTTTGCTGACGTCGGCCTCGGCCAGGGCATCATCATATCCGGCCTGGCCTCCGTTATGATCGGCGAATTTCTGGTCATGAAAAGCAACCGCATCGGCATCCTGACACTCTGCGCAATTGCCGGTTCGATTCTCTTCCACGGCGTCATGTATTTGGGCCGCTATTACGGTTATCTCATCGAGATGACGCCCAACGATCTTAATCTGATCAAGGGTCTCCTGATCATCGTATTGCTGGTTGTTACCCAAAGCAAAAAACTGAAAAAGGTCGCCATCAAGGCAATGGTGGACAAATGATAACACTTACAGATGTATCAATGGTCTTCAACCCCGGCACGGTCAACGAAAACCGGGCCATCAACACGATCAACCTGACGGTCAAAGAGGGTGATTTCATAACCGTCATCGGCAGCAACGGTGCCGGTAAATCAACGCTCTTCAACCTGATCGCCGGCACAATTATCCCGAGCGATGGCGCCATCTCGCTGAACGGCCGCAGCATCACCAATGAACCGGAATTCAAGCGCGCCCGGTATATCGGCCGTATTTTCCAGAATCCGCTGCTCGGCACCGCTTCCAACATGAGCCTCGAAGACAACATGATGATCACCTACAAAAAGGGTTTCAAGTGGCTGAAGAGGAGCTTGAACAACCGGATGCGGGATTATTTCCGGAGCGAGCTTGTCCAGCTGAGAATGGGGCTGGAGGAGCGTATGAAGGAGAATCTGGCAATGTTTTCCGGCGGCCAGCGTCAGGCACTGACCCTGCTGATGATGGTTTTGTCAAAACCGGATTTGATCCTGCTTGATGAGCACACGGCCGCACTTGACCCCACAAATGCCCAGATCGTGCTGGAACTGACCCATAAGTTCATCAGGGAATATAACCTTACGTCCATGATGATTACCCACAACATGAGCCACGCTATTGAATTCGGCAACCGCCTGCTGATGATGGATAAAGGGGAGATTATCTTTGATGTGGAGGGTGAAGAAAAGCAGGCGCTGACCGTAGAGAAACTGATCGAGAAGTTCCATCAGATCCGCCACAAATCTTTTGAAAATGATCGGACGCTGCTGTCGGTTGAATAGCAGCACCGCTTGATGCCCCAAACACAAAAACGCCGTGCGACTCATGCTGCACGGCGTTTTTTGTCTGGAAAAAGGTGGATATGCTATGTCTGTTTTTCTTCCATATACCCGTTAAAGCGCCGCACATGCCCCAAAGCCATTTCCCGCGCACGCTCGGCTTCACCGGCAGACACCGCAGCAACGATATTACGCAGGTCGTCGTAATTTTCCTGAAGCAATTCAGTGTTCCACGACAGACAGTTTTCATAATAGGTATGGATATTATGGTAGACGCTCGTGAGTACAACACTAAAGAGCCGGTTGCCGCTCATATGAGCCAGTGCCATGTGAATCTGTTCGTCAGTCCGGACAAACGCATCCCACCCTTTTCGCCCGGCCGTAAGATGCCCTTCCGCTTCACCCAGCAGACCCAGCAGCTGCGATCTGTCTTCCTCTGTGGCCCGTTGCGCCGCCAGTGCAGCGACATCGCCTTCCATTCCTTCGCGGAACTCGGCCAGATCGTGCAGTGATACGGCACGGTTGCGAATCAGCAGTCCCAGATTATCACTGAGATTCTCGCTGTTCACCTCCCGGATGAGAGAACCACCGGCCACGCCGGTCCGGATTTCGATCAGCCCTTTCTGCTCCAGCACACGCAATGCCTCGCGCAACGTCCCCCGACTGATTCCGAACTGTTCTTTCAACTCCCGCTCTGCCGGAAGCAGTGAACCCGGCCTGAGGTTCCCTTCCATGATCGCTTCCTGAATCTGCCCGACAACGTCCTGGTACGCCTTATTTTGTTTGACCGCTTTGAACATGCAACTTCCTTTGCAACTTCAGGTAACAGGCACTATACTAATGGCCAAACCACGGTAACATTTCAGATATTTTTTGACAAGTACGGGCTCGGTAACACTCCTGTTTTTTGATGGGTACAGAATACCGCCTCTCACATGTTATGGAATATTTTGCCAACGGTCCAACCATTAGCACGGGGCCACGCGACAACGCAGGGGGCACACCATGGAAAGCACCACACTCAACACGAAAATAATCAATCGGGGCAAAGCTTTTTTTTCAACCGTGGCCGGAGAAAAACCGTCTCTTTTCAACAAAGCTGCCTGGATGGGCGAAGTTATGGACTGGAGCATGCGGAACGAGCAGTTCAAGATCCAGATGTTCCGTTTTGTAGACGTCTTTCCGTCACTAACCACCGGCAAACTGCTCACCGACCATATCAGTGAATATTTCGGTGAAGAAAAGGATATGCCGCCCGTATTCCAGACCGGTGCCAGAATGGCCGGCATGCTTGGTTCTCTGGCAGGAACAGTACTCAACAAGGTCATTTCGGCCAACATTCAGGAGATGGCCCGCCAATTCATTGTCGGCGAAAACAGCAGAGATGCGGTCAAAAACATCGAAAAGCTTCGTAAAGACGGTTTTGCTGCCGTGGTGGATGTGTTGGGGGAAGCAACGCTCACCGCTGAAGAGGCCGAAAAGTACGTAGAAACATATCTCAAAGTACTGGAAAGCCTGAAAGAGGCACAGCGGGGATGGGAGAGTCTACCCGGTACAGGTGAAGAACCAGGCATGGATTGGGGGTATGCTCCGCGGATAAATATTGCCGTCAAACCGACCGCACTCTTTGCCCTGGCCAACCCGCAGGATTTCGAAGGCTCGGTTATCGCCATGCTGAAGCAGCTGCGCCGCATCACTGCCAAAGTTGTCGAGGTGGGCGGCTTCCTCTGCATCGACATGGAATCGTACCGCCACAAAGATATCATCATTGAACTGTATCGTCGCCTGAAGCTGGAATACCGCGACTATCCCCATATCGGCATCGTACTGCAGGCGTATCTGAAAGACACTGACAGGGACCTGGCCGAGCTGCTGGCCTGGGCCGGTGAACAGAACACGCAGATTTCGATACGGCTGGTAAAGGGCGCCTACTGGGATTACGAAAGAATCAAGGCCAGACAGAACGGCTGGACGGTTCCGGTCTGGACGATCAAGGCCGAAAGCGATGCCGCCTTTGAACGTCAGTCACGGATGATCCTTGAAAACCACCGGATCTGCCACTTTGCCTGTGCCTCTCATAATATTCGCTCGATCTCGGCGGTCATAGAGACGGCAGCCGAATTGAATGTACCCGAATCACGCTATGAATTCCAGGTGCTGTACGGTATGGCCGAACCGGTCCGCGTGGGCATCCTCAACGTTGCCGGACGTATTCGTCTGTATTGCCCTTATGGAAACATGGTCCCCGGCATGGGGTACCTGGTGCGCCGCCTGTTGGAGAACACCGCCAACGAATCATTCCTGCGTCAGAGTTTTGCCGGGGAAACCCACATAGAACGGCTGCTGGAAGATCCGGTAGTCACCGCCGAGCAGGAACGCGCTGAGCGTTCAAAGAAGCGGATAAAATTGACAACCGGTCCGGGTGGACTGGCGCGGTTTGACAACGAAGCGATGGTGGATTTCACACGAGCCGATCACCGGGCTGCTTTCCCGGCGGCAATTGCCACAATCCGCACCCGGCTGGGAAGGACCTATCCGCTCTCTATCGATGGCCGTGAGATTGTTACCGGCGACACCTGTGCCACCGTCAACCCCAACAACCCGGCCGAGGTGCTCGGGCGGATCTGTCAGGCGGGTACGGACGACGTCACCCGTGCTGTCGCCGCAGCCAAAAAAGCTTTTCCGGCCTGGCGCGACACCACTCCCCATAACCGCGCCCGGTATTTGCTGAAAGGAGCCGCGGCGGCACGCACGCGCATCTTCGAACTGGCCGCCTGGCAGGTGCTGGAGATTGGTAAACAGTGGGATCAGGCCTATGCCGATGTCACCGAAGCGATTGATTTCCTCGAATATTATGCCCGTGAAATGATTCGCTACGGCGAACCGCACCGTATCGGCCACGCACCGGGCGAGAACAATCAGTATTTTTACGAGCCCAAAGGCGTTGCCGCGATCATCTCCCCCTGGAACTTCCCCCTGGCTATCAGCATGGGCATGGCCGCAGCAGCAATCGTTGCCGGCAATCCGGTCGTATTCAAACCATCAAACCTCACCGGTATCATAGGCTGGCATCTGGTGGAGATTTTCCGTGAAGCCGGCCTCCCGGCCGGAGTATTCAACTACGTTCCCGGCAAAAGTTCCATCATCGGCGACTTCATGGTCGATCACCCTGATGTGTCCCTGATTGCCTTCACCGGCTCGGTAGAAGTCGGCCTGCGCATCATCGGGCGGGCTGCCGCGGTGCATCAGGGTCAGGTCAATGTCAAAAAGGTCATCGCCGAGATGGGGGGCAAAAACGCTATCATCATCGATGACGATGCCGATCTGGACGAGGCGGTGCCGCATGTACTCTACTCGGCCTTCGGTTTTCAGGGTCAGAAGTGCTCGGCATGTTCCCGTGTCATCGTGCTGGATGCGGTCTACGACACGTTTGTCGATCGATTGGTCAAGGCAGCGCACCTCTACCGGGTCGGACCGTCAGAGAACCCGAAATACACCATGGGAGCCGTGTCTGATGCTGCAGCACAGAAGCGTATCAGGGAATTTATCGATATTGGGAAACAGGAGGGGAAACTGCTTTACTCCAGCCCGATTCCGGAAGGGAACGGCTACTGGGTACCGCTGACAATCATCGGCGGCATCACCCCCGGCCACCGCATCGCCCAGGAGGAGATCTTCGGACCGGTACTGGCGGTCATGCGGGCCCGGGATTTTGATCAGGCAATCGCCTGGGCCAACTCAACCCGCTTTGCCCTGACCGGCGGCATTTTCAGTCGCAGCCCCGGGCACCTTGCCCGTGCGCGACAGGAATTCCGCGTCGGAAACCTGTATATCAACCGCAACAACACCGGCGCCATGGTAGGCCGCCAGCCCTTTGGCGGTTCGTGTATGTCCGGCGTCGGCACCAAGGCCGGCGGCCCTGAGTACCTGCTGCACTTCATGGACCCCAGGGTGGTTACAGAGAACACCATACGCCGCGGATTTGCGCCGCTTGAAGAGAATGATGACGGGATGGTATAACGTACTAATTCCAATTTCAAATCAAAGATGCCATCAAGGCGGCGAGGATTGAGGCGACGAAGGCATACAATCAGTATGCTGAGGGGCCGAAGACGAGCCAACGAAGATGGGGCTTTGATTTGAAATTGGTCTAACACCAATTCCAGATCAAAGATGATATCAAGGCGGCGAGGATTGAGCCTGCGAGGCGTACTTCAGTACGTTGAGCGGGCGAAGACGAGCCAACGAAGAGAGGGCTTTGATATGGAATTGGAATAACACGCCGCGAGCCTGATGGTCGGCCGCTGCAGCAGTGTGCCGGCAAGCAGTGGCTTGCCGAGTGTACACTCGACCGGCTGCAGAGCTTCGGCAACGGCAGTCTGCCGGGCAGCAACTTCAAACGTCATTCCTGCAGACAGCAGGTAATCCCGGCCGTCACCACATGTCAGCCAGAGTGTGCCGCTTGTACAGCGCAGGACGACGCCTTCTTTTTCGCCAGCCAACCGGATCAACTCCCCCTGTGCAAGGCAACATTCCATGATCAATTCCCCTCGTGTTCGTGATGTTTCCACCCTACACCCACGGCATCAATAAAAACAGATACAGAAAATCACTTTTGTAACCATAACAGTTTGATGATATACAAATTGTACCCATAAAAAAGAACGGTAATTGTACCTGCCAAAAGACCCTGCACACAGGCTATGATATGACCATGAAATCCGGAGACACAAACAGCGCAGGGGCTTCGCTCCTGTATGAACAGGTTGCAGCTGAAATCAGCGGGCTGATTGAGCATGGCACGTTCCGGGCCGGCGACCGACTCCCGTCGATCCGCCAGCTCAGTAAACGTTTTGACGTCAGCATCAACACCGTCATGCAGGCGTACAATCTGCTGGAAGATCAGCGCCTGATACAGGCACGCCCGCAGTCCGGCTACTATGTCCGCAGCCGTGTCCCGGAAATCCGGGAACCGGACCTGCAATCGCGAGCCAGTATCGTTCCCGCAACAGTCACAATCAGCCATCTCTGCCAACAGGTCATGCGCAACATGATGAATCGCGACCTGCTGCCGTTGGGGAGCGCCATACCGAGCGCACAAAATCTGCCGATTGACAAACTTAACCGCATCATGGCGAGCGAACTGCGCCGTCTGGGCGAACAGGGAGTTCTATACCAGATGCCGCCGGGATATGAACGTCTCCGGGTTCAAATCGCCCGTCGGGCACTGGTGGCCGGCATCAGCAGCGGCCCGGATGAAATCCTTGTAACGTCCGGCTGCGTTGAGGCGGTGTTGCTGGCACTGCGTGCCACCTGTCGTGCCGGTGACACTATTGCAGTCGAATCCCCGTTTTATTTCAATTTCATGCAGATGATCGCCGAGTTGGGCCTGAAAGCCCTGGAGATACCGTCAACACCGCGGGACGGCATCAGCATCGAAGCACTGCGGTATGCTATTGAGCAAGGAAAGATCAGCGCCTGCCTGGTAATAACCAATTTCAGCAATCCGCTCGGGAGCCTGATGCCGGATGAGCGTAAGCGGGAACTGGTGGACTTGCTGGCACGCCATGAAATCCCGCTCATCGAAGATGATATTTACGGTGACCTGACCTTTGACAACGAACGCCCCACAGCAGCCAAGTCCTTTGACCGCTCGGACACCGTAATCTACTGTTCTTCGTTTTCAAAAACCATTGCCCCCGGCTACCGGATCGGCTGGGCAATTGCCGGGCGCTATCAGGCGGAAATGGAGCGCATCAAAATGATTATGAACATCGCCCCCGCCTCGCCTCCGCAGCTTGCCCTGGCAGAATTTCTGGCAACCGGCGGCTATGACCACCACTTGAGGAGCATCCGTCGGGTTCATGCCCGCAACATGTCACACATGGCCGATGCCGTCGTGCGCTACTTCCCGGCGGAAACCCGTATGACCCATCCCTCCGGCGGTTTTATTCTGTGGGTGGAGCTGCCGGAAGGTACCGATGCCATCACGCTGTATCACCGGGCCCTGGAGCAGGGCATCAGCATCGTCCCGGGGCCGCTCTTCTCGCTTTCCAGCAAATACAGCCATCATATCCGCCTCTCTGCGGCGCAGTGGGATAATCGAATCGAGCAGGGGATCAAAACATTAGGGGAATTAGCCTACACGCTGCTGCCAGTGTAATTGTGGGCACACGACGGAGAAATCAATGAACGGTTCTGGCAGCATACAAGAACGTGGCCGTGTACAAGCCGGATTAGCGGCCGCTTGGCCGATCTGTCTGGGCTTTTTTCCCATTGGTTTGTCGCTGGGAGTTCTGGCGCAAAAAGGTGGTTTGGCCCCGTGGCAGGTGGCGGCCATGTCACTGCTCGTCTTTGCCGGCGGGTCCCAGTTTATTGCCGTTGCCATGCTGGGCGCCGGTGCATCGCCTCTGGCGATTGTTTCGACAACGTGTATGATCAATCTGCGCCACCTGCTGATGAGCTCGGCTCTGGCAGTACATTTCTCCGGAGTATCCCGCCGTTTTCTGGCGCTGTTCGCCTATGGCCTAACCGACGAAAGTTTCGCCGTCAACATGACCCGTTTCAATCAGGGCGGCTGGCATCGTCACAGCGCTCTGACTGTCAATCATGCCACCAATGCAATATGGATTATCAGCACCGTAGCCGGTGTCTACCTGGGACAACTGGTCCCGCCCGGTGCCGCCGGAGTTGACTACGCCCTCACCGGTATGTTCATCTGTCTGCTGGTCTTTCAATTACGCGGCCCGATTTTCACCGTCACGGCCCTGCTGGCCGCGGTTTGTTCTCTGTTTGCCTATCTCTGGCTGCCGGGCAACGCCTATGTAATTGTGGCATCCTGTCTGGCAGCGACACTGGGCCTGGTTCTGAAGCGCGCCTTGCGCAGACGAGGGAACATGCATGAGTAACCGGGATTTTCTGCTGTTGATGCTGGCAATGGGGGCCGTGACCTATCTGCCCCGCATGGTGCCGCTGGTGGTGCTTTCCCGTCGGGCCCTGCCGACCTGGCTTGCCGAATGGTTGGAACTGATCCCCGCCGCCATCCTGAGCGCCCTTATCGTTCCTACCCTTTTCGCTCAATCAAACCCGCGGATTTTCAATCTTGGCAAAGTGGAATTGCTGGCAGCAGTCCCGACACTGCTCTGCGCTGTCAAAACCCGCTCACTGGCCGGGACAGTGATTGTCGGCATGCTTTGCTACTGGGGATTGGGACTGATAATGTAGGGTGAATACAAGCCGGGTTAATGCAGTCATTCCACTAAAAAGTGCTTGTCTGCAAAACTCGAATGGAAAACATTGAAGTTCTGTTGCTAATGCTTCATTCCGCTGTACTTAAGCCTCCCCTTCTGTAAGTCCCGCTTCTTCATCAGCACAAAAATCACCGGTGTCATAATCAACACATGTACAGCGGAGGAGATCATGCCGCCGATCATCGGCGCGGCAATCGGCTTCATAACATCAGCCCCGGTACCGGTTGACCACATGATCGGAATCAGGCCGAGAAGCGCCACCGCGACGGTCATCAGCTTGGGACGCAGGCGCAGCACCGCCCCTTCGAAGGTTGCGTCATAGATGTCCTGCTCCGTACAGGGGCCGTCTTTCAGCTTTTTATCCAGTGCCTCGTGCAGATAAATAACCATAACAACACCGGTCTCGACAGCTATACCGTAGAGGGCAATAAAACCGACCCATACCGCTACCGACAGGTTATAGCCGAGCGCGGAAACCAGATAGACCCCACCCACCAGGGCGAACGGCACCGAAAGCATAACCATGCTCGCCTCCAACGCCGAATGAAAGGTGAAGTAAAGCAGAATGAAGATAATCACCATACCGAGCGGTATCAAAATCTGCAGGCGCGCCTTGGCGCGAATCTGGTTTTCCCACTGTCCCGACCAAGCGACGTAATAGCCGGGGGGAAGCTTGAGGTTCTTTTCCAGTATCTGTTTGGCCTCAGTGACAAAGCCCCCCATATCCCGACCACGCACATTGAGGAAAACCAGCGAACGCAGCAGCCCCCCTTCGCTGTTGATCTCGGGGGCTCCGGTGGATATTTTCAGCGTGGTCACCAGTGACAGCGGCACCTGCGCACCGTCCATACTGCCGACCAATATACGACGGATGGCCGGGATGTTGTCGCGATAATCCCGCTGATAGCGCAGGCGGATCGGGAAGCGGTTTCTTCCCTCAACGGCGACAGAAAGCATCTCGCCACCCAGTGCGGTTTCAATAATCGACTGAATATCTCCGACGCTGACGCCATAGCGTGCAGCCGCTTCACGATCGATATCAATATCGATGTAGCTGCCACCGGTAACCCGTTCGGCCACCACGTCAGCCGCACCGTTAATCGGCTTAAGGATTGCTTCGGCCTGGATTGCCAGATCTTTCAGGACATTCAGATCATTGCCGAAGATCTTGACTCCCAGGTCGGTCCGTACCCCGGTGGAGAGCATATTGATGCGATTGATGATCGGCTGGGTCCAGCCGTTACGAACGCCTATCTGCTGCAGTTTTGAGTCAAGCTCAGCCACGATATCGGCCTTCTTGAGCCCCGGCCGCCATTGGTCCTTCGGCTTGAGGATAATGATACTCTCAAACATGGAAACCGGTGCCGGATCGGTGGATGTTTCGGCACGTCCCACTTTGCCGAGCACATGCTCAACTTCAGGCACACTCTTGATGATTGTATCCTGTACCTGAATAATCCGCTTGGCTTCGGTGATCGAAACATTCGGGAGTGTAACCGGCATGTAGAGAAGCGAACCTTCATCCAGAGGCGGCATAAATTCCGATCCGAGCTTCATGAACATCGGCACGGCAACCGCCAGAGCAACGATGTTAAGGGCGATAGTGGTTTTTTTCCAAACCAGCACCCAGCGGATAACCGGCGAATACAATTTTATGAAGAAGGTCGAAACCGGATTGGAGCTCTCCGGCGGCATTTTGCCGCGCATGAAGTAGAACATCAATACCGGCACCAGGGTAATGGCGATCATGGCTGACCCCATCATAGAGAACGTTTTGGTAAAAGCCAGCGGATGAAACAGCTTCCCCTCCTGCCCCTCCAGCATGAATACCGGCACAAACGAAAGGACAATGATCGCCAACGAGAAGAAAATCGCCCGCCCGACCTGTTTTGCCGAGGCAATAACGGTTTCAAGGCGTCGCGCGGCCCGTTCCTCAGGCGGCATTTCGGAGAGGTGGCGATAACAGTTCTCCACCATGATGACCCCGGCATCAACGAGCACGCCGATGGCAATGGCAATCCCTCCCAGAGACATGATGTTGGAGGTAACTCCCATCAACTTCATGGTGATAAAGGCAATCAGCACCGAGATCGGCAGCGTCAGTACGATTACCAGTGCGCTCTGGAAGTGGAGCAGGAAGATCAGAATTACCAGTGAAACGACAACTGATTCCTCCAGCAGATTTTTCTTCAGGGTATCCACCGCCCGCATAATCAGATCGGAGCGGTCATAGGAGACCATGATCTTCACACCGGGTGGCAAGCCTTTTTCCAACTCCGTAATCTTGGCCTTGACCCGGTCGATAACATCCTTGGCGTTCTCGCCATAACGCATGACAACAATGCCGCCGACCGCTTCCCCCGCGCCGTTCATATCCAGCAGACCACGACGGATGGCGCCGCCGGTCTGCACAGTACCAAGATTTTTGACGTAAATCGGTGTGCCGCGCATGTCAGCACCGACAACGATGTTTTCAAGATCTGCCTTGGATTTCACATAGCCGCGGCCGCGAATCAGATATTCGGCATCAGCCTGTTCGATCAGACGCCCTCCCACATCTTTGTTGGAGTCCTTGACCGCATCCATGACTTTGGCAACCTTCATGTTGTAGGCAAACAGTTTATGAGGGTCGAGGTCGATCTGGTATTCCCGCACCAATCCCCCGATGGAAGCAACTTCGGCAACCCCCTGAACGGTGTTGAGCTGGTAGCGCACAAACCAGTCCTGCAGGGTACGCAACTGTTCGAGGTCATATCCCTTCCCCTCAATGGTGTACCAGAACACATGCCCGACACCGGTACCGTCAGGTCCAAGAGTCGGGGTCACACCGGGGGGGAGCAGGGATGCGGCGTAGTTAAGCCGTTCCAGTACCCGTGTCCGTGCCCAGTAGATGTCAGCCTTGTCTTCAAAAATGACGTAAATCATCGAGAAGCCGAAGGCAGATGATGCCCGCACGGCACGTACCTGCGGCAGACCTTGCAGATTGGTCGCCAGCGGATAGGTTACCTGATCCTCCACCACCTGAGGCGAACGCCCCGGATAATCGGTGAAAACGATCACCTGATTGTCAGACAGATCCGGAATAGCATCAACGGGAGTCTTGTAGACTGACCAGATGCCCCAGGAGATGATCAAACCAAACATCATCAGGACGATAACGCGGTTACGGGCAGAATATTCGATAATTTTTTCGATCATTGAGTAAACCTCTTCCCTGCTACATCTTCATGTCATCCATATTCAGCGGTTTCTTCCCCGGAACCGGCGGTGCCGGGCGCTTCTGATCGGCCTCCGGTTTCGCCCCACTGCCATGCTGGCTGTGATCCACTGCCCCGCCACCCTTCAGTTGCGATTCGGAGTCGATCAGATAACCGCCGGATACTGCCACTTTGTCGCCCGCTTTAAGGCCTGCCAGGATCTGAATTTTATCGCTACTTGTCTGCCCTACCTGGACATCACGCGGCTCGAACATTCCGGCAGAGGTTTCCACCCAGACGACCTGATGTTTGCCCGTGTCGATAACGGCAGTAACCGGAACAACGATTGTCGACCCGAGCGGCACTTTAATAGTGGCGTTGACAAACATATCCGGCTTCAGCTTCATACCGGGATTCGGCATTTCCACACGGGCTTTAACCGTTCTGGTTTTGGGGTCAAGGAAGGGATAGATGAAGGCAACACGTCCGGTGAATGGCTTGCCGGGGAAGGACTGTGACTTTATTTCTACCGACTGCCCGACATGTATATTGGGAAACTCGTTCTCGTACACCTCAACCTCAACCCAGACGGTGGAGAGATCAGCAATATTGAACAGGATTTCACCCGTATTGACGTACTGACCCTGCTGTACCATCTTTTCGATGATGACACCGGAAAGCGGCGTAAAAATCGGCAGCCGGATATTCGGTTTACCAGCCTTTTCCAATTCGGCAATCTGGCTTTCCTTAACACCGAACAGCATCAGACGCTGTTTTGACGACGCCACCAGACCCTCGCCGTTTTGGGCTATGGAGGGGATAGCAGAATTTTTCAACTGGTCACGGCTTTTGACGGCAAGCAGATATTCCTGCTGAGTGGCCAGTAAATCCGGTGAATAAACCTCCGCCACCGGCTTATCCTTACTGACATATGCTCCCACGGTGTTGGCGTGGAGTGTATCAATTCGCCCGGCGATCCAGGCGGTTACTTTAGCCTGACGCGACTGATCGTACTGGACTATACCGACGGCGTTAATCTCCTTGTTCATGGCGCTCTTTTTCGCCTCTATCGTGGCGACATTTGCCATAACCCGCTGGGTCGGAGACAGGGAAACATGACCCAGCATATCTGCCTGCTGCTTCTGCTCGGCAGTTTGAACAGCCTGGTTCTGGGAGTCAGCAAGCTTTTTGATCAGCTCCATGCCGCAGATCGGGCAGGTACCGGGCTTGTCTTTGATGATAAAGGGATGCATCGAACAGGTGTAGAGTGGCTTTGAAGTCTGCTCCACATGGTTTTTTCCATCGTCCTTATGGAATCCCGGTTCCTTGGAAAGTTTGCCGGACTTGTAGAGCCAGCTGACGGTTACCAGAACCAGGGTAGCAATTGTGAGTGGAATCGTTATTTTTTTGTTCAGAGCCATGTCAAACCTCGAAAAGGTATATTTTAATGATGTTGTGAGTGTTCCGGCTCAGAAACTGCCGGCGCAACAGGCACAGGTAGTTGCGGGATCGGTGTGGGAGCAGCAAGATCCATCCCCACTGCCGCCTCAAGCTGTGCCAGCTTCATCATGTACTCCGCCTGTGACTCATACAGCTCCCGCTCATAGCTGAACAGGGTCATGCGGCCGTCAAGGAGGGTCAAAAAGTCCACCTTGTTCACTCGATAACTGATAACCGCAGACTCAAGAGATTGTTCCGCCTGGGGAATAATTCCGTCCTTGTAGAGTTCAACCAATTTTCGCCGACGGTCCATTTGGGCAAACGTGTCGTTAATGGCATAGGAAATACTGTTTTTCAGACTGCTCAGCTCTTCCGTTGACATACTTGTTTCAGCGGCGGACTCCGCCAGCATAGCTCTGCGACGTTCTTGCCGGAACGGCAGATTGAACGTCACACCAAGGGTAAACATATTGTAACCGGGATCACCCATAGCTTCCTGACGGAACATATATTCAAAAGAGAGGTTAAAATCGGGGTAAAATTCCTTCTGCGCCAGGCGGTGCGACGCTTCACCCTTGCTGGCCAGGCTTGTCAGGCTTTTTACCTGCGGCCTTTTCTCTGCTGCTATCACGCTTAACTGTTCTACGGTGAGCTTCACCTCTGGTAAAGCAAAATCAGGTATCGTACCAACCGGAGTATTTCCCGGCCGTGAGAGGAGGTAATTGAGATTTGCTTCCAGGCTTTTACGTTGCTGCTTGAGCGTGATCTGCATATCGAGCATCCTGGATTTTTCCAGCCCGGCTTTAAAAATATCCTGTTGCACCCCTTGCCCTACGGAGTATTTCGACTCAGCAATCGTCACAAAATCAGCGAGAATCTTCAGATTTTTGTCGACTATCGTCATGCCTTTGTCAATGGCCCACAGCTGGAAATAGGTTTCTTTGACCATCCGGGCCAGTTCCAGTTTGCGCTCTTCAATTGCCCACCTATAGGACTCCGCTTCATATCCGGCGACTTCCTGTTTAATGGCCCGCTTGCCCCAAAACGGGAGTTGCTGCGATATGCCGATTACCTTGGCAGTTTGTGGATCTTTGCCACCTAATGACAAGGGTTCCCGTACCAGCAGATTCTGCAGTTTGAACATGACCATCGGGTCTTCCAGAACCGACGCCTGTTTCGCCTTACTGGAGAACATCTGCCAGCGTGCCTGGGATGATTTGAGTTCGGGATTATTATCGATGGCGTGAGAAATAAGGGCAGGCAGGTTTTCTACTTGTCTGGCTTCTTCGGCGACCGCATAGTTTGCGACGAAGATTATAAGTATGAAAATCAATGCATTCATGGCAGCCTCGGGTGTGAATATTTTCTTTATGGATAGTATATACATATATCATGCCAATCAGACAACATGCTGATTACACGACATTTCAACGTAGTTTAGCGACAAACAAGTGGATAGATTTGTAGACTATTCTACAGGAGTGTAGAATATTCGGTTCGTTTTGCAAATGCCTTAAATTATCCGTTTCCGGTTTCAGGCACTCATGCCTTAGCCATCAAGAGGCTGATATTTGCGATTGACGCCGCTAAATCGTTAGAGTAAACATCATTGGAATATTTCAAGCTTTTATTTTACCCATGATAGTTTACGGCCACAAAAGCGAGAGCAAAAGAAATGGAAAATGAAGAAGTTACCATGCTTAAGCAGATGAAGGCTTACGGTCACATGAAACCGGGGCAGAAGGGTACGCAACGGCTGGTGGACCGGTTTGGAGCTACGCTGGTCTGTGCCCGATATCGGTATGATGAGCGCACAGGAGACAACCTGACAACGGCTGAGATCATCGTGGACAGACGCCCCAGAGGGGCACCCCGCTATCGGGATGCAGACCTGGTTGCCGTTGCCGTGGCGTACACCGAAACGGCGATACGGGATAAGCTGAAAGCCGCCGGAGGGCGATGGAATCCGGAGGTGCGGAGTTGGCAGGTCTATTTTGGGGCGATTCGTGGAGACACGGAACTGGTTGAACGAATATTGAGGGAGTAGGCGTCAGGGCGACATTATGACCAAATCTGAAGGCCGGTATTCGGAGGACAAATCACCTATACCGGTTATCGGATTTTGCTACAGGAAAATTTAGAAACCACGTATATAGGAGATCTTCAGATCACCTATATACGGCACCGTTCACGTATACAGGTGACAAGTCACTTATATACGGATACAGGTGATTAACGAGTTGAACAAATCAAGAAAGTGAGGAGATTAAAATGGAAGCATGGGATTCTGCAATTGAGCAATCGATAAAGGTTCTGGGGGCCTCTTTCGATACACACAAAGTAATTCAAGAGGTGGCTCATCGAAATCAACGTCAGTACGTCGCTGCATTAGCAGCTATCGACAGTGACACACCTTTTCATCAACTACACTCGTCATTGGGGCGTCGTGTAAAAGTAGTGGCCGAGAGGTTGGGATATACAAAAAAAGATAGCCGTAGCCTCGACATGTTTGGGCAGAGCAGTATCTGTTTGGCATGGTCGCGATAATTTCAATAATGAAAGAACTTAAAACCGAGAACTAAAACCAATAAAAAAGGTGGGAGCTATATGAAAATTCTTTTTTTAATACTGATAGTTGCACTGTTTTGTTTGCAGGGATGTGCTGTAACACCACCCATCATGAAAGCCAGTGAGAGTAAGTCATATTTTGAAGATGCAGTTTATTCTGGCAAAACGAATATTATTAGCAAGGATGTGTCAGGCGGAGAACAATACAGAGTTTTTATTCAAGCAGCTACGGGTTATGTCCCAGCGTCAGTCTGTAGAGAAGAGGCCGAACAGAAAGCAATTCAATTTTGCGAAGGAATAGATAAAAAAGTAAAGTTGATACAGGAGACTATATCGAAACCTCCTCATATACTAGGAAATTTCCCGAGAGCAGAACTTGTTTTTGTGTGTATTGAAAAACCAGTTACAAAGCCGCAAGAAGACGAGCTATTCATCAGAATTTCCAACCTGAAGAAATTGCTTGATAGTGGAGCAATCACAAAGGAAGAATATGAGCAGCAGAAAGCAAAAATATTGAACTAAAATGGGCACTGAGTAAGTTACGCAACATGTGTAGCGGGAAGGACAATAGAAGGAGCTACGGGGTCAAACCTACACTCTTGACATAATCTGGAAAACTACTGGATGAAGTAATAAGGGGTCAGGTCTCAACACAGTACAAAATACAATTATTTTATAAATGTACTCGGTTGAGACCTGCCCCCCTATTCTTCCCAGAATGAAAAGACCTCCGGCTTTACGTTCGGGGGTCTGAATCCATAGTTAGTTCTGTTAATCCCGGAATCTGGCGTGACACTCCGTACAGCGTTTTTCGATAGTTATGAATGCGGTATGTGCTTCTCGGAAATTACCCTTCTCCACAAGCCCCCTACAGTTCATCACATCATCACTGAATCGAGCGGCAATAGATCTGAAAGCTGAAATCTGTTTCTTATTTTTGTGTGGTATGGATTTTATCAAATCGGGAACGGCAGCAAGAATCTTATCAGCCTGCACCTTCGCCGCAGATGCATCTCCTTTAACAATTGCCAACTCCAGTTCAGCGCTCGCCAGAGAGAATATCGGCATTATAGCGTGCAGTTTTTTCATCTGGGCATCAATATGGTCACCGCGAAGGTCTGTGCCGTGGGCATAGGCGCTCGAAACCACAGATGCAGTCAGCACTACCCACAGTGTTGTTCTGAACAAATATTTCATATATGAGGATCTCCCCTGAGTAAAGTCACTGCACACACTGGCCTAGCACAAACGCATGATTTGCAACCAAACCCGGGAAAAAGATGAGGCGAGCCTTAAGCTCGCCTCGCGTAGATCACCGGTAGCGTTTTTACCGATTCATCCTAGGTGATACCACCTCTCCTAATGCCCTGGTTTTGTTAGGGCACGCAAAGCATCATTAGCCTCTTTCAGCTTTTTGTTAAGGACTTTCAGCTCTTCTACCGTGTAAGCATCAGCGCCTTTTTCACTGATTGCGGCTTTAAGTTTACCAATTCGCTCCTGGATACTGTCAACTTCCATGGCACAATTTTTGAGGAGCATATCGCATTCCTTTGCCTGCTCTGCATTCATAGTTTTTGCGTGGCCATCATGCATATGCTCCATAGCGAAGGTTGGGACTGTAGCTGCAACCATCGCAGCGGCCAATAGGGTAATAATCGTCTTCTTCATGGGTTGTTCCTCCGTAGTGTCAGTTGCATACCAGAGACTCGTCTGGCCGATTTTGCTGTCCTTCTGGTTCTTGTTTAATTCATACACATTTGTCATGCCAACTGCTATCGCACTGATATTACCTTACTTATTTTACCATAACAGAATCAGATGATGACTATTCCACAACATCAGAAGCATATTCCACAATTCCGTCCTTCAGATGAATTGTCCGATCGGCATATCTGCCATTGTCCGGATTATGCGTCACCATAACGACCGTCTGCCCGGCATCGTTCAGCTCCCTGAACAGCGTCATGACCTCTTCACTGGTCTTTGAGTCCAGGTTGCCGGTCGGCTCATCCGCCAGCAGGATGTGCGGATTGTTGACGATGGCCCGTGCGATCGCAACCCGTTCCTGTTCTCCACCGGAAAGCTGATTGGGAAGCCGGTCAAGTTTGGAGCCAAGACCAACCCGTTCAAGAGCCTGACGGGCCGAACTCTTTTTTGCCGGGGTACTCATTGTAACAATTGCCAGCGGCAGCATGACGTTCTCTATGGCGGTCAGATAGGAAATCAGATGAAATGACTGAAAGACAAAGCCGAGATTTTGCGCCCGAAAATCGGCCAGCTTTTCACCAGGCAGTCGATACAATTCCACGCCGGCCATTTCGACTACTCCGGAAGTTGGGTGGTTCATGCCGCCAAGCACCGACAGCAGCGTACTTTTTCCCGAACCGGACTGTCCCATAATGGTGATGAATTCGCCGGCCTCGATGGAAATGTCTATGCCGCGAAGCGCCTCAACATTGTCGTCACCACTGGCGTACTTCTTTTTTACGTTTTTTATCTCGATAAGCGCCATTATGTCCTCTTTTTATAATGCCCGCAGAGCTTCTGTCGGGTCCATCTTGCTGGCATGCAGTGCCGGATACAGACTCGCCAGAATTCCCAGCATTACTGCTAAACCAACCGAACCAAAGGCGACAGTTGCATCCCAGACAAGCTGTGCATTTTTACTCTCCGCCATAAACGGCAGCGCCAGTTTGGCCCCCCCCATACCGGCGGCATACCCTAAAAACCCGGCCAGCAGGCTGACCAACGCAGCTTCCAGAAGAATAATCCGCATAATATGACTTTTTCTGAAACCTATAGCCCGAAACACCCCGATTTCAACCGTCCGCTCGTTGACACTCCCCATCATGGTAACAAAAACAATCAGTGAACCGATAAAAACGACAACGCCTGCCATAGCGTATGAAAAACGCTTGAACTGGTCCAGGGCTTTGAGCCGGCCCTCCACTACCTGTTGAACAGCCGATACTTTGGCATCGGGAATCTTCTCGGCAATCTGGGTGACCATGTCGCCGATCGGGCAGCCGGAGCAGAGCGCCGCCACTTCGGCAAGTGTAATTTTGCCTTCCTTCCCCAGCAGCTTCTGAGCTTTGGGCAGAGTGACGAAAACCAGGGCGTCATCCTGTGAACCGGTCTGCCCCAGCACGCCGGCAACCTTGAACGATTCATCCTGTATCATGAGATGTTCGCCGGAGCCGGCATTCAGCACCCTGGAAGCATCACTCCCCAACAGCACCTCACTATCACTTTTTGGAGCATCACCAAAAATCGTCCACCACTGTTTCATCTTCAATTCACTGTCAAAGTTAACCCCTACCAGCAGTACATCATGAGCTCCGATCTTGATACCGCCCAGCACCTTTGGCGCAACCGCAGAGATATTCTTACTGTTGCTGATGCTCTTGATTTTAGCCAGGTCTTCTTCACGGATCTCCCGCTGATCAAATGTCACGCCACCCAGACTGATACCGCCGTAGTTCATGGAGAGGCCGTTGCTCTGCGGTGTAATCAGAATATTGGCGCCGAACTCATCCATCTTCCGTTCAATATCACTGGACATGGAGCGGGTCAGGGTCACCAGTGTAACGATGGTGGCAATGCCCACCGTCAGGCCAATCGTCAGAAAGGCCATCTTGGCTTTGCGGCGTTTCAGATTGTTGATGGAAATAGTGTGCAGTTTCATCAGAAATATTTCGCCCCGTCCTTCAGATCAGTCACCTTGATAGAAACGGTGCCGCCATTCAGCTGATGCGACAGATAACCAGGATTACAGCCGCCTGAGGCGTTTGGGCCAAGGCGGTTGATCGCAAATTTCTGATTGCAGTTATTGCAGTTCATTTTATCACCCTGCTGTTCGTACCCTTTTCTGGATTTATAGCAGGCATCACAGGCGTCAAAAGCGGTACGTATGCTGCCGTCTGGCGCCTTGACCGCAAAGAAGGTGATGTCCTTGCCGCCATCTTCAAACTTGTAAAAACGGGCCTTGCCGTCAGCCAATTTTGCAACCGGCAGCGTGACCATGCCGTTGTTTGCCTTTACCTTCTCATACTTGCCGAGCGAAAAAGCAAAACCAGTGACTGCACCGACCAGCAGCGCCACCGCAAGAACACCGGATACTATCACCTGCTTCGTACGATTCATTTCCATTCCTATCTCCTTGTATTTACTGCGTGCGTATCTGAAGCACAGCCACTACCGTCCCGACGGCAGCACCCCGAATCAGATCGTTGTTCAAAACTGACCCGGAAAGCCAGCAGCACCAGAAGAACGACCACAACAAGTACCAATACCCGATTTATCTTTCCGTTATCCATTGCTACTTTACGGTGTACCAGAACCTGGCCTGACGGGTGGTGCCATCTTTCAGCTGAAACTTGCACATAACACCATATTTCCCCGGTTTTGAAAGTATGAAATCAGCCCCAAAATGGCCATGCATCCCGCTAAGATCCTTGCTGCTTTGTGTACTTTTATCAGGGTTCTGAATCTTGACTGCCACTGTCCCCTCGGTTATGGCCGCGCCGCTTTTGGCGTCCGTAAACGCGACAGAAATATGATGCGTTTCCTTCACCCCTTTGGGCATCTCCATCCCCATTTCCTTCATGGCAACGGCCATTGTCTGCACGTTGAACGTGGCCTTAACTCCGGTGACAACTTCTTCATGAGCGGAAGCGGATTTGTGCTCCATAGTATGACCGCTGTGTTCTGCAGCACGTACGAGATGTGGGGACGAAAGGGCACAGAGGGTTGCTGTCACTGCGATCAACTTTTTCATTAACATAGTATCTCCTTTAAGTGGTGAACGTACAGACTGCTCCAGTATATGCAGAAGCAATGCCAACACATAACAAGCTGATATTACGTACATATCATATGAGTGGCGAGACCAATTGTAGACTATTCTACAGCCAATGGAAGGATATTCTTCACCAGCCTGACCTGACCGGTATAACCGGATACCGCATCGCTCCCTGCTCTTAGCGAGTGTTTTTTTGCTTGATTTTTATTTTTTGCGCGAGTAATGTCCACGCAAATAGTAAACAAACCTGTTTATTGACAGATACACGACAATACTAAACTATCCGCGAGGGTAGGACGGAAAACCTACGGGTCTCAACGAGACAGCCGGGTCGCCGAAATATCGTACCAACGATACCCGGCCCCGGCTTTTTTGTGTTCAAAATACGACACAGGAGGTGACGCATCACAAACCAGTTGTAGCGCCTGTTAAGGCGACTATTTGTACCGACCGGCTTCAGATGCCGGGAATACGGTATAAATCAGATGGTGGTACACGATAATACTAAACCATCCGTGAGGATGGGGCGGAAAGCCTATAGGGTCTCTACGAGACAGCCGGGATGCCGAAATATCACGAGATTTCGGCATCCCGGCTTTTTTTATGCCCGGTTCCGGTGACCGCCGAAATCAACTAAACGTGAAAAAACAACAGCGAATCATCCCATGATGGGCCATGTCAATGATCGCACGCATGTCAACCGGTGCTGACCCGCTTTAGAAAGACCGGAAGACTGAGGAGAACCGTACAATGGAGATTACCATGAAGAACGAATATCACAGCAACAGGGGAACACATCTAAAAGGAGCGGTTATGAAACAAAATGTTAAAAAATCTATTGCAGCCATACTGGCTTTTTCTCTGATGACGCTTGCCCTTATACTTTCCGGGTGTGGCGGTGGCGGTTCAGGCGAGGTATCATCGCAGGTCGTAAGCGGTACTGCCGCTGTCGGCGCCCCACTGTCCGGCAAAGTCAGCCTTAAGGATTCATCCACACCGTCGGTGCAAAAATCGACAATTATCGGCAGTGACGGTTCTTTTGCCATTGACGTTACCAGCATGAAGGCACCCTTTGTACTGCAGGCGACCGGAAGTGCCAACGGAACAGAATATACACTGCACTCGTTTGCCGATGGAACCGGCACTGCCAACATTAATCCGCTCTCCGATATAATTGTAGCCAGTGCAGCCGGTGATGATGACCCATCTGATGTTTTTACTAAATCAGATTCAGCTAAAAACCATGCGATCGGAACCAACTTCGCAAAAACAGTTTCAATCGTACTAGCAAAACTGCAGCCGCTCCTCAAACAGTACCGTGCTGAAAACACCAACCCGATCACGTCCCGCTACATCGCCAACCACCTTGACCTGGATGACATGTTCGATCACGTAAAAATAACTGTTTCACAGGGGACTCTGTCAATAATCAATGTAAAATCCGGCGCGGTTATTTTCACCGGCAAAATCAGCGATATTGCCAATGGCATCTTTGATGGCGGCGCATTGCCACCGGCTGCAGCCGTTCCAACAGCTCCGACCGGCCTGACCGCCGTTGGCGGCACAGGACAGGTAACCATCTCCTGGACCTCCGTCAGCGCAGCAACCTCGTACAATGTATATTATGCAACGACAACAGGCGTGACGAAGACCAGTGGCACAAAGATCGCTTCAGCGACTCCCTCGTGCCTCCAGACCGGCCTGACTGCCGGAACAATGTATTATTATGTAGTCACCGCTGTTAACAGTGCCGGCGAAAGTGCAGTCTCAACCCAGACGTCGGTACGCACTGCTGCAACACCACCGGCAGCAATGGTTCCTGCAGCACCTGCCGGTGTCAGCGCTAATGGCGGCACCAATCAGATGACACTTTCCTGGGGCGCTGTCAGCACTGCAACGTCATATAATGTGTATTACGCAGCAGCGAGTGGCGTGACCACGACGAACGGAACCAAAATTGCCAATGCCACCAGTCCCTCAGTTCATACCGGACTGGCCGCAGGTTCAACCTACTACTACATCGTCACCGCCATAAACAGCACCGGTGAAAGTGCCGCTTCCGTCCAGTTTACCGGCACCACCCTCTCCGCCACCACTCCAGGTCCAACAGCACCTGCCACTCCGACCGGAGTCACCGTCGCCGGAGGCACCAACGCGGCAACCATTACCTGGCCTGCAGTTTCAGGAGCAACGTCGTATAACGTGTACTGGTCAACGAAAACAGGCGTAACCAAAACCAGCGGAACAAAAGTATCCGGGGTAAACAGCCCGTACACCCAGACGGGTCTTGCCGCCGCTACTGCCTACTATTATGTTGTGACTGCCGTGAGCAGCGCCGGCGAAGGCGCCGCTTCTGCACAAGTCACTACAACCACAGCAGCCGCACCAGTACTTGACGGTCTGACGCTGTACAACGCAAATTGCACCAGCTGTCATGGCACGGCCAAACTGGGCAAAGCAGCTACAGCCATTCAAGGCGCCATCACAGCAAACACCGGCGGTATGAGCTTCCTGAGTTCGCTGACAGCCGCCCAGATTGCAGCAATTGCCGCTACAACGGCTACTGCCCCGACACTCGACGGAGCAGCTTTATACAACGCAAATTGTGCCAGCTGCCATGGTACCGGCAAACGAGGCAAGTCGGTTTCTGCCATCCAGAGTGCCATCGCTTCAAATAGGGGCGGCATGGGCTCTCTCAGCACCTTAACCACTGCCCAGTTGACAGCTATTTCCCATTACTGATTTCATCCCGCACCGGATAGCATCCGATGCCAATACAAAAGGGGCCCCGTGTATCGGAGCCCCTTCTGTATTGAATCATCACATGTATCCCGGTAAGTATCCGGCGTACCGACATTTACATGATCAGCGTTTGATCCTCTGCTCGAGCTCCAGATCAAGCTGTTTCAGCCGTTCAAGGCTCTGGCGCAACTCCCGGTTATTGTTATTCAATGACAGGTTGAGCTCTTTCAGGTTTTTCAACTCGCGCTGACGATTACGAAGAGTCCTGACGTCCACCAGATGTGCAAGCAGCGGAGCCGATTGTTTGGTCCATAGACTGCCGGGATATTTGTCTGCCAAGCGCTCCAACAATGCCTGCGCCCGCAGAGAACCTTTCCCTCCGTCTTCCTTGAGGCTCAGCAACGCGAGACGAAAAAGCGCTTCGTCGGTCACACCCGCGATCGATACCCCGTCAACAACTTTTTCCAGAAGGTCGCGTGCCGACTGCTCGTTCCCCGCACGGAGCTGCCCAAGCCCTGCCTCAAGGTTTCGTTCCTCTGAACGTGTTATGAAATGGGGCATCCCCCTATCCAGACTTGCACAACCTGCATTCACCATAACCAGAATCAGCACGGCACCGAATACTATGGGCTCAGACTTCATGGACCACTGCCTCCCGTACGATGATATAATTGCTGCCGGCTGACGCCTTAACGTGGTCTTTAACTCCGGCAGCCGCCGTAGCAATTTCAGCAGCGGTCGCATAATCGCCCGGATAGCAGGCCAGGGCCGCAATCGATATCGAACCGAGCGGGAACAATCGCGGCACTCCGTAGCGATCAACCCCATCGATGGCTCCGGCGGCCTGGTCTTCTTCAGAATAATATGCCGGAATCATGGCGTCAAAATCCTTGACGATCTCCCGGCAGACACCTTCAGCCTTATCGGCGCTGACTATAGCAACAAAATCGTCACCTCCGATATGCCCGACAAAGGCATCAGGGTCCTCAAGCCGCGTAACGGCATTATGAATCAATCGGCCGGTTTCCTTGAGCAGTTCACTCGCCTTGATATACCCGTAGCGGTCATTATATGACTTGAAATTATCGAGATCCATGTAGCACATGGCAAAAGGGGCGTGCTCGCGCAGACGCCGGTTGAGAGAGCGCTCAATCGCAATGTTGCCCGGCAGTCGCGTGAGCGGACTGGCGTCAAGACTGATCTGCTCCAGCTCTTTCAATCGCTCGACCATGCGCGAAAAATCCTGGGCCAGAGTGCCGATTTCATCCCCGGGGGGGATGCCGGGATCATGGTCAAAATCGCCGGCGGCAATCCGGTGAGTCGCTTTCTGCAGCTTGCCGATAGAGGCGGCAAAGGAGTAGATCATCAGAAAAGCAATTACGAACGCGGAAACGACACCACCGATTGCAAGCCCTATTGAGATGACAACGGTTCGCGATTCCTGATCATCCGACTCTTTAAGCTTCTGTTCCAGAGAACGCTGTTGTTCCAGCCGAAGTCGCTCAAAGGCCTTTTCAACCCGTTCAGTCGCCTGCCGCAGCACAGCGGGAGAGACAACCTGATCAGCGAACAGCCGTTCTGCCATACCGGCATACCCGCTATATTCTGTCTCCAGTGCAGCAAACGCCGGGCCCTGACTCCTCTGCTTGATTGACGCCAACCCTTCAGAAAACCTGGATGCATTCCGCAGATACAGTTCACGGAATTCAGGTTGGTGCAGGATTTGATATCTTCCGACAAGCCGTTCCTGAGCCAGTATTATTTCATATAGTGAAATCGTGGCGGTCGCGGCACTGAGGTCATTTCGGGCAATACCTTCTTCCATCCGGTGAATTGCCCCCATACTGGCGACAGAATAAATCAAAGCCGCCAGCATAAAAAGACCGCT
>JAYTVV010000172.1:0-39739 GCA_043743795.1 Geobacteraceae bacterium
TTAATAACTGAAGCTGCCGACTTCCTTTTGTACTTCAAGAAAAGCCTGGGCATTGGAAATGGTCGAGGCTATCTTGAGACGGTTACGGACGATGCCGGCATCGGCCAGAAGGTCCGCCTGTTTCCGCGCGTCGAAGCCGGCCACGATGGCGGGATCAAAGTCGGCAAAAGCCCGTCGATACGAATCACGTTTTTTGAGGATGGTAATCCAGGAAAGCCCGGCCTGTGCGCCCTCCAGGATCAGAAATTCGAATAACCTCCGGTCGTCATGGACCGGAACTCCCCATTCAAGATCATGATAGGTGCTGTAGAGCAGATCAGTACCGCACCAGGTGCAACGGTTCCGGGACAGGGGAGAAGGTTGTGTCATAACTGTTACCTCACGGGATTCCAGCGGTCATCTTAACATTGGTCACAGCCCCTGGGGATTTGGCGTGCCATAGCCGGTGTTTTGCTCCGTTATTTAGCGTACAGCCAGCATACATCTTAGTGCAATTTTTTTGCTACTGCTCGTTTCATTGCATACCTGACGGGATCTGTTTAGCGCCTTGAGCGTCAATTTATTCAATAAGTATTGGCAATGCTGTTGTAGTGCCTATCTCACACAAACCTGATTTTCATACAGTTCGTCGGGTTGAGGAGCGCTTTTGCATGACTTACTTTATACTGCCAACAAAAAACGGTACCGTATTTGCAGATATAATGCTTCACAGAAATGATCTTGGAAAAAAAGTTCAATGCAATTAGTGCTAAAAACGTTCCTATGCGGTTCATTGCGAGTGGTAAAAGCTGTTGAGAATGGTTTTATCAGTTTTGACAGCTAGGGAGGTACGTGAAAACACCTTAGCCTTTTCCGCGTTTTTGGGTAAAAAAAGTTTTTTGACGGAAGGGCTTGTATTTATTTTCATTGCATTTATAATACTTGATAGTTATATTGCAAATGAGTAAATACTTAGGCGTATGGAGAGAAACAGGTATTGTCAGAGCATCCCCTTTTAATATTTTAATATCGGGGGGGGAAAACCTAATAGGTAGAACCTAAAAAGAGGAGGAAGTTATTATGAAAAAAAGCGTAATTTTGATGGTAGGTCTTTTGGCAATGGCGCTGGCCGGTTCGGCACAGGCGGCAGGGACTACAATGTTTGCAGTGCAGAATTCGTCGGCAGCTGACATGTTTACCGTTACGAATTTGGGAGATGTAACTTCTGGGAGTTTATTTTCAGATGTAGTGAACAGCAGGGTTGGTGTGGGGACTGTCACTCCTTCAACAACATTGCATGTAGCTTCACAAGATGGATTAAATCCGCTTCGCGGACTGACTAACTCTCAGCATAATGATGGGACTCAGGGCGCTGTTATTAACTTTGTAAAGAGCCGAGGAACGCAGGCGGCGCCAACGCAGCCTGTTGCAAACGATTTCATTGGCGTTTTTTCTGGTCAATTCTGGAACAACAATGGTGCGTATGATAGAGCAGCACAGTTTGGTTTTAAAAATGATGCAGCAGTGAGCGCGGGAACTACAGGAGTTAACGGAGCGTTTCCTACTGCAATCATGTTTTTCACTGGGTCGCACACAACAGGCACAAGTGACGTAGCAGAAGCAATGCGTATATCATCCTCTAAAAACGTTGTCGTTGGTAATGGTGGTGGTAGCGCAGCTGCAGATATGTTGACCAGCGTAACAAATGGTTTCCTCTATATTCCAAACGTTGCCGGCGTACTTAGTACTTGTGCGACTGTAACTACCCATGCAGGTCATGTTCCTGTCTGGTTTGACACGACAAACAGCAAGATCTGCACATGTCAGGCAGGTGCACTCAAGTGTACGGCAGCCCTTAATTAGTATTGTTTAAGGTTATACCTAAAAGCGGCCATCTTCGGGTGGGCCGCTTTTTTTTATGCCCTATTGGGATTTTATACAAAGTAACATGTGAATATTAGTACTGAACTATTGGAATTTGCATTTGATATTCTGGAATGAGTTAACATGTAATTGAATCGATGCCACGCTCACATTTAATCCAATAATTGAATCATTTTAAACATTCGAATACGGTACCATGCTAAAATTATTTAAAAAAATAATAGCCAGATCAAAATTATCTGCACGTTGCCGAAGTGGTGAAATAGCCCAATTAACTAAGAATAATACGGCCGAAGCATATGATAAATTATGGGGTGATCAAGAACTGCTGAAGCACTACATGGAACCGGCGAGAATTAAAGCATTTAGAGAGGTTCTTAGATTTATTCTAAAACAAGATTATGGTGCAAGAGTCGTTGAGCTTGGTTTTGGTTCCGGTAATTTTTTGAAAATGCTAGTTGATGAGAATAGACAAAATAAACTTGAAGTTTATGGCTTGGATTATGCGGAATCAGGGGTGGAACGCGCAAGAAATCTCATTCCTGAAGGTAAATTTGTTCATGGAGATATCTACGCACTTCCGTATGAAAGTAATTACTTTGACCAAGTTTATTGTTTGCAGACGCTTGAACATTTGCATGCACCTGAAAAGGCACTACTTGAAATGGACAGAATATGCAAGCCAGACGGACTAATTCTCTTAACTGTACCAAATGGTGACTTGGACGATTTTGAAGGACATGTTCAATTTTGGAATGAGTCTGCTTTTAAGGAATTTATTGAGCCTCGAGAACTTCTCTACTTTATGATGCTTAACCAAGAACGCGCGATGATGATAGCTTTTAAGCCGTATAAGGATTTGCAACGTTGAAACTTTCATTCGGCATGATTGTTTTGAACGGTGAGCCGTTTATAAAGTACAATCTAGAGGCCCTCTACCCACATGCTCATGAAATCCTGATTGTTGAAGGAGCGGTTGAAAAATTCGCTCACGCGGCAACGTCTGATGGCCATTCCCTTGATAACACAGTAGACATCATCAAATCTTTTCCTGATCCGGAATACAAAATCAAACTGATTCAGCGCGACGGGTTCTGGTCGGAAAAAGATGCGATGAGCAACGCTTATATGGCGGCATGCACCGGCGATTATATCTGGCAGGTCGATGTTGATGAATTTTACAAGCCGGAGGATATCGAACAGGTAAGGAACATGCTTGTTTCCGATCCAGAAATAACTCAGGTTAATTTTCGTACCATTGGTTTCTGGCGCAGTTTTAACGCCCGTATTATGGGCGCCTCCTTCATTTTCGGAAGGGATGAGTATATAAGGGTTTTTCGTTATCGGCCTGGTTATAGTTATGCAACCCACCGCCCCCCCACTCTTGCTGATGAAGCGGGTCATCCATACATCCACAAAAAAATCGTAACTGCACAAGAGATGGAACAACAAGGAATTGTACAGTATCATTACTCATACATTTTCCCTGATGGAGTAAAAAATAAATCACAATATTACTCGCAAATGGGATGGGGTTGCGGGTGTGAAGATGGCTTGGGTTGGTTCAAAGAAAGCTGGTCCAAGTTGAGCGATCCGTTGCGCATTCACCTCATCGATTTCCCGCCGTCATGGATAGAGCCATTCAATATGGAACATCCTGACGTTGTAAACAAAATGATCCGTGATATCGGATTCCAGGAAGACTCGGAGATCAGGGGGTATCTGATAAAAGATTGGGAACAGTTTGCTGTTGTCGGGAGAAAGACCGGTGATCTGTGTAAAAGGTATAATTCCGGCGGCATAAGTAAGCTTTCTGCTATAATAAATATCTTGGGTAGTATTTTTTCCCCTACAAACATGAGATTATTGAACGCTGACAAAGCACTTATTAAATGTATCATTAAAATTATTTTGTGGAATGGCTTTGAAATGAAGAGACCGCTTGACCATATCAAGCATATCCCACATTTTTATTTGATTCGTATGGTTGAATCTAAGCTGTTTTCGATATTCCTTCAGTCTGCGTCCCCTCCTTTTCTTGACCTGGGATGTGGAGATGGCCAATTCGGCCGATCACTTGGGCTGGATCAGGTGTTCGGCATTGATATTGACACCTCTGCTCTGAGGAAATTACGTACAGATGGGTATTATGCGAAAACAAAGATTGCCAAAGCTTCTTCAATTCCTTTCCCAGACGGTTTTTTTGGAACAGTTTTTTCAAATTGTGCGCTAGAACATATGGATGAGTTGTCTGATGTTTTACGAGAAATCCGTAGAGTATTGCGAAAAAACGGAGTACTTGCTTTCACTGTGCCTACTCCAGAGTTTTTTGAAGTTGTAAAAAAAGATCAGGTTTTGATCAATGCTAATCTTTCAAGTGATGAAGTTATTTCAGAATACAATGCCATTCATCATCATGTGAACATATTGAATTTGGAACAATGGTCACAAATGTTGAATGAGTACGGATTCTTACTGGACAGTCATTCCTTGTATTTGCCTGGAGAGCTTGGTGCTTTTGTTGCCAGATTGGATATGCTTTATACAGTTAACACATCGGAAACAAAGAAATTAATCAGTAGTATCGAAAGGCAATACCATTCGCCGTCAGGCTTGAAATTTAGACATCAAGTGGAACAGTATATTAACACTAATTTAGTGTCAGAAACTGGTACCCATCTCATAATCAAGGCAAAGAAGCTGAACTAATGAATATATTGATTTATGGCTTACAACGAAGCGGTACTAACTACATTGAAAAAGTTTTTACTGACCGTTATCGAATTACATATCTTAATGATAATGCTGATACAGCATATCCTGGTGCAAAGCATTTTAGGCTCTATGCTAACAAAGCAATTATTCCGCATCCAGTGTACTTTAACAATATAACCGTATCCAATTTTGCTTCATTTGAAGCGTTGCTTGATAATGTTCCAGATTATTACCTTGTTATATCCAAAGACCCGTATAGCTGGTTGCTAAGCTACGAAAAATGGGCTGAGAAATGCAAGTGGGAGAAAGTAAATCATCATTATGTTGAGGAATATAATCAGTTTTACGGCAAGTGGCTGGAGTTAGCAGAGCAAACCAACAAGATTGTTTTTGTCAGATATATTGACCTGCTGCAAAACATTGAACAAGAATTGCAGCGACTTGAAAAGGCGATGAAACTCACTAAAAAAATACTCGGTATGTTCGCTCCAATCAAATACCGTAATCTGCCTAAATCAGAAAAGTTTACTCATGAGCATTATGAGTATTATGCTAATGAACTCTATTTAGCTAACTATTCTCAAGTGGGACTGAATGAGGCTAACAACCATCTTGATCACGACATTATGTCGAAGCTTGGTTATACGGTGAGGTATAATGTTGAGCAACAATGAAGCTGGAGAACCATAATGAGAATACTTATTACAGGTGGCGCTGGCTATGTCGGATCGACACTGACTATAGCTTTGCTCGAGCGGGGTTTTTTTGTCCGGTGTTATGATGTCCTTTCATTTGGAGGTGATCATCTGATCCCGTTTTTTCGTAATCCGAATTACGAGTTTGTAAATGGTGATATACGTGATGGTGAAAATCTGAAAAGATGTCTCCAGGATATTGATATTATAATACATCTTGCGGCAGTTGTCGGTTATCCGGCATGCAAAAAGGACCCCCAGCTTGCACTGCAGGTTAATCTGACCGGCGCAAAAATTCTTAACCTTTCACGTTCTCGCCAGCAGCCGATTCTGTTTGCATCTACCGGGTCGAGTTACGGTGCGCTGGTTGACAACCTTTGCACCGAAGAAACCCCCCTTAATCCACTTACCGTATATGGGCGCACCAAGGGTGAGGCAGAACGTGCTCTGCTTGATGCAGGTAATGCCATAGCCTATCGATTTGCAACGGCTTTTGGCCTGTCTCCACGGTTACGACTTGATCTGCTTGTTAATGATTTCTGCTATCAGGCATTGAGGAATCGTAGCCTTGTTTTATATGAAGCCTATTTCAAGCGCACTTTCATTCATGTTGCTGACATGGCGAGGGCTTTTATCCACGCAATTGATAATTATGACACAATGAAGGACAACATTTACAACTGTGGCGATAACTCCTTAAATGCGAGCAAAATGGAAATTGCAGATATGATCAAGCGTAAAATAGATTTTTACTTCCATGCAGCAGATATAGGGAAAGATGAAGATGCCCGGAATTATGAGGTCAGTTATGACAAGCTCAGCGCGACCGGATACAGAACTGAAATATCGCTCGAGCAGGGGATTGATGAGATGATCCGGGCCTTTCATGTGATACAGATTCGAAATCCGTATTCAAATGTATAGAGCGGGGAGACCGAATCATGGCAAATGAATTTATTCCATTATCATCGGTGAAAATCGGTGAAAATGAGATAGCGTACGTGACGGAAGCAATTCAGACAGGGTGGATATCATCTACAGGGAAGTATGTTGCTGAATTTGAGAAAGCTCTTGCCAAAGTTACACATCGAAAACATGGGATCGCGGTAACGAACGGAACTGTCGCACTCGAAGTGGTATTACGCGCTATGGGGATTGGAATTGGGGATGAAGTTATTGTTCCAGCATTGACGTTCGTTGCCCCGGCTGCGGCAGTTGCTACTGTTGGTGCTCTACCGGTACTCGCAGATGTTACTACTGAATCATGGACGATTGACCCGGTTGAGGTTGCGCGGTTGATAACTCCCAGAACTAAGGCAATCATCGCTGTCGATCTGTTGGGGCACCCTGCTGATTATGATGAATTGATTAACGCTGCAAACGGTATTCCGATAATCGAGGATGCTGCACAAGCGCATGGAGCCGGGTATAAATCGAATCCCGTTGGTTCATTCGGCATAGTGTCTACATTTAGTTTTCACGCCAATAAGGCAATTGCTACAGGTGAAGGCGGGGCTGTTCTGTCAGATTCAAAAGAGCTGATCGATGCGATCTGGCTTATTTCCAACCATGGCATGACCAAGGATAGACCATATTATCACGAGATAGTCGGGCACAATTTCCGGATGACCAATTTGACCGCCGCGATCGGCCTCGGACAGGTACAACGGTGGGAAGAGTTAACTGCAGCCAGAAACAGAGTTGCCTCCATATACGATGGATGTCTGAAAGATGCAACAGGGCTGTACAGGCGTCCGGTTGCACATTGGGCGACCGAGTCATGCTGGTTGTACGCAGTTGGAATTTCTGGAGGCAAGAAGCGAAAAGTTTTGGATGAGTTACGTAAGGCAGAAATTGATAGCAGGGCAATATGGACTGCGCTGCCTGATCTCGGGGTATATTCAGAAGGCGTCAGGGGGGGGTACCGTCATGCCAGACAATTTTCGGATGAAGTAATCTGGTTGCCGACATCCGCAGTTATGACCTCTGCGCAGGTAGAATTTATTTCAGATGTTTTGCTGCGGGCACTGTAACTTTTCCCGAGTTCATACGGCAAAGATTTAAGACGCAATCAAGCTGATATTACCTATGAATATCTTACTTCAAGGCGACTTTCTACAAGGGTCATAATTCATGTGCGGTAATGCCGGTTTTTTCAGTAATGGGTTGAATTACGAGGAAGGAAAAGAAACACTTCGGAAGATGTTGGCGGCCATTCGCCACCGCGGGCCTGATGAATCCGGCATGTATTCCCGAAACGGCTGGTTCCAGGGGCACGTCCGGCTTTCCATACTGGACCTTGTGCTCGGCCAGCAGCCGATGATTACTGCTTCGGGCAAGCATGTCATCAGTTTTAACGGTGAAATATTCAATTTCCGTGAACTGAGGTCAGAGCTCGAAGCAGAAGGATTTACCTTCAAATCCCATTCGGATACGGAGGTTTTACTTGAAGGCTTTGAGCTTCATGGCATTGATTTTATCCGTCGTCTCAATGGACAATTTGCATTCGTTGTTTTTGCGCGGTATGAGCAGCGAATATATCTGGCCCGTGACCGTTTTGGGATTCGGCCGTTGTTCTGGCAGAAAACCGGTAGTAATTTTATCTATGGGAGTGAAATCAAGGCTATATTTAGCCATCCCAAGGCTATTCGCGCAATAGATCCCGTTGGCATAGACCAGGCAGTCACGTTTTGGGGTACCGTCCCGCCGCAAACCTGCTTTCAAGGTGTCTCCCAGGTGGTTCCCGGAGAGGTGTTGATAGTAGATCTTCCCACTCTGGAGATGAGAGCGGTGAGCTATTGGAAGTTTGGCGACCTGCTGAACCTGCCGAAACCGGAGATGTCATACCGGGAATATCAGGATGGCCTTCTTGAAGTCCTCAAAAAATCGGTTAGACGTCAGATGGTCAGCGATGTGCCGGTTGGATGCTATCTGAGCGGCGGGATTGATTCATCTGTTACCTCATATCTTGCTCAGCAAGAGATACCACAAACTTCCTTGTTTTCTGTCTCCTTTGAAGACCCCCAGTTTGATGAGTCGAAGTATCAAAAACTGTTGGTTGACAGACTAAAGGCCAACCATCATTCGATTGTAATCAAGCAAAAAGATATTGCCGAGAATTTTGGACGTGTCGTGTGGCATTCCGAAAGTCTCCTGTTCCGCACCGCTCCGGTACCGTTGTTCCTGCTGTCGGGGCTTGTAAGAAAGCAGGGAATAAAAGTTGTTTTGACTGGTGAAGGTGCCGATGAGTCGCTGTGGGGGTACGATACCTTCAAGGAACAGAAAGTCAGGATGTTCTGGAGAAAAAACCCTGCTTCGACCCTGCGCCCCCAATTATTGCGACGGTTATTTCCTTATTTGAAGCACTATAATGATCATAATTATGAAATGTTGAGAATGTTCTATGCGGAACACCTTGATTATCCTGATGAGATTCTGTATTCCCATTCTGTCAGGTTTGCCAACAATAAAGGTTTGAAACGATATTTTTCAGCTGATATGAAAGCCTCAACAGATTATGCAAACAGTGAGCAGGGATTGCATAAAATGCTTCCGGGAAATATCAGAGACTTTACTCCATTGGAGCGGAATCAGATTATTGAATTTATGACACTGTTACAGGGTTACCTGCTTTCTTCACAGGGAGACAGGATGGCAATGGCCCATTCCATTGAAAGCAGATTCCCGTTCCTTGATAATGATGTCGTTGAATACGGTTTTACAATCCCCGGACGATTTAAAATGAGTGGCTTGAAAGAAAAGAGCATTCTTAAACGTGCTTTTGCGGAGGTGTTACCGGGGAATATTGTCAACAGGTCAAAGCAGGCATACATGGCGCCGGATCTGAAGTGTTTTTTTAACCAGGATGAAGTTGCTCAGACCATGGCGCTTCTCGAAGCGACAAAGATAAGAGATGCCGGTCTTTGGGATGAGAGGGCCGTGGGAAAATTGATCAGAAAATATTCCTGCTCGCTGCCGGAACAGATCGGTTTCAGGGATAATATGGCTGCTTGTGCTATTATCTCTTCCCAGTATCTGTATAATTATTTTATCAAGGACTTTCTGCTCAATCGGACGCATCCTCCCCTTCAAGACCTTCGAGAGGTAATCGATAATGAATGAATCAAACGAAAAGGCGGAAATAGTGAAGGAAATAAGAGCGTTTGTCTGCAGAGATTTCATGCTTGATCCTCAAATAGATATATTTTCAGATGATGAGTCACTTGTAGCAAAAGGGATTGTTGATTCATACGGGATCATTGAAATTGTGGCATTCCTTGAGGAAAGATGGAACGTTAAAATAACTGATTCTGAAATTACGAAAGGGAATGTGGGATCATTAAATATCATGGCTGAATTTGTTCTGAAAAAACTGGATTCGGTATGATGCGGTGTACCCGTTGCGTATTGAGTGAGCGATTCCCCAGGATAGTCTTTGATCGGGATGGAATATGCAATTACTGTCACCAGCAGTCTACAGAACCGGAGCTTGATAGGGTTTTGCTAAGGAACAGGATTGATGAATATTTCCAGAGCATACGGGGTAAATACCATTACGATGCAATCGTTTGTTATAGTGGTGGCAAAGACTCCACGTACACGCTGAATCTGGCAGTAAAACGATATGGGTTAAAGGTGTTGGCTTTTACTTTTGACAATGGCTTTCTTTCATCGAACGCAACTTCGAACATTGACCGTGTTGTAGAGGAGTTGGGTGTTGACCTGATTAGATTCAAGGCAAATAAAAAGGTGTTCAATGAAATGATAAAGCTTTCGGCTGTTGCGGATGTTTATCCTAAGCGCAGCTTAACAAGGGTCTCAAGCGTATGTCAAACCTGTATTAATCTGATCAATCTTAAGGCGCTGGAATTTGCTGTTCGTTTTAAAGTGCCTGCCATTATAGCAGGCTTTACTTTGGGCCAAATCCCAAAATCATCCGTCATGTATGAATTCAAGTACGTCACCATTCAGGAATATCGGGAGATGCAAAATTTGAGGTTTGTTAAAGCATTGGGACCTCATGTTGCCGACTACTTGCAGTTGGATAACGATATTTCCACTTTGCCGGAGTACCCGCAATACATAAATTTGTTGGCTGTTGAGCCTGTCGGTGAGATAGAAATACTTGATGAATGCAGGAAACTCGGTTGGCAAAAGCCTGAAGATACTGACGGCTGTTCTTCTAACTGCCGATTGAATTCGGTTGGCAATGCAGTCGCAGTTTCCAGGCTGGGTTTCCATCCCTATGAGTCGGAGCTTTCATGTTTGGTACGAAATGGAATGATGTCGAGAGAAGAAGCTATCAGTAAGCTGGAAAATTTCGGGAGCAAAGAAGAATTAGCCCGAAATGCCGGTATATTAGGTGTCTTGTTAGATGAATAACTCACCCTTGGAGGTAATTGGATGGAAGCTGTAACGCGAAGTATTGTTGTTATAGGCCCACCGGACACCTTCGAACTCGTAGAGAGTTTAAAGGTATATAGAATAGCAGGGTATCTGTCTCCTCAGGAAGAGGTCAGATCAATATATCCGCAGTATACGCACCTTGGTGATGATGGGCAAATTCAACTGTTGGTCCGGCAAGGATATTGCTTTACAGTTGCTCTCAAGAGCAACACGAGGAGACAACAATTAATCGAGCACATAATTGATTGTGGCGGCGAGGTCGTTGTCGTCAAACATCCTGATGCAACAGTTTTCGATTCGGCGGAGTTGATGATCGGGACAGTTGTTGCACCGCAGGCTATTGTGTCGGCATGCGCAAAAATTGGTCGGGGGGTTGTCGTTAACTATGGCAGTGTTGTAGGACATGATGTTGAGGTTGGAAACTGGAGCTTTATTGCCCCTGGTGTTAAATTGCTGGGGTATTCGAAGATTGGCAGCAATGTATTTATAGGTGCAAATTGTGTTATTTACCCGTATGTAACTATTGGGGACAATGTTACGATTTCAGCAAACACAACTGTAACAAAGAAAATTCATGGTGACGTTAAGGTGATTGGCATAGATAAAAAAAGAATGATTAGCAGCATTGACCCCTTATGAATATCGCCTATGACCTGACTTGGCTGTCCGTTCAGTATCGGGGGGGGGGCTTATTTCAATACAGCATGCGCCTATTGACCGCATTTGTAAGGTGCACCTCCCATTCAATTGTGGCGATTATTTCAGCAGGCTGCGAAGAGCTTTTTACGGAACTTGCCGATGCAGCAAACTTCAGGCTGGTCATCAAGCCGAAATATAGGTCATTTACAGCTATCATTAAAAAAGAAAATATTCAGGTGATCCATACACCGGTTCAACGGCTTATCAACTTCACTCTTGCTGCCCCCATGATAATGTCACTTCACGACCTGCAACCGTTTTATTATCCTGACTTTTTTACGCCAAGAGAAATTGAGTATCGCAATGTCCAATATCGTAAATCGGCCGAATTTAGTGAGCGGGTTGTTGTCACTTTCCAGCATGTAAAGGACGATATTGTAAAGTTTTATAAGATTCCTGCTGATAAGATCGATGTGTGCCCGTTTGGGATGTCCGAGGCAGAACCATTAGCGTCGGAATTTATCCAAATTGTCAGGCGTAAGTACGATCTCCCCGAAACATATCTCTTCTATTCAGCCAACACCTTTCGGCACAAAAACCATCTGGGGTTGCTGCGCGGCTTGAAGCTTCTGCATGAGACATATGGCTTGAAAGTCCCGCTTATCTGTACTGGATTTCAGAACCCTGACTTTTTCCCTCAGATCGAAGGCGAGGTTATGAGGCTTGACCTTGCCGATACAGTCCGTTTTCTCGGGTATCTTCCGGAAGAAGAGATGCCCGTGGTCCTCAGTGGGGCTACACTTTCGGTTATCCCGACCCTTTACGAGGCTGGCAGTTTCCCGTTGATGGAGGCGATGAATCACGGTGTCCCGGTGATATGTTCCACAACAACGTCACTGCCGGATACTATCGGTGACCGACGTTTCGTGTTCGATCCGGACTCACCAAAAGATATGGCGGAAAAGATGGCGATGATGCTTACTGATAATAAATTGAGGCAGGAAAACATTGTCAACTCTGCTGCACGAGTTAAGGGATGGCGTTGGGAAAGGGCATTAACGCCTTTTGTAGAGAGCTACCAGAAAGCCTTTGACAGTTTTGCCGCCAAAAAGAGGAGCCGCTGGTACAGCGGCTGGGATGATAAGTGCGAGTTTATGGCGATGCGGATCGAATCAAAACTGCGGCGTAAGCTTGGCATCTATTCCGATGAAATGGCAAGAGTGCGCTCTGAAATGGAAAAGAATACCCGCCAATAACACAATTGGCGGTACACAATGAAATTGATTTCAAGACAACTACATTCCGTTTTCTCTGGAGCCAAACCGTACTATGAGGAAACTGCTTAATGTGTGCGGAAGCCTGTAATGGAAAATATGCCATGTTCCAAACAATAAGTTATTTTTATAACCTCCTCCCCCAAAATGAAAAAAAGAAATTGTATTTTCTTTTTGCGGCCACATTGAATATGTCATGTATCGAAATGGTCGGTATCGCCTCCATCATGCCATTTATGGCGGTTGTTTCCAACCCAGCGGTAATACGAACCAACAGGTGGCTGCAAAAAATATATGGATATTTCCAATTTGATACCACTCATAGCTTTCTTCTCTTTTTGGGGATCATACTGTTTGTGCTGTTGATTTGCGGCAACATCTTTAAGGCTTTGACTGTCTGGCTGACCCTCAAATATGGCAACCGGGTCAGGTATGTTCTGGAACGCAGACTTCTTGCGCAATATCTGTCCCGACCCTATTCATTCTTTCTGAACCGCAATACGTCCGATATGGGGAAAAACGTATTAACAGAAGTTAGAAACGCTATCGACGGCTGTTTCATAGCAGGCATTCAGGTAGTATCGTGCGGATTGGTTATCTTGTTCATCATGTGCCTGTTGTTAACTGTTGAACCCCTGATAGCATTAACCATCGCTGTCTTTCTTGGCGGAGCCTATACTGGAATCTTTCTACTGGCGCGCCGCAAGTTGACGAGGATCAGTAAAGAACAGATGTATGCCCAAACCATGAAGTTTAAAACTGCCAGTGAGGCATTGGGTGGCATAAAGGATATAAAGATACTTGGACGGGAACGCCAGTTTTTGAAAAAGTTTGTTGTTCATGCAGAACGGCACTCTCTGAATACGGTTGCCGCAGGAACGATCTCACTGCTCCCCAAATATGTTTTGGAAGTGTTATCGTTGGGTGGAATTCTGCTGATCACCATGTACTTCATCGGGGCTAAGAATAACTCAGCAAGCCAGATGGTTCCCGTCCTGGCTGTTTACGCATTTGCCGGTTATCGCATTCTTCCGGCCTTACAACAGATCTTTTCTGGGATTGCGACAGTGCGTTTAAATCTGCCGGTACTGGAATTATTGCACCGCGATCTGAGCGCTGATGAGGGTGACTCTGATCCAGAGCTTTTCCTGGAAAAACGTAGGCAACTTCAGCCTTTTCCGTTCTGCAACACCCTAGAACTTAAAAACGTGACTTTTTGCTACGGGGCGGCCCAGGAACCTGCTGTAAATAAGATAAATATAGAGATAGCCCGGAACACTTCCATCGGTTTAGTCGGCGCTACAGGCTCCGGCAAGACCACCATAGTCGACATCATCCTCGGTTTGCTGATTCCGACATCCGGGCAATTGCTTGTTGACGGCATCGAAATAAGTGCGAAAACCCTTGCCTCCTGGCAACGCAATTTTGGCTGTGTGCCTCAGCAGATTTATCTCTGCGACGATACTGTCACTAGAAATATTGCATTCGGAGTTCCTGACGGTATGGTCGATATGCCGGCAGTAATTCGTGCCGCCCGAATAGCCAATTTACACGGGTTTGTCGAAAAAATACTGCCTCATGGCTACGATACAATTATCGGTGAGCGTGGCGTACGGTTGAGTGGCGGCCAACGACAGCGTATCGGGATTGCCCGCGCACTTTATGAAGATCCTGAGTTTCTGGTGATGGATGAGGCCACCAATGCCCTGGATGGGCTCACTGAAGAGGCGGTGATGGAGGCGCTTGGCGCCTTGTCCGGTAAGAAAACCATCATTATGATCGCGCACCGTCTAACAACCGTGAAAAATTGTGACATCATTTACATTGTGGAGCACGGCCACATAACCAGCAAAGGCACGTATGATGAACTTCGGAGATCATCGGCCTGGTTTCAGTCAGCGGCACGTCATACTTGATTGCCTGCGTTGCAACCATTTCGAAACTGCTATTAAGGCCTCTAACGATAAAATCAGAGATCATTACACCTTGCAAAATGAGATAAGCTCCAGACCACCAACTGGTGCCGGGATGAATGCATGCATTCATCACTTCGAGTTGTTCACGATTTCCAAATCCTTGGATCTGCTGAGGGGTAGTTATCGTCGTGGTAATAATGTTAAAGAGGCCAACAATTGAAGAGTATATATAGCTTGGCATTTTATTTCTTTAAAATTTGTAGAAAACTTAACCCGATTAAGTATAAAAAAGCAGATTTGACATATGATTTAACAGGTCAGGAATCTTCAGATCATATAAAAAATATACTTTTAAAAGATGTGCCATGTATGGTCGCTAGATTTGGGAGAAATGAACTCAATGCTACATTAATAAGGTATACAACTAATGAAAAAAGTTATTGGCAAAAGGTGAAATATTATTTTGCTAGAAAAATTAATAATATGTATTTTGATCGGCAGATACAAAATACGATGTCTATGGGTGCCGGATTTTTCCCTCCGACTGTGAAAAACCTTGAGAGGTTTTCGGATTTGATGTTGGAAAGTTGTAGAAACATAGATGTTTTGGGTAGTTGGCTTGAAGGAGAGGAGCTTTTGTCCGATTATTTGAAAAATGCAAAAAAAATAAAACTGAGAGAAATGGAACCATACTATCATGAGAATCCATGGTCTGAAGGTTTAAAGCATAAAAATGTACTAATTATACATCCTTTTGAAGATAGTATTAAGTCGCAATACCAAAAAAAGAATTATTTATTTAATAATCCTGATGTCCTGCCAGACTTTAATCTCATAACATTGAAAGCAGTGCAGTCAATTGCTGGACAGGGTCAGCCATTCAATGATTGGTTTGAAGCATTCAAATATATGTGTGAAAAGGTAAAAAAAATAGATTTTGATATAGCCATAATAGGCTGTGGAGCCTATGGAATGCCTTTGGCTAGCTATATTAAAACAGATCTGAGAAAAAAAGCGATTCACTTAGGCGGAGCAACTCAAATTCTATTTGGCATAAAAGGTAAAAGATGGGATGAGCATGAATACATTTTCAGGCTTTATAATGATTATTGGGTTAGGCCATTGGAGGCTGAGACTCCGAAGAACTATAAAAGTATTGAAAACGGATGTTATTGGTGAAAGTTGTTTCATACGTTCTAAACCTACTACAACACGACTTTTTTTGTATGAACTAAATTATCCGAAAGAGATTGTCTAGGATGTTTGAATATGTCTGAAAACAGCCTTGCTGAGGCGGCGTTGGACAAACGAACAGATTCTGACGAGGGGCTAAAAAATCAGCGCAAGCCCGCTACAGAACGGAAGGTCATTTGGCATGCGGGGCAGGTTACGAGTGCCGATCGGGTACTCGTACTGAAGCAGCGGCCTGCGACCCTCTGGTTGACCGGTCTGAGCGGCGCCGGAAAGTCGACGATTGCCTGTGCCCTGGAGCGTCGTTTGCTGGATTGTGGCCATACGGCCTATGTGCTGGACGGCGATAATGTCCGCCATGGCTTGAATCGTGATTTGGGATTTACTCCCAAAGACCGGGCAGAAAATATCCGTCGCATCGCCGAGGTGGCCCGGCTGTTGAATGACGCGGGATTGATCGTTATTACGGCCTTTATATCACCGTATCGAGAGGACCGGGAGATAGCCCGCTCGATCGTCGGCCCGGCAGATTTTCTGGAGGTGCATGTCAATACACCGATCGAAGTGTGTGAGGTGCGTGACCCCAAAGGATTGTACCGATTGGCCCGCATGGGTGAACTTCCGGCCTTTACGGGAATATCGGCACCCTATGAAGCGCCGCTGGAGCCGATACGCACGATTGATACGGCCCGGAGCAGTGTGGATGAATGCGTCGAGCTGCTGATGGGGATTCTGCAGCCGGCTCTGATGTTATAGCAGCGATTTCAGAAGGGTTCTGATGCTCAAGGCGCATACCAGGCCGCCGACCAGGATAGTCAGGACATGCGGCGAGATCTTGCGGCAGCTCCAGGCGGCCATCGGGGCCGCAAGCACCCCGCCGGCAATCAGGCCGGCGATGATATTCCATTGGGGGGTCTTTAGCAGAACAATCAGTGTGGTAGATTCGACAACTGCCACAAAAAACTTGGCAAAATTTATTGATCCGACCACCATGTGCGTGAGATTACCACGCATGATAAGCGTGCCAGTGACCACCGGCCCCCAGCCACCACCGCCGATTACGTCCACTAGTCCACCAATGAAACCCAATAGGCCGAGCCGCGTCTCCCGGATACGGAATGCAGGCTGGCGGATGCCGCTCAGGAGGATGCGCAGCCCCATGGTCAGCAGCATGCCGGCGATGATCGGGCGCATGAGCGTCACCGGCAACGAGGTCAGTACAAAGGCGCCGATAAAGGCCCCCAGCATACCGAATAGCGCCAGGCGCTTGAAGATGTTTGGGTCCACATTGCCGAAACGGAAGTGTGAGATGCCGGAAACCAGGCGGTTGACGACCTCTGATGAGTGCACCGAGGCGCTGACCATGGCCGGGCTGATGCCCATGGCCAGTAGCACGGTGGAGCAGGTCACGCTGTAGGCCATGCCGAGTGAGCTGCCCACGGTCTGGGCGACAAAGCCGATCAGGATGCTGAAGAGAAATTGTGGTTCAAGTGCGTAGTTCACCATGTAGTAGATTCATACACATTTTTTACGGCAATTGGAACCAGAACTTGGTTCTTGTAATAAACCAGGAAGTCGGTCGCACCGCAAATTCTTGCATAATGGCAGGCTGGCAAAAGGCATCATCAAAGGTTTGTGCAAATGGAAGAGAAAACACATGCCTGAAATACCTCTGCCACATATCTCGGATAATTTCCGGCTCACTCCCGAATTCAGGTTGCTGACAGCCTGCTCGTGGATTGCACCACCTGCATTGGAGCTGGATCAGGCGGAGTAGATCGCTTCACTGTGCAGAGGTGGAATTGCCTGGGGAGAATTTGTCGCTCTCGCCAGGCGCCATGGGGTACCGGCACTGGCATATTCTATGCTTTGTCGTTATGCCGAGGCGTGGCTGCCGCAGGAGATCTTGCGGCAGCGGAACAGCACGGCCCGCCATCAGGCGCTGTTTCAGGCCGCAGAACTAGTTCGACTGATCAAGTTGTTTTCCTGCAAGGAATTGATGTAATCCCGTTGAAAGGCGTATTTCTTTCGCACCAGCTCTACAGCGATATGGGGATGCGCTCTTCTGTCGATGTGGACATTCTGGTGAAACCGGAGCATATTGACTGCGCTGAACATATTGCGATTGCCACGGGCTTGAGTTGACGGTACGTCAAAAGCAGCATGTCAGGTTTACCGCTGCCGGTTGAGCTGTGCACATTGATCCGGCCTGAACACCAGGTGATATCTATGAGCGAAGCTGCATTGATAACGTTGCTGATGAACGCCGATGAGATCGCCTCTGCCGGAAAACGTGCACATCGGAGCGGCTTGCATGGCTTTCAAAACGGCTGCGACCCTCTCTGCCTTATGGTCTGGTACTGAGTTCGTGCTTAGTTCCCTTGGAGGACTTTCAGGTGCTTAACCTCCCGGCTTTGCTTTTTTGGCTATATTATCCACTCAGGCAGTTTTTGTGGTTCTGGCGAAATTATCTGAGCCCCCGAAAACAAATACGAAAATTTTGAATGAGCGGGGAGCTGCAATCACACAGGGAGGCAGTTCCGTCAGGACCTGTCATGGTTTTGTTATCTGCTTACTTCTTGCTTCTAATCGCTTAATTAGCTATATTTATCCACAATGATGATACCCATCGCTCATTCATATTTCTCCACCTGCTCATTATTCGTAAAACCACTCGGGAGTCTGAAAGAATTGCCCTGCCGTAGACGCAGAAATGCGCATGCATCACTACGGGGCGGAGCACACACGGTTGTGATCTGTGTGGCGTGTCAACGATGAAAATTTTGATGACCGGGGCGACCGGCTTTCTGGGCAGCAACCTTCTGCATCGCCTGGTTGAAGATGGACATGCTGTTACCATTCTTATTCGCCAGTCGTCTCGATTGTCCAGAATAGCAAGCATCCTCGACAGGGTATCGGTCCATCGTGTCGGCATCGATCAAGACGTTTTTATCTCTCACAACATAGAAACCATTATTCACTGTGCTACGAATTATGGTCGTGGAAGTGTTGATTTTGCAGAACTGCTGGATGCAAATCTCCTCTTACCCCTCCAACTGTTACAGAATGGCTGTCGTGCCGGGGTTCGCTGCTTTATAAATACGGATACCATTCTCGATAAGGGCGTGAATGATTACAGCCTTTCAAAGAGCCAGTTTTGGGAATGGTTCTGTAAGTATTCCCATAAAATGGTGTGTATCAACGTTGCGTTGGAGCATTTCTATGGGCCACAGGATGACCCCACAAAATTTGTAAGTTTCATCGTCGATCAGCTGCTCAAAGATGTTGATCGTATCAGTTTAACCCCCGGAGAACAAAAGCGTGATTTTATCTATATTGACGATGTTGTTGAGGCCTTTCTTCTAATACTGAGTAAATCGGCCACAATGAAGTCCGGTTATCTTGATTATGAGATCGGAACCGGCCAGACGGTTTCCATCCGAGAGTTCGTTAAGCTAATCAAGCGGCTGGCAGGAAATACTCAGACCCTGCTTGATTTCGGCGTTCTTCCCTATCGAGAGAATGAAGCCATGGAAACACATGTCAATGCTACCGCGATCCGTGCTCTCTGCTGGCAACCGATGATTTCATTGAGTGATGGTCTTTCAAAAATGATTGCGCTTGAACGGGAGGCAAGATCGGGATGAATATTTTAATTACGGGCGGATGTGGTTTTTTGGGTAGCAACCTCGCTGCACACACTCTTGCACAGGGGCACCAATTGGTCATATTTGATAATCTGTGCCGCGATGGTTCACGGGAAAACCTGGAATGGCTGAGTGCTCAGGGCGCATTCAACTATATTCATGGTGATATCAGGAATGCACATGAGGTGAACCGTGCGATTTGTGGTTGCCCGCCGGATGCTGTGTTTCACCTGGCCGGTCAAGTCGCCATGACTACCTCCATTGCTAATCCGCGTATAGATTTTGAAACGAATGTGCTGGGAAGTTTCAATCTATTGGAGGCAGTTCGCCAGCATGCTTCGCATGCAGCGGTGATGTACTCATCCACCAACAAAGTCTATGGGGACCTGGAGCAGTATACGTATCGTGAAACGGACACTCGCTATGAATGCATTGATCGACCCAACGGTTTTGATGAAAAGACCCCACTGGATTTTCATTCGCCCTATGGCTGCTCAAAAGGGGCCGCCGATCAGTATATGCTGGACTATGCCCGTATCTTCGGCCTGAAGACGGTTGTTTTTCGTCATTCCTCGATGTACGGAGGACGGCAGTTTTCGACCTATGATCAGGGCTGGATCGGATGGTTCTGTCAGCAGGCCGTGGCGACGGAACAGGGGAATCTGGCACAACCCTTCACTATCTCAGGAAATGGCAAGCAGGTTCGTGACGTACTTCATGGCGACGATATGATCAGCCTTTATTTTTCAGCTTTGGAGCAGATTGATGCGGTGCAGGGCAAGGCATTCAATATCGGTGGCGGCATTGCCAACAGTCTTTCGCTGCTCGAGTTGTTCGACCTGCTAGAAGATTTCAGTGGCGAGAAACTCTCGTACATCAAGCTACCACCACGGGAAAGTGATCAGCGTGTCTTTGTGGCAGACGTCACTCAAGCCCGATCACACTTTGGTTGGGAACCCAAAGTGGCTGCACGGGATGGTGTCAAACGGATGCTGGAATGGGTGCGTAACGCATCCTGACCCACGCTGTATCACAGGAACCCATAACCACATCAGTCAGATAAAAGGCTCATTTGTCTATAAATTCCTGGCGGTCTGTTCGTCGTTTATGGCTGTGCCGCTATGATCCGCTATCTGGGGCAGGAGTCGTTCGGCATCTGGTTGGCTCTGCTTTCGATAATGTCGTGGGTCGTCTTCTTCTACCGTGGCCTGGGTAACTGGCTGCGAAATAAGTTTACCGAATTGCTGGCAAAGGCAGACTCCCGGCAGGCTGCCGCGTATACCTCATCCGCCTATACCCCTGTCAACAGCGTGGACGAGTGCGTAGATATGTTGTTGGGATTTCTGGTACCATTTTTGAGAGAAGAGCATACCTGTGCAGGGACCGGTGCCTAGGGGCTTTTAGCCCTAATAAGGAACAATATTCTTAAACGACTGCTTTCATATTCCCGCTTCATCCGGTTGCGGCCGTTTGATGTCTCCACCCCGGAAGGAGTGTCCGCCGAGCGTTATCGCATGGCGGCCTGGGCCTCGCTGGCCAATTTTGCCAGTACGGGGCTTGGCATGCTGGCGCTGATCATAACCGTGCCGATGACGCTTCCCTACCTTGGTCAGGAGCGATTTGGCGTGTGGATGACCATTGCAAGTTTTGCCGGGATGTTGTCGTTTATGGATCTTGGTGTCGGGAATGGTCTGATCAATAGGGTTGCCGCCGCCAGGGCAGCAGGAGACCATAGCAAGCTGCAGGTTACGATTTTTCACGGTCTGGTGGTTCTTGCCCTGATCGGCCTCGCCGTTGCGGCACTGTTACTGCCGCTTTCTTCGCTGCTACCCTGGAGCCGCCTGATAAAGGTTACCAGCCCCATAGCGACGGAAGAAGCGCGCAAAGCCGTTTCAATTTTTGTGGTGCTGTTTGCGGCCAGCATCCCGATCGGGGGCCTTCAAAAAATATTCCAGGGGCTGCAGAGCGCCTGGATGGTGCACCTGGTCAAAGGTCTTGGGTCGTTGCTGTCTGTCGTTCTTGTTTATTCTCTGGCACGAGAACAGGCCGGTTCTCCGGAATTGCTGCTTGCCACCTATGGCGTCCAGACGTTCATTCCGTTGCTGCTCATTGCCGTAGTAGTAAAGAAAAGGCTTGTCGCTATGCCAGCGATGAATGGCGCCGGCTGGGTTTCCGAAACCAGATCACTCGTGCATATCGGAGGGCTCTTTTTTGTGTTGCAGATCGGTGCGCTTGTCGGGTGGGGTGGGGATTCGCTTATCGCATCTTCATTGCTGGGTGCGTCGGAAGTTTCAAAATTTGCACTTGTACAGCGCCTTTTTCAGTTTGTCACCTTGCCGCTCATGATAATCAATGCCCCGCTTTGGATCGCATATGCTGATGCCCGGGCGCGGAACGATAAGGTGTTTATCAAGAGGACACTGAAAAAATCTCTGATTGGCACGGCATGTGTTGCAGCATCAGCCAGTATTGCGGTGGTAGCATGTTCAGGTTATATATTTAGCTATTGGACAAAAGATGCGATCCAGATTCCATATTCACTTATTTTCTTTTATGGTATCTGGATTGTATTCGATGCGACAGGCAATGCCTTTGCAATGTTTTTGAATGGTGTTGGTGAAATACGTTCACAGGTGTTTTGTGTCTGTTTTTTCTGCTTCCTGGCACTGCCGCTTAAATTGATATTAGTTCCGCAGTACGGTATCTCCATGCTTGTTATTGTTACAATCTTCTCATATGTAATTACAGTAATTTTCCCCTATACCACTTTATTTAATAAGAGAATTCGCTTGTACCTGGTGGCGGATTCACAAGAAGCATCATGAATAAGACAAACTGCCCTATATGTAGTGCCGCGCTCAAGGAATCATTTGTAGCAAAGGTGCTGCAAAAATATGATGCTGTTTTCAAGTATTGTTCAAACTGCGGTTTCTTATGCGCCGAAGATCCCTTCTGGCTGGAAGAATCTTATTCCAGTGCGATTGCATCAACCGATACTGGGTTGGTTGCCCGTAATCTGGCGCTGTCAAAAATAATAGCGGTTATCCTTTATTTCCTCTTGGGTGAGCGGGGAGAGGGACGTTGCGTTGATGTTGCCGGTGGCTATGGGATGCTGACACGTCTCATGCGCGATTATGGCTTTGATTTTTACTGGGCTGACAAGTATTGCCAGAACATCTTGGCACGTGGTTTCGAGTACACCCCGGAAATGGGTAACTGCCGCGCGGTAACGGCAATTGAAGTAATGGAGCATGCCGAAAACCCGATGGAATTTATTCAAGAGGCCCTGGCGTTTGCACAGTCTGACACGCTGATATTTACAACGGAACTGTTCGATGGTAATCCGCCACAGCCCGACCAATGGTGGTATTACTCTTTTAAGACCGGGCAGCATATTTCGTTTTACCAGAAAAAAACGCTTGAAACGCTGGCCGCTCGTCTAGGCATGATGTATTTTTGTGTCGACGAGATTCATCTGATCTCAAAAATACCTATTTCAGTAAATAAAATCGTACATGGCTGGCGAATCATTAGCTATTTCAGGCTACTTGCTGTAAAGCATCGCTTGAGTAGTCGCCAAATTACTGACCATTTGGAATTAATGGATAGAATGTAGAATGCGAGGAGGTGTTTGATGACAAGCGACGACTATTTTTATTTGCGAAACATTGATGCGGATTTCTATAATAATTACGAAATGCCTTCATATCTCTTAACAAGGTTGTCCAAAGAATCATCAATTCTTGATTTTGGTTGTGGCTTCGGACAACTGCTTTTTGCATTAAAAAAAGCGGGGTTTTCATCACTTGAGGGTGCAGATATTAATCAAGCGGCAATTGAATATTTGAAGAATAACGGCATTTATGTCCATGACTTGTCATCAAACAATCAACAATTTTACGCATTTAATGCAAATAAGTACGATTGTGTCGTCATGGGGCATGTTTTAGAACATTTCCCGAAAGACGAGATGATTCCTATATTGAAGCAAATTCGCGAGTTGTTGAAAACGGATGGGCAATTGATTGTCATGGTGCCTAATGCTCAATCAAATACTGGCTGTTATTGGGCGTATGAAGATTTTACTCACAACACCCTATTTACTGCGGGTAGTCTTTATTACGTTTTGAAAGCTTCTGGTTTTTCACAGGTAGAGTTTATTGATATTGACTGCACAGCCGGCATGAAAACTATCAATAAGTTTGTAAAAAGATGTTTACTTGGTTTGTACCGGCTAAATTTTAAGTTCTGGAACAAGGTTACGACGAGTGCTTTTCATGCGCCAAGCCCGCAGATATTTTCTTATGAGATTAAAGCGGTAGCGCGTGTTTAATTTTATTAAGTACATACGTGGCACTGGTCGGTTCTTAGTACTATATTTATTCGATTCATTAGTACAGATCCTTTATTCAAATAAACATTCCAGTAATAAGGTAATGATTATCAGACTGGATGTCATAGGTGATTTTGTACTGTGGCTGGATGCTGCAGAGACATTATGCCGTCATTACCATGATGATGGAAAACATGTCACTCTGTTGGGCAATTGTGTCTGGGCTGACTGGGCTCGCGAGCTTGGTGTGGCCGACGAAGTCTGGGGCATTGATCGTAGGCAATTTATTAGCGATCTTCATTATCGCTGGCATTGGCTTAGAAAGATTCGCAAGGCTGATTTTATTACAATTATTGCTACTGCGTTTACGCGCGATTTTCGATTTGAGGACTCTATCGTGCGTATAAGCGGCGCTCCGGAACGGATTGGTTCTCAAGGCGAGCATTCTGTTTTCATGCAATGGCGGGAGCATACATCAGGAGGATGGTATTCAAAGCTCATTTTTGCCAGCAAGGAGCCGCTCATGGAACTTGAGCGTAATGCCGAGTTTGTGCGAGGTCTGGGGATAGCAAACTATATGGCACGTGTCGCTTCGCTACCCGTGCTGTCCAATTTACCAGAAAATCTGAGCATTGCAGAACCATACTTCGTCATTTTTCCTGGGGCATCATGGCCTGGCAGACAATGGTCAGCGGATAATTTTGCCACATTGCTGGACCGGCTTCATGGCCAGACCGGGTGGCTAGGTGTACTCTGTGGCAGTAAGGAAGAAGTTGCCATCTGTACAACAATTTCCTCAAAAGTACAAACAAGAACGCTTGTGCTGGCAGGGGAAACCTCTCTGGCCCAGTTCGCTGAAGTGTTGCGTGGAGCAAAGCTGCTTGTTAGTAATGAAACAGTAGCGATACATATTGCAAGTGCAGTAAATACCGCATCAGTATGTATTCTGGGCGGGGGACATTATGGAAGGTTTGTGCCTTATTGTAATGGAGCCGGAGACACCGTTCCAGTCCCTGTCATTTCCAAAATAGATTGTTTTGGGTGTGACTGGATATGCACAAAATCATATAAACCAGGTGAAGCGGTCCCGTGTATACGCGCAGTTTCAGTGCAGCAGGTATTGGATGAGTGTATTAAGATCATACTCAAGTCTGATGTATGTTAATTAACCACAAATTGCCCCGTTTTTATCAGTGAGGAATATTTGAAGCTTTCCCGTGGAATTATATTTGTATGGTTGATGCTGTACCTGCTGTTTCCAAACGATGATCAATTGAGTTCCTTTGGTTTTGGGCCACCTGGTACGCGTTTGTTGATAGGGGATGTCTTTCTGCTGCTGGCGGTTTCCTGCTCCTTCCCCAAGTTTAATCAGGGCATGTCGGCGTGTGTAAATGTCATAGGATGGTTTCCCATTACAGTGTTCCTCGGATGTTTTGCTTTCTCCTTCTTGCGTGGATTTGCAGAGTATGGGGGGGGGGCGATCGGTGACAGCCGCTGGTTCTGCTCAATTATTCTGTTGCCGATCGGGTATCTAGTCTATGACCCGAAATACCTGCTGACAATAAAAAAACTTCTCATTGCTGCAGCCACGGTGCATGCCTTGTTAGTTCTGGTGCGTTTTGCAACCGGCAGTGCCTGGGACACAGGCGGAGATGTCGTCCGTTTCGCTTCCGGAAGGATGTCATTGATTATCTGTATCGGATGTGTATGCCTGCTCTGGAAAGAGTTTATTAGTAACAAGCGTTTACGGATTAAACCTCTACAGGGCAGCCTGCTGGCGCTGTTTTTGCTGGCACTGCTGGTGGGGCAGACCAGGACAGTTTTTCTCATGATGCCGGTTTCGTTTGTGCTGATCATGTGGAATCTGGATGCCGTGCGTTTGAAATCTGCCATGAAGATAGGATTAACACTGGTTCTGGTTGCAGTCATTTTTTCGGTTACAGTTAAAACTATTTTGCCAGGCAATATCCGGGACAGTATCTATGCCAGTTTTGGTGTTGTCGGGGAAGCTTTTAATCCTCGTACCTATGAATTGATCGTGGAAGATAATTCCAATTCTAGTGGCGAAAAAATCCATGCAAGAAACGAATTTTCCAAATCAGGGAACACCTATTTCCGGATCTTGGCCTGGTCCCAGATTTTGACATCGATTTCAGAATATCCAGGCGGATGGTTCATCGGCCTGCCGATGGGCACCCCTTTTTACTGGTTTGGATCAGGGCGGGTAATCTACGAGAACCTGCTGCCCCACAACGACTATCTGGCAATTCTCGCACGGGTCGGGGCAATCGGCCTGGCTGGTTATGTTTTCATTTTGGCCCGCTTCTTTGTTTTGACCCGGCGATATTCCATAAGCCTGAGAAGTATACAAGATCTCCCGGAAGGGCTCGCCATTATTATCACTTTGCTGGTTTTTATTTTGCTCTTTGTCGGCATTAATGCCGAGTTACGGGCGTATGGCTCGCACTTCTGGGTATGGTTGCTGCTTGGGGCCGGGATCAAGGTTGTTCACGGCACCGTATCTCTGTCGGCAGTAAAGCGTGGTTTTGTCTGGCGGCTACTGGCGCGAATATCCAGACCAGTGGCTGTACATACACGTGAGGTATCCTGATGATAGGGGTGCACATGATCAATAGCGTAGCTGGATGGATGACAACCCGATTCGGAAGTACGGGGCTGATTATTACCCTGTTTGTTGTTATAATTATCTCTTGTCCGGCAGGCTCGGTCAGGGCAAAAGAGTTTGTCGTGGACCAGAAAAATTCGTCTGCATCCGACACCAATGACGGCTGCAGTAAAAATCCCTGGAAAACAATCTCCCATGCCGCTAAAGTTGCTGTTGCCGGAGACTCGGTCTCTGTAAGGGACGGGATCTATCGTGAGGGCATTGAGGTTGCCAATTCCGGTGGTGCAACTCGCATGATCACGTTCAAGGCCGCCGGAAAAAATGTTATCGTCAAAGGGTCAGATGTTGTGACCGGCTGGAAACTGTTGAAGGGGAATATCTGGAAAAAAGAAAACTGGAATGTGAACAGTCAGCAGGTCTTTGTTGATAGTACAATCCTCAGCCAGATTGGCGGTAATCCCTTCTATTCACCGGATCGTCTCCCAGCAGTTGGCAATGGGATTGGAACCATGAAACCGGGGACATTCTATTGTGATCCCAAACAGCAATCGCTCTATATCTGGCTCAAGGACGGTGGCAACCCCAATCATCACCAGATAGAGGCAAGCACAAAACCCTGGCTGTTCCTAGTGCGAGGGAAAAACTACATCAAACTTTCCGGTTTCACTTTTCAGCACTCAAACACTACCGCAGTCATTAAAACCGGCTGGCCGGCGGTCGCCATGAGCGGCGACAACTGCATTGCAGAGAACAACCAGATTTCATGGTGTGATTTTACCGGATTGGGTGGCACCGGGAACAATCTGGTTATCAAAAACAATAGTGCCAATTATAATGGCAATTCAGGGATGGGGTTCAGTGGGCGTGGTAATCTTTTGGATGGTAATAGTACTAATTTTAATAACTATCGCGAATTCAATATGGACTGGCATGCTGGAGGCATGAAAAATACCCAGTTGACCAATTCAAAAATAATCAGACATACATCGAGGAAAAATAATGGTCATGGCATCTGGCTTGATATAGATTGTGTCGACAATGTGATTGAAGCTTCACAGAGTATCGAGAACAAAGGCAACGGGATATTTTATGAGATTTCAGAAAACGGCTTGATAAAAAACAATATCTCCACAAAGAACGGCGTTAACGGCATATATATCTCCTCTTCAAAAAATTGCAGGGTTTTAAACAACCTTGTTTACGGTAACTCGTACGGTATTGTGTTACATGGGCCTCGTGACAACCACGGACTTATCAACAATATAGTTGAAAACAATATTATTACAGATAACGTCAATGCAGAAATAGTAATACCACCACCAAATAATAATATTGATATCAGTAAAAGTGTTAAAGATAACCAATCTGATTTCAATTTAATATATAACAGCAAAGGGAAAGTTCGTATGAAAATTGGCAGTGGCGCTAAGTCGACCATCAGTTTCCCAGATTGGAAAAAGCTTACAGGAAACGACAGTCATAGCATTGAGACAGATCCACGTTTTGAAAATAGTAGTGAATGGAAATTGAGACCATCCAAAAACAGTCCTGTCCGTGGGGTAGGTAAGGTTCATCCGGAGGTCCATAACGACATAGAATCAAAATCTCGTCCGTCAGATCGTAATGATATTGGGCCATTTACAGGTCAGTAATTATCGGAAAATTTATGAAGATTCTTTTGTCTGCATACGCATGCATGCCTGGTCAGGGAACTGAGTTAGGCAATGGCTGGAACTGGGCAATTCATTTGGCAGAAAAAGGCCATGATGTTGTTGTGTTAACCAGTGCTAACTGGAAGGACGCTATAGAAGACACTGTCAAGTCTCAAAAGATAACAAACCCCCGCTTTGTTTACATTGCGCTGCCATCTGCCGTTGAACCGCTTATTAAAGCCGGTCGAGGAATGAAACTGCAGATTCACTATTTGCTGTGGCAATGGTATGTGTATTACAGTGCGGAACAAATCGATCTTGTTGAAAAATTCGATGTAGTCCACCATGTTACTCTCGGCAGCCTGCAAGGAGGCACATGGTTGTGGAGGCTTAATAAGCCCCTTGTTTTTGGACCCGTAGGTGGTGGGCAAACTGCGCCGCCTGCATTCAAAAAATATTTCATGGAGTATTGGTGGCGTGAATCCATCCGTTCCTTTATAACTAATTATTTGTTGCGGTTTATTCCAACTGCGGTCTTGACAATGAAAAAGTCTGGTGTCGTGTTAGTCACAAATAAAGAAACTGATGTGCTGGCAAAAAAACTTGGTGCAAAGCGAGTTGTCTTCATTCTTGATAACTCCGTCTCGGAATCATACCTCCTTAGTCAACCGCCCCCTCTCAAACAATCCGACACACTGAACCTGCTCTGGGTTGGCAGCTTATTGCCACGCAAGGCTTTAAATCTGGCTCTTGAGGCGTTATCTTGTGTAGACCGTAAAATACCATTCATCTTAACAATCGTTGGTGGCGGAGCCCTTCAGGACCGGATCAATAGACAAATTGAAAAATTGGGTCTAGTGGACAAAGTCGTTGTCATGGGCAGTATCCCATGGGATGAAGTACGCACAATGTATCTTCAAAGCGATATTTTCATTTTCACGAGCCTTAGGGACTCCTGCCCAGCTCAGCTTATGGAGGCGATGGCTGTTGGATTGCCCATAATAACCTTGAATCACCATGGTTCACGCGATATCGTACCGGATGGTGCCGGAGTTAAAGTGAATGTTGATACGCCTGTTGAATGCGTCGCTAAAATCGCTCATGCAATCGAGTCTCTTTATCATGATCCACTCATGCGCTTAGAAATGGGAAGCGCGGGATACAACTTTGCAAGAACAGCAACATGGTCTAATAAGATTGATACTATTTCAGAAATATACTCTTCTTTGTAGCTGATAAAGCAGATCAGGATAATTATGAATACTACTTATAGAGATTTAAATGTGGCTCAATTCGAAAGCGAGATTGATCCATTCTCAATTGAACGTTACCAACAGTTTTATAGACATTTCCCCTCAGATGTCAGTTATGTTCTGGATGTTGGGTGCAATACTGGGCGTGGTGGCAATGAACTAAAAAAACTGAATAATGACTTGAAAATAACCGGCCTGGATTGTGTAAGGGAGCGGCTTGATCGAATTCAAGAAGGTATATATGAGCAGAAAATATGCTCTCTTACTACAAATATTGATGCACCGGATTGTTTTTTTGATGTTATTGTGGCGGGAGAATTTATTGAGCATCTGCATCCTGACGATGTAGATCAAACACTTTTAGAATTTAACCGAGTGCTGAAATCAGGGGGAACGCTGTTACTTACTACACCGAATCCTGGATACCTCAAACTTAAACTGACAGGAGGAAGTGTGCTAGGTGGTGCACACCTTTCACAACACAAGTCTGACGATATGCGTGGCAGACTTGAACGGATCGGATTCAGATCTATCTGCATAAAAGGGAGCGGTAAAGTCTCACGCCATCTTGGTGAAAACTTCCCTCTTCTTTCGCTGTATGGAAGTTATCTTGTTTCTGCCACAAAATGACCAACACTTGTTACTTCGCGGGACGAATTATGCCTATGAAACCACCTAAAATATCTATAATCACGCCTTCATACAATCAGGGTAAGTTTCTCGAACAAACCATACAGAGTGTACTCTCGCAAAATTATCCCAATTTAGAATATATTATTATAGACGGCGGTTCATCAGACAATTCCTTGGAAATAATAAAGAAATATGAAAGATACTTATCTTATTGGGTATGCGAGCAGGACAGTGGGCAAACAGAAGCTATAAATAAAGGTCTGAAAAGAGCAACTGGGGATATAGTCGCTTGGATCAACTCTGATGACTTATACCTTCCCGGTGTATTTAAAATTGTAACTGAACACTTTCAAAAGCATCCTCAAACCGAAATGATTTATGGTGATGCTGAAATAATTGATGAGAATGGAACTTTTTTATTTCATAAGAAAGAGATCTCATACGACAAAATCATGGGAATATGTTTTGGATTCGGATTGATAATATCCCAACCAACTACTTTCTGGAAGCGTACTGTTTTTGGTAAGATAGGTTATCTCAATGAAACATTGCAGTATGATATGGATGGGGATTTCTGGTCACGAATGGCTTTCCAGTGCCAGATTGAACACATTCAATATCTTATTGCTCAGGCCCGTTACCATAAGGAAGCAAAGACGGTAAAAAACTTTTCGCACCGTGGGAACCTTCATCTGGAAGAATCGATACGAGAACATATAAATTCATATCAACAACTCATTATTTCTCGCGTTTTACCATTCAGGTTGTTTCAGCGACTGGCGTATATTTACCGAATTAAACGTGTACTGATACGGTTATTCAAGGGGCATTATTTTGATGGGTATGGCCAACGTATTTAACCCCCAATGGGATTCCCGTTAGTTGTGGTGAGATAAAAAAATGAAAGTCTGCTATTACCTTTGTGACCAGGCCAAAACACGAAAGTCGAGAGGGATCTGGGTTTACACCAGAGAACTTATCACCAGGTTTGTTAAGCAGGATCAAATGGCAATTAGTTCATTGACCTCGCTTGATGGCCCTAGGATACCCGGTGTAGAGAATATGACCCTTCCAATAAAAACCGGCAGTATTCCCGTTCGGTTACTGATGGACCATCTCCACCCGTTTGTCTTGCCCAAGGCCGAGATCTACCATTATCCGAAAGGCTTCATGCCGTTCTACAGCCCGAAGGGCGCACTGCGTATTGCTTCAATACTCGATACAATCGGAGCCCACTACTACGACAATTATCGGGACAGGAACAAGGTATTCAAACCCTTCGAGCTTGAGTACTGGCTTGCGATACTTACCAGAACCCTGCAGCAGGCAGATGCGGTCATCACCATCAGCCACAAATCGGCAGCATCCATCCAGCGCTATTGTGATCTGCACGGCATCAAGGCACCGCCGGTCTTTTTGACGTATTTGGCCTCTAAATATCACGATATCCATCCCGTGGATTGGAGTATAAAGCAGGATTATGTCATTCATTTTGCATCCGAACTGCCACACAAAAGGACCGGCTGGCTCCTGGAGGTCTGGAGTCGTATGGAAGGTGAGGGGAGGGATCTGCCGGAGCTCTTGTTGGTCGGTGTATTGAGCACGTCGCTAAATCAATTGGTTGAAACCATAAAGGGTGTAAGGGTCCTTGCCCCGCTTGACGAAGAAGGGTTGAAACAGTTGGTCATGGCGGCACGAGCTCTTATCTATCCGTCCGAAATTGAAGGGTTCGGCCTTCCGGCATTGGAAGCGTATCAACTCGGGACTCCTGCCCTGTATGTTGCGGACACTTCTGTAGATGAAATTTTGAGAGTGGATGGAGTGAACGTCCCCGGACGTTTTTATCTTGATTATGATGACTTTTGTCGTGCATTAGATGAGGTACTGAGTGTTGCAGTAACCGATATCGAGTTGATTCAAAAAGAGATGTACAGAAAATATAGTTGGGATAAGACGGCTGAACAGACGTTGGCAATTTACAAAGAGGTCTTGCAGCGCTGAAGCCGGTGGGGTGAAATTGGAAAAGTGGACACTCAGACCTGGTAGGATTCCGGGATTGAAGTTTCAGAATGATGGTTCATATTCTGAATACATCAGGTATTGGGCAAATATAGCTATATGACCGGGACACTCGAATATACACCAGCAGGGTTTCGCCACATTCTTGGGATGCGCGTAGATGCAACAAGCTATGAGGACGCAACGGACAGAATCATATCCTGGGCCCGGACAAATGAGTCGTGCTATGTATGTGCCGCGAATGTACATATGGTCATGGAGGCCCATGATGACCAGGATTTCATGCAGGTCATCAATTCCGCTGCACTGGTGACTCCTGACGGCATGCCGCTTGTATGGGGATTGCGGCAACTGGGAGTGAGGGGCGCTACACGGGTGTACGGTCCCGCGTTGACGTTGCACGTGTGCCGTGCTGCGGCAGACAATCAGATCCCCGTGGCGCTCTATGGTGGCACTGAGCAATCCCTGTCGAGATTTAAAGCCTTTTTGAATGACAGCTTTCCAGGAATTCAAGTAGTATGTGGAATTGCTCCTCCATTCAGGTCGTTGACCCGGGAAGAAGATGCTGCCTATACCCGGCAGATTGCGGCATCCGGAGCGCGTATCCTGCTGGTTGGGATCGGCTGCCCAAAGCAGGAGCGTTGGATGGGAGAACACAGATCATCAATTTCAGCCGTTATGCTTGGAGTCGGGGCTGCGTTTGACTTCCATTCCGGTCGGGTCAGGCAGGCACCGGTTGCGATGCAGCGCATGGGGCTAGAGTGGCTGTATCGCCTGATTCGGGAACCGCGGCGTTTATGGAAAAGATATCTCAAGCACAATCCCAGATTTATCCTGTTTTTCTCAGTTCAACTGGCGAAATCAAAACTGTGCCGGTTGCTATCCATGTAAGGAGCTCAGAGCACTGTTTGTGCCTTCATTTCTATGCGTAATCCTGGTAATTCAAGCTATGCGGTTTTTAAAGAGCAGCAATGGGTTCGCGGGGCTAAATGTCTCGTGGACATCGCTGCACTCCAGGTTTCACTGTATCTGGGGTGGCTGATACGATCAGTCCTTACCATTTGGCTGCCGCTGGATATGTCGCAGCAGGACTATGGTAAACTTTCTATGGGATTGTTGCTCCTTCCGGTGGGATTCTGGCTGGTCCAACTCTACCCCGGTTATGGCCTGACTACTGTGGAGCGTTTGCGAAGGCGTCTGCGCACCACATTTATTTTTTTCATGATATTTATTACCTGGAACTTTCTTATGCATGAAAGTGGCCGTTCCAGGGGGGGGTTGCTGATCACCTTATGTGTGGCCTTGATTCTCCCGCCGTTTTTTCAATTTGTTTTCCGCAAGATACTGATTCGCCTCAATCAGTGGGGTACACCGGTCATCGTTCTTGGCGCCGGTATGACCGGCGAGCATGTTGTCAATTCCCTGCTCAATGAAGCCGAGCTGGGGTACCGGCCGATTGCCCTTTTTGATGACGACCGGAAGAAGTGGGGTTCATCTATTGCGGGTATTCCTGTTGTTGGCGGCCTTGACAAGGCCAATGAATATCGCGGGAAAGTCAATTGCGCCCTGATTGCCATACCCGGCGCCGGTCGTGAACGGGTTGTCTATTTGGCCCGGCACCTGCCTTTTTTTCATGTGCTGATTGTGCCTGACCTGATCGGTTTGCAAAGCCTCTGGGTTGAGACGCGTGACCTGGGGGGGGTTATCGGGCTGGAGATCCAGAAAAATCTTCTGTTACGCAGGAATTGGTATCTGAAGCGCATGATGGATTACCTGCTGGGGGTCCCGCTTTTTGTGGTGAGCCTCCCGATACTTATGCTGACTGCGCTCTGGACGATGCTGGTAAGCCCCGGGAATCCCTTTTACTGCCAGGTGCGCGAGGGGCGGGGGGGCAGGAAATTCAAGGTCTGGAAGATGAGGACCATGTTCCCCCATGCTGACCGGCTGCTCCACGACTATCTGGAAAAAAATCCGGCCGCCCGGCATGAGTGGGACCAGTTTTTCAAACTCAAGGATGATCCGCGCATCCTTCCGATGGTAGGCACCTTGCTGAGAAAGACGAGCCTCGATGAACTGCCGCAACTCTGGAATGTGCTGCGGGGCGAGATGAGCCTGGTGGGACCACGACCTTTTCCACATTATCACCTGGAGCAGTTCGAAGAGGGCTTCAGGGAGATACGCAGAAGCGTCATGCCGGGCATGACCGGGATGTGGCAGGTGAACGCACGTAGTGATGGAAATCTTGCAGTGCAGGAGACCCTGGATTCATATTATATCCGTAACTGGTCAGTCTGGCTTGACCTCAGTCTGCTCGTCAGAACATTTTCGGTGGTTCTGAGCGGTAAAGGTGCGTATTGATTATGCCTGATAGAATCGGTAGTACAGGATTTGGACCGGTAGCAAGGATTGTCTTTGGTGCGGCGGTATTGATCGTACTTTATGCCGTCCCTGTGTCTGCCCTGTCCTCGGCCAACATCCCTCTGGACAGCCCGGTCTACGGCTATCTAGAAAAACTGGCCGGCATGGGGCTTATCCGCTCCGACGTGAAAGGGCTGCGCCCCTATTCGAAGGCCGAGGCGGCCAGGCTCGTGGTGGAGGCGCAAAAGAACCTGGCCTTGCAGGATACGGATGGCCCGGCCTTTGCCAGGGAGCTGATCAAAAGGATCCGTGAAAGCCTGCCGCGCGAGGTGTTCCTGCGCGAAAATCCCGATAAAAAAGCGGCGGTTTTCGATGTGAATCCGGTTGCTTCGCTGCGTCAGCGTTATGTCTATCTGGACGGTGTGCCGCGGGATTACAATCGTACCTCCCTGGATCCGGGGCATCAGTCGGCGTTCGGTTTTATCGGCGGAGACCTGCGTCCGTTCATTGCCGGCCCAGTGCGTACGAGCGGTACCGAGGGTACGCCGCTGCTGGAGAACAATAACGGGAGGATCCATCCCCGCGGTCACAGCGGCGAGATACGCTGGGCCGCCGAGGTTTTCCTGCTCGATCTGGCCACGCTGCTGGTAGAGCCGGCCACATTGGTGTCCCGCGACAACGTCTCCGTTAACCTCAACCGGGGCTATCTGAAACTGGGGGGCGGCGGGCTGGAACTGGAAGCCGGCCGGGATGAGAACTGGTTCGGCCCCGGTTATCGCGGATCCACGACCCTGACCAGCAATGCCCGTAATTTCGACTTGATCAAGCTTTCCAGCCCCGAACCGATTAATGTAGCCTGGGTCAAGAACTGGATCGGGGATGTCAAGTATTCACTGATCGGTTCGCGTTTCAATGAAACCGATGCCGGCACGCCGGATCAGCGCCGCCCGTGGCTGGTCGGGTTCAAGCTGGCGGTCAAGCCGAAGGAATGGTTTGAAGTAGGCGCCAACTTTGTCCGTCAAGCGGGCGGGTCGGGATTCACAGGCTCATCCGATACCATTTTTGGCGGCGGTTACAACGATCACTCCAACACCATTGCGGGGCTGGACCTGCGCTTTCGCATCCCCGCGCTTCGCAACATGGAAGTGTATGGCGAGTTTTCGGGGGAGGATAATGCCGGTGGTGTCTGGCCGATCGTGGAGAGCTACGTGGCCGGTGTCTATGTCCCTTGCCTGACATCCGCCTGCCGGGATGATCTCCGTTTCGAGTATTTCTTCGGCAGTGTCATGCTCTACGGCGACTGGCAGTTTCCCCGCGGCTATGTCTACCATGACATGACGCCGGGGCACTCCCAGGGCGGCTCCGGGGTTCAGGAGTTCTTCGGTCGCTATTCCCATTGGTTCGGTGTCCGTAACAATCTTGCCCTGGAATACTTCTATACCGAACGGGGACGCTCCTATCGCACGGAAGGACAGGCGATGGAATCGAAACATGCCGGACGCCTTTCGTGGGGAGTGCCGATTCATGGTGATGTTGATGGCCGGCTTCAGTACGGTATCGAGAAGATCGCCAATCTGAACCTGGTAGAGGGTGCCGGGCGTACCAACCAGTTGCTGCTGTTTGAACTGCGTTATCGATATTGACCTGATCGGCTATTTTCTGTAAAATTCCATATTTACGCACCCAGCCCCAAGGAGTTTCTGTTCTATGATACGTATCCTGACCATATGCCTGATGATTGCATTCTCTGTTGTTACAGCTTCTGCTGCAGCCGTGGATCTGGAGGGCAGCCAGACAAAGTCTCTCTACGGCGGAAAAAGTCTGCCGGGGGACAGTGATGCTGCGCTGTTGAAGCTCCTCATGGAAAAAAAAGAGCGGGAACTTTCGGCAGACAGGCCCGAAGATGACCTGTTGCTGAAGCAGGTGGACAGCACCGCGAAGGTGCGACCCATCAAGCGGGAAGGGCCTCCGCCGCCATCCTCACTGGAACAGTCGTTCTCCAGGAAGAGCATCACGCTGCTGGATAAACAGTATCTAGAACCGGTATCCAGGGACTTCCGCCAGTTCGGTTATGATTTCTTCAACAACAGCACCCAGCTACAGGCGGTGATGGGGTCGCTTCCCGTGGGGGATGATTACCAGGTAGGACCAGGTGACCGGATGATGCTGTCGGTGTGGGGGGCGATGGACGGCCGCTTTGAAGTCCTTGTTGATCGCAATGGAGAGGTAAGTATCCCCAAGGCGGGAAATGTACATGTGTGGGGCATGAGTCTGGCGAGCGCCAGGGACGCCATCAACCGGACGCTGGGGCGCTATTACAAAAACTTCCAGATGACGCTTACCATGGCCCGGTTGAGGACGATACAGGTTTTTGTCGTCGGAGAGGTTGAGACCCCGGGCAGTTATCAGGTCAGCTCTCTGGCTACGGTCGTTAATGCCCTCGGGGCAGCGGGCGGCCCCGCCAAGAACGGGTCCCTCCGCAGCATCCGCGTCAATCGAAACGGCAAGACCGTGGCAGAGGTTGACCTGTATGACCTGTTCCTGAATGGGGACCGGAGCAAGGACCAGCGATTGCAGAATGGTGATACCATATTTGTTCCGGTTATCGGCCCGGTCGTAGCGGTGGCCGGCGAGGTGCGTCGCCCGGCAATTTACGAGATGAACGGGGCGACATCGCTCCTCCAGGCCCTGAAGATGGCCGGAGGGGTCACAGCCAGTGGTTATACCGGACGGATGCAATTGGAGCGCCTGGTGGAAAACCGTGCCAGGGTGGTTCAGGATATAACCCTGGAGCCGGAGAATCTGGAGAGTATGCTGTCAAAAGTCACCATGCAGGATCGCGATATGGTGAAGGTCTCTCCGGTACAGGCTGCAACCCGGCAGGTGGTGAGCCTGAAGGGGAATGTGCTGCGTCCCGGCGACTACGAGTACAGGCCCGGAATGCACCTGACCGATCTTGTCCCCTCTTTCCAGGCCCTGCTGCCGGACTCGTATCTTGAATCGGCTGAGATTACCAGGCTGTTGCCTCCGGATTACCGTCGTGAACTGTTGACAGTCAATCTGCGCATGGCACTGGCAGGAGGAAAGCAGGATAATATCGTTCTCCAGGAACAGGATACGGTGAAAATATTCTCCCGGTCGGAGATGGAGGAAAAGCCCAAGGTTGTCATCAACGGCGCCGTTGTGAATCCCGGCACCTTTGATTTCCAGTTCGGCATGTCGGTCCGGGACCTGGTAACGGCTGCGGGGAGTCCGCGGCGCAACGCCTACCTGGAGCAGGCAGAACTATCCCGGATCATGGTCTCCGGCGCAAAGGCCGAGTCAAAGCGAATCCAGCTCAACCTGGGGAAGGCCCTGGCGGGAGACCCGGAGCATAACCTGCCGCTTCAAGCGGATGACGTACTGATTGTCCGCGGTGTTACCGATTGGTCCGATTCGGCCGATAAATTCGTCACCCTGCAGGGTGAGGTTCGTTTCCCGGGTGTCTACTCCATAGCCCGCGGAGAAAAGTTGAGCTCGGTCATCGCCCGTGCCGGTGGGTACTCTGACAAGGCCTACCTTCGAGGAGCAAAATTCCTGCGCCGGTCGGTACGAGAGGCACAGCAGAAGCGGCTTGAGGAGATCGTTACCAAGATGGAAAAGGAAGTGCTGCAGAAACAGGCCGCCCTGACATCCCTATCTACTACGAAGGAAGAACTGGAGGCGACCAAGGCCTCGCTGGATACGGTTATGAAGAGTATAGAGCGGATGAAACTGCTCAAGGCCGAAGGGCGCGTGGTTATCAAGCTCAAGTCTCTGGAAAAATTGCAGAAAGGCAATTATGATCTAGTCATGGAAGGGGGGGACGATCTTGCCATCCCGCCCCGTCCGAGTGTTGTGAATGTTATGGGGCAGGTGTTCAACCCGGTCGCCCTGGTTTATGTGCCGGAAACATCCGATGTTGACAGCTGTCTGCAACTGGCCGGCGGCGCCACCAATGATGCCGAGGCTGACGAGATGTACATCATCAAGGTGGATGGAACGGTCTTCAGCCGCCAGCAATCAACCTATGGCATGCACTGGAGTGACGACTCCCGCCGCTGGAGCTTTGGCAGCTTCACCTCGTCCATACTGGAGCCGGGTGATACCCTTGTGGTGCCGCAGAAAATAGAACGTGTAGCCTGGATGCGAGAGATAAAGGATATCACAACCATTATGTCGCAAATAGCCCTTACTGCCGGCACTGTTTTGATCGGGTTGAGATAGGGGGCGATCATGAACGAACAACCATACAATAATGTACCGGTAGCCGCCGGCGACGAAGATGAGATCAACCTGCTTGAACTGGTGCGGATTGTTGTCAGACGAAAAATGCTGATCATCAAGATCTGCTCGGTGGCTGTTGTCTTGTCAGTCTGCTTCTCTCTGGCGATGAGCAACATCTATACAGCAACTTCCAACATTTATCCTCCACCAAGAGAAAACCCCAATAGTGCCTTTACCTCTCTTATTGCCCAGACCGGGTCAATACAAAGTGCTTTGGGTGGAATGAGCGGATCGACAGATCTCTATATGGCCATCCTTAAGAGCCGTTCGGTGGCAGATGCTGTTGTCAAACGGCTGGATCTGCAGAAGGACGAGGACAAGACGCTGACACTTGAAGCTGCCCGAAAACGTGTTGAGGCAGCGGTCAAGTTTACGGCCGGCAAGGATGGTGTTATCACTGTTGCCGCCAGCAGCAAGTATCCCCAAAAAGCTGCCCAGTTGGCAAATACTTTTGTAAATGAAATGATAATACGTAGTGTGCAGCTGTATGTAACTAAAGCCGGTTCAGAACGGTATTTTCTGGAAAAACGCATAGAGGTTGTCAAGGTAGAGCTGAAGCACACTGAGAATGCATTGAAGGCTTTCCAGGAACAACACAAAACCATTAAGGCAGATTCCCAGGCAGCTGTTGCCATCGAAGGGATCGCCCGGATCAAGGCAGAAATTGTGGGGATGGAGGTGCAACTGGCCTCACTGCGCAACTCCCGGACGGATGAAAACTATGATGTGAAGGAATTGCAGTCCGCCATTGCCCGCCTTAAAGGGCAGTTGAGTACCCAGACCGGGAGTGGTGGTGGAGACAATATTATCCCTGCAACTGGAAATGTACCGGAACTGGGTCTGGAATATTTGCGTAAATTACGTGATGTCAAGATACAGGAAGCTATCTTCGAGCAGCTCACCAAACAATATGAATCAGCTAAAATAAATGAAGCCAAGGAATTCAGTCCCGTTCAGATACTTGATGAAGCAGTAGCCCCATTGAAGAAAAGCAAGCCGAAACGGGCAATAATTGTACTCGTTTCCACGTTCTCAGCGTTCATTATCTCTCTAGTAATCATTTTTTTGCAGGAGCATCTCTCGAAAATGTCTCCGGAAGATGCCGAAATTATTAGAGAGATAAAGCAGCAACTTCGATTCAGAAAGCGGGAGACGTGAGCAAAGGGTGAGTTAATAGAATGATGTGATATCGCCACAGGACGGTCAGCTATAAA